>NZ_JBHSPA010000037.1:0-52282 GCF_042656245.1 Nonomuraea insulae
TTCGAAGAGTTGGGGACTTCTATCTGGCCACCAGCGGCGACACGCACTTGGCCGTTGACACCTAGGATGCTCCACCATTTCGGATCAGGGGAGATGAGGGTGGGAGGAGCATCGGCGGAAGGTCTGGCCGAATTACTTTCCGAGTTGAAGCAGCGCAGCGGCCGCAGTTACGAGGCCCTGGGACGCCGCACCGGCATGAGCCGATCCACGGTGCACCGTTACTGCCGCGGCGAGATCGTGCCCGACAACTACGGGACGATAGAGCGCATCGCCAGAGCGTGTGGTGTGAGCAAGGCCGAACTGGATGAGCTGTACCGGCGCTGGACGTACGCAATCGCCTCTCAGGAACACGTAGGGACAGGGACGCCGAAGTCCGTGCCGCCGCCACATATCGGCACCGCCGAGAACGCGCCGCCCCCTGATCAGCAGGTAACGAGAGAGAACCTTCTGGACCAGGAGGCGGCCGGGAGAGCTCCTGAGCCGTCGGCGAGCGGCGTGATCTCGTGGCGGTCCAAGTACATCCATGGGCGGTACGGATTCACGTTCCTCGGTGTGGCGCTGGTGATCCTGTGCGTGTTCGTCCTGACGGCGAGCACATCGCCCGCGCGGCAGCCTTCCCGGCAGACGCCGCAATGGGTGAACGGCCCCTCGTGGACCCTGCCCGAGGCGCCGGTGCCGCGCACGCTCTTCGGTGTCACCCTCAACAGCGCGACCGGGGCCATGCCGACGTTCCGGGTAGGCGCGGTGCGCCTGTGGGACGGCGGGACCCGTTGGGCGGAGATCCAGCCGGAGCGGGCCGTGTTCGATTGGTCAGTGCTTGACCGGCACATCGACGGCGCGGAAAAGGCCGGGCTCCCCGTGCTGTTCGTCGCGGGTGGCACTCCCGCGTGGGCCAGTCCCGCAGGTCCGCCGGCCCCCTACTCGGACGGCTCACGAGCGGCGCCGCCCGACGACCTGAACGACTGGGACACATTCGTACGCGCTGTGGTGAAGCGCTACAGAGGACGCATCCAGGCCTATGAGCTTTGGGTGTTGGGCAACGATCGACGATTCTACGCGGGCAGCATGGAAACGCTGGCGGAGATGACGCGCCGGGCCAGCCGGATCATTCGGGCGGCGGACCCCAAAGCGACCCTGGTATGCCCCGGCATGGGGCAGTTATGGACCGACGAAGGTCGTCAGATGCTACAGCGGTTCGCCGCACTCGGTGGGTACGGCTACTGCGACGTCGCCGGGATCAAGCTCTACCAACGCAGCCCGACCGACCCACCCGAAAGCATGCTGGAACTCGTCACCACCGCCGATCGGGCGTTCCATCAGACCGGTATCCACCCCCGGGTGTGGAACACCGGCACCACCTATTCGATTCTGCTGCAGGGGCCGCTGGACGAGACCACAGCCCGGAATTATGCCGTGCGCTTCTTTCTCACCGGGTTGTACGCGCGCAATTTGAATCTCGAACGCATGTATTTCTACAACTGGGGTGGCACCAAAATCCCGATCGTCCTGCAAGCGGTAGGAGGGGTCCCCACCCGCGCCGCGCTGGCAGTGGAACAACTGCAACGGTGGCTGGTCCACGCCGGCAGCCGGTCATGCGGCCACGGGATGGCCATCAACCTGCCGGAGAACGTCTGGCAGTGCGAGGTGACCGTCACCAAGCCTGGGGATCGCCACGAGGCGACGATCCGCTGGACGATCGACGGAACGGCCGAGACCACGGCCGGCCCTCGCGTCCGCGCGGTGCGTCGACTCGACGGCACCACGGAGGCAATCCAGCCAGGAGACGCGATCACGGTCACCGAGGAGCCGATCCTCATCGAGTCTCGGCCCTAGGTCCGCCCGGGCTCCGTCCACCGGAACTCACCGCGTTGAAGACCGCACGGAGGCGGAGCCGCGTGTGGGTGGAGTACCGAACGCTCTGGCGGTGACGGGGCGTCCCACTTCTCTGCGTTCCCGCAGGTGGGATGGGGGTTTTCGTCCCACCATCCCAGGCGAGCGTCTGGGCGTTGCCGGTGGTGGCGGTTGCTGTCACTGTGTCTCACGTCACGGGGGACGGACGCCAGCTCGTTCACGAGCGGCCAAGAAATGTTGTGCATCGGCGCCGGACCTGATCGTCGTACGCCCAGACCTAGATTAAGGACCACACATGGCATCAGGAAAGCACAACTTAGTCCGCTGGCTCGCCGTATCGTTCGCGCTGGCCGTGTCGGCCATCGCCATTCAGACTCCGATCGCGGCGAACGCCGACGACGTGCCCAGCATCCAGGCGCCAGAGAAGCCGGGCACCGATGCCAAGCCGGCCGACCTCCAGCCGAAGCCGCTGGACGCGACCCCGCTGCAGCCCAACCCCGACCCCACTGCCGCACCGCAGGCTCCGGCCGCCGCCGCCGTGGAGTGCTGCGGTCTCGTCATTCGTTACGACAGCATCCAGAACCTCGTCATCGCCGCGAACATCAACAGCACCAACGTCGGCAAGGGGTCGAACTGCAACATCTGGAACTTGGGCGGGGGCAATGTCTGGAACCCGGTGAACCCCGGAGGCAACTGCGACACGCGTAGCATGAACGGCCAAACCTACAGCTGGAACATCTGGGCTGACACCGACGCGTTCACGATCCAGTACGAGGCCTACTGGCTGAGCTTCCACGGGTCGTGGCGAAGGGTGAACGCCAACGTCTACACCAAGATCAGCAGCATCGAGACGGCAAAGTGCTACCGCGAGTCGGACGGCGTCAACTGCTACGTCGTCTATTAGAACCGAGCCGCCAGACCTGCCATCCTTCCGTGGACGAACCACTGATCTCGGATGCCCGTCAACCGGATCAAGCCCATGTACAGCGAAGTCTCGTCCACAGAGACGCACCGAGCGCTCAAGAAACTCGATGAGCGGTTGGAGTCGTAGCAGAGAGTCCAGCACCGACGTAGGTTGACAAGGCCATTCCCCTTAATCACGGGGAATGGCCTTCTACGTGGGGCAAGCGCCGGCGTCTCGTCCTACTGTGCCTACGCGGGCTCATTCGGCGTACCGGGGCGGCTTGTCAACAGCCTCCCCAAAACCTGACCCCTTTCCAACGTCTGAAATCGTAAGCATTCAGAAGTGGCGTGAGCGCCGCCCGCTCGGTGGGTGATCGTTGGGTGCCGAAGATTCCGGAGCGTCGCCCGTCGTATGACGAGCTGGCCGCGCTGGTGGTCCGGCAGATGGCCACGATCGAGGCCCAGCGGGAAACGATCGCGCGGTTGGAAGCGTCCGTGGAGCGGTTGAGCGCGCGGGTCGCGGAGTTGGAACGCCGGCAGGGCCGTAACCGATCGTGACAAGGAGTACGAGCATGTAGCTTGACCTGCACGGATGAATAATCGGCACCCGCAACGCTTCCTGTGCGGACTGGCGGACGAATGTCCGCGCGAATCCGCGTCCGTCACCGAGACGGGGACAATCGGCGTCGCTACGCAGAGCGAACACTCCATACCCACAACGGCTCATTGACCAGGCGGTTCTTGTTGATCAGCCCGGCGGCTCCGAAGGGCACCGGCCGAGGCGCGGCCGCCTGCCGGCGTGAACACCGCATTGATCCTTGACAGCGACGGCATCGACGCGCGACCTTGGATGCCGGGCTGTTCGGGGCAGAGTCGCATTATCCATTCCGGCGACGGATCCGCCAAAGCAGGGGCGATCTATCGCTACTCACGGGCCAAAGGGTGGACTGTGGACTATGCCGCGATCCTTTCAGCAGGTGGATACTTCGAGGCGCCCGCGAACGCCGCTTACCAGGTCGGGGTCGGCGACTTCACGATCGAGGCCTGGATAAGGACGGCCACCGCCGCAAGCTCCGGAACCATCGTCGGGCGGCAGGGCAAGAAGAGCATGCGGCAAGGTGGTTTCCGGCTCTATGTCAAGCCCGACGGCTCGGTGACCTTCCATACCAACGACGGCGTCAACCTCTATGAGGTGTCCACCCCCGTGTCGACGGTGAACGACGGTTACTGGCACCACCTGGCGGCGGTCAGGCAAGGCGAGGCGATGAAGGTCCACCTCGACGGAAGGGCGATGCCCGGCACCGGGGGCGGGCGCGGCCGGTCTCCGCTGAACGTCAACAGCGACCAGCGGCTGACGATCGGCACCAGCGACCAGGGCGAGGAACCGTACCAGCTCTTCACCGGCAGCGTGGGTTCCGTCATGTTCTGGCAGGCCGCGAGAGATCCTGGGCAGATAGCGGCCGACCTCGGCGCTCCCTTGCGCGGCGACGAGGAACGGCTGGCCGGCTACTGGAACTTCGACAGGCAGGACGGCACGGACGGCTCCCGTGCCGGCAACGGCCTGCAGGCGGTCGGCACCATCGGCTACGCGACGCCGGGCCCTCCGCTCGGCCGGGTCATCACCGAGGCCCCCGCGTTCACCTCGATCACCTACGACCAGGACGTGCTCCACGCCGAGTGGCCGCCGGTCGCGCAGGACCCGGTAACCGGCTACGTCGTCGAGATCCTGGCCGCCTCCGGCCTCCGGGTCGCGAACGGGCAGGTCGCCGACGGCCGCCGGACCGGCACCGTCACCACGGACCTGCAGGGCCGCCTGCCGCTCGACACCGCGCTGACCGTGCGCGCGCGTGCGATCGGTGACGCCGTCTCGGGCCCGTGGGGGCCGTCCCGGCCGGTCGTCACGGCGGTGCCGTCAGGAGTGCTGGTGACGACCGACGGCACGGTGATGACCGCTCGCTGGCAGGCCGTCCCCAGCGCCGCCGGAAGCACCGAAAGCACCGGAAACACCGGATCCAGTGAAGCGGCCGGAGCGGTGGCGATCAACGGGTATACCGCGCAGCTCGCCACGGATGGCGTCTGGGGTGAGCCCGCCGGCGGCACCGCCACGCGGGCGGACTTCCCCGGCACGCCCGCGCCGGGCACGATCTACCGGGTCCGCGTCCGTGCCAGGACGGACGCGAGCAGCGGGCCGTGGAGTCCCGCCGCGCCGGGGCCGTATCTGCGGAACCAGGTCGTCGAGCGCGACGGGCTCGGCCGGGTGAGGCGAGTCGCCGACGAGAAGTCGGCCACCAGCTACAGCCAGGACGCTCTGGGCAACATCACCTCGATCAACACGGTCGCACGCTGACCTTCCAGCCCAGCCGCGCTGGATCAACACGGCAGTCCAAGGGAGCGATCCAATGCCGCAACTCGGCCGTCCCGCACCGAGCCTGCAGTTCGTGAGCTCGGCTGGTGACCCGCAGCCTGTCTGCGAGCTGACGGCGGTCTCCTCTCCCCGCCTGCTCGAACCGTGTTGCGGCGGGTTTCCCGCGCTGAGCGGCACCCTCGCGATGTGGGTCTCGACCACGAGTGTCACCGGGGGCGAGACGCTGTTCCGCTACACCTCGCCGTCAAGGTCCAGAGTCGGGGCGTTGACGGTCTCCAGTGCGGCGAACATAGAGGTCCGTATGGGCACGGCCGGGACCGGTCCGACAGGGGTGGCGATCAACGACGGCGGCTGGCACCGGCTCGCCGTGACCTATGCCGCGGGCGGGCAGGCCGGCCACTACACGGTGTGCGTCTACGTCGACGAGAACCTGTTGTTCATGTCGTCCGCCGGGCTCGCCACCACGGCCCGCCCGATGCCGGGAGGCGATCTGACCATCGGCGGCGGCCTCGCCTCCCCCGCCGACCTGACCGGACGGCTCAGCGAGGTCCAGGTCTGGGACAGAGCTCTCACCGCCTCGGAGGTGGCCACCGGCCTGTTCCGCCGTGCCGCGCCGGAGGCGGCCGGGCTGGTGCTCAACTGGCCGCTGAACGTGCCACCGCCGCACAACCCCGCCGCCGTCATCACGGGCTCCTCTCTCCGGTTCCGTACCGGAGCCCTGTCGGCCGCCTGGGATCCGGTGGCCGGCGATCCGGAGGGCTACCAGGTGAGGCTGTGCACGGTCGACGGCCTGTGGAGTCGCAACGACCTCGGCTTCACCGATCCCGGCAACACCTACATCGTCACCGACCATCCGCTCAGCACCCGGTTCGGCGCCGCCGTGGCCGCCTTCGCCGGCGGCCTGCAGGGGCCCTGGAGCCCCACCGTCACGATCACGGCGTTCGAGCTCTCGCCTCCGTCCGTGACGCTGGCCTGGGACGCGACCGCCGAACGCCTCACCGCGGGGTGGGGGGACGTGGCGCAGCGGCAGACCTTCACCCTTGAGCTCTACCAGGACGCCGACGCGGCTCCGCAGACCATCCTGCCCGGGCGGACGGCACTCGCCTACGACGCGACCGGCCTGCTCGACAGCGACTCCGCCTGGCGTCTGGACGTCCGCGCCGCCGCGCTCGGGTCGCTCGGGCCCGCGCAGCCGAGGCAGGCCTCGCCGCAGGCGGTCCTGGAAGCCGGATACCGGATGGCGGACAAGATCCTGAACTGCCGGTGGCCGGCTCGCCCGGACGCCGAGGGGTTCCGGCTGCGGGTGGCGCCGGCCCCTGGCGGCATGACGACGCAGGCACCGTACATCGAGACGCTGTCACCGGCCTCGACAGGGCGATCGCTCGCGGACACCGCGTACCCGCTGGCCGCCGGGACGCTCTACACCGTGGAGCTCAGGGTCTTCGGACACGGCACGATCGGACCGTGGACCCGGGTCAGGCTCACCCCGCACACCGTGCCCGCACCGGTTCTCGACTGGCGATACGGATCGGCGGCGGACATCCTGGACGCCGTCTGGGCCGAGGTGTCCCCCGGCTCGGTCTACGACGTGGACCTGTACAAGGACGCCACCCTGGTCGTCCACGAAACGGGTCAGACGGCCCGCGTCCGTCCCATGACGACGCTCCTGGCCGATCCCGAGGGCTACCGTCTCGCGGTGTCCGCCGTGGAGGGCGGAATCACCGGACCGGCCAACACCCCCCTCGCGCCGGCGGCGGCGGCGCCCGTGTCGCGCCATCTGGTCGCCTCGCACACCATCGAGGTGACCTGGTCGGCGCGGCAACCCGACGCCTACCTCCGGCTGTTCAAGGACGGGGCGACGACCGCGTTCGCGGCACAGCGGTCGACCGCCGGGGTGGTCGCCTTGCCCGCGCCCCCGGTCGACTTCCCCGACGGCACCGTCGTGGAGTGCGGGGTACGCGGGCTCACCCCCGGCTGTCTCGGTCCGATCGAAAGCACGAGCCTCACCATCCGGCAACTCGCCGCCCCCGCGCCTGCCATCGGCTACACCGCTCCCGCCACCATGGGCGGGTCACCCGTTCTCACCATGAGCTGGCCCGCGATCAACCCACCGCTGACCGTGGCCTATGAGCACCGGACCACCACGAACGGATCGGCGGGCCCGGCCGTCACGGTCACCGGCCTCAGCGAAGTGGTGACCGGGCTGCTGCGTACGGACGGCACGATCAGCGTGGCCGTGCGGGGCACCGCGGAACGCAACGTCGGCCCCTGGAGCACGGAAACCACGGCGGTCACCCCCGGAGCGCCGACCGCCGTCCACGACCGGGTCACCGGCATGCTGCGGGCGAGCTGGACCGGCGACGCCGCCACCGAGCACTACTACGTCGAGATGGTCCTGGCGGGCGAGAACGTCCCCGAGTACCGCACGTGGCTCGACGGCACCGTGAACCACGCGGAGATCCCGGCGAGCGGAGGGGCGGACGGGAAGCAGGCCACAGTACGGGTACGAGCCGTACGCGGCGCGGCACTGAGCCCGTTCGCCGAGGCCGTAACGACCCTGCCGCCGCTTCCCGCGCCCATTCCCGACCCTCTCACCTACGCGCGCGCTCCGGCGAAGCAGATCACCGTGGCCTGGCGGTACGACTCCGCCCCGGGTGCCACGCTCCTCGGTTTCCTGGCCGAGCTCGACGCCCAGGAGAGCGGTGACAGCCAGACGCGGGACGTCACCGATCCCGGGGGGCGCAGCGCCGTGTTCTCCGACTCCACCGCGCATCCCCTCACGACGGGACGGACCTACTCCGCACGGGTCCGGGCTCGGGTGCGGACGGTGAGCGGGTCGACCGAACTCGGGCCGTGGAGCGGTCCGGCCACGATCGCGTTCGGCGTGGGCAGGCTCGGCCTGCGGGCTTTCAGCGTGACCTCGAACGACGCCGGAGACCTCACCCTCGGCTGGACCATGGAGGAACCGGTCGAGTCGGCCACGTTCGAGGCCCGCGTCCGGTCGCGGACGCCCGGCCTGGAGTTCGGCCGTTCCGGCATCGCCGGAACGGCCGTGATCCTTCCCGCCGCCGAGACCCATGTGGTGAACGGAACCGCCTACACCGTAGAGGTCAGAGTGGTCGTGCCCTATGGCGGGGCGGAACCGGCGTACGGGCCGTGGGCCTCTCGCGAGGTGACGGCGGGCCAGGCCGAGCGGCCGCCGGTCCCCGGCACGCCGGAGCGCGGCGACCCGGTGAACCTCGCCACCGGGGCGCTGGGCTATGCCAACCGGGACCTCGTCGTTCCCGGGGTCGTGCCGCTGGTCTTCGAGGTCGCCTACCGCGGCGACCTCGCGCTGCCCGGCGACGAGCCTTCCCTGCCCGCCACGCCGATGGGCGCCCGGTGGAACCACTGCTACAACACGCGGGTGGTGCGGGCCCCGGACGGGACGGCCGTGACCGTGAGCTGGGGAGGTGAAGGCCTGTCCACGGTGGTCTTCGACGTGCCGGCGGGGACGACCGGCGACCATCCTCAGCGCGGCGTGCCGACCGGCAGCACCCTGCAGGTGGACGCCTCTCTGAACTACCGCCTGACCACCCGGGAACAGTCGGTCTACGGGTTCGACCCGGGCGGCGCGCTGCGCACGATCACCGATCCGCCGGGGAACACGACCGAGCTGACCTACCGGAACGGGCGGCTCGAACGGGTGACCGAGCCGTCCGGCCACTGGCTGGAGCTCAGTTACCACCCCGGCGGCCGGGTGGCCTCGGTGACCGCCGACACCGGGGCGGCCGTCTTCTATGCCCATGACACGGCCGGGAATCTGACGGCCGTCACCGACCCGCTGGGCGGCACCCGCCACTTCACGTACGACGGCCGGTCGCGCATGACGACGGCGACGGACACCACCGGGGCGATCATCCTTGAGAACACCTACACCGACGGGCGGGTGACCTTCCAGCGCGACGGCCGGGCGATCGCCGCGGGAGAGCCATGGGGCACCACCTTCGCGTACGCGCTGTCCGGCGACACGCGGACGATCACGACCACCGTGACCGACCGTCTCGGCCAGGTGAGCGTCCACACGCTCGGCGCCGCGACCCATCTGCCGTCGGAAGAGGTCGTCCAGCTCGGGAACGACCGGGTACGACGCACCCGCTACACCCATGACGGAAACGGCAGAATGGTGACCCGATCGGTGTTCGAGGGCCCCGCGGCCTCGTCCGAGCGCGGCAACCTGTGGCGGTACGCCTATGACGGCCGTGGCAACCGGACGAGCGTGACCGACCCGCTCGGCGGCGTGGAGCGGAGCGTCTTCGACGAGCTCAACCGGCTGCGCGGCCGTACCGACCGGCTCGGCAACACCACGGTCTACGAGTACGACGGGATGCTCCCGCGGCGGGTCGTCGTCCCGACCGGCCAGGTCGCGACGGTCACCTACCGGCCGGGGACGTTCAAGGGTCTTCCGCAGACGATCACCGACATCTACGGGGCCGTGAGCACGCTCACGTACGACGAGCACGGCCGGATCGCGACGGTGTCCGACCCCGGCGGGATCACCCAGCTCGGCTACGACCGCTGGGGCTGGCCGCGCACGGTCGCCCGGCGGGCCGTCGCCGGCGAAGGCGATGCCGGGATCTCCGCGGCACGGACGGAGATTCGCGAGTGCGACGCGATGGGCCGCCTCGTCGGCAGGCGGGTCCGCTTCGCGAACCAGCCGGAGAGCGCGGCCTTCGTCACCGCCTGCGCCTACGACGGAGAAGGCCGGATCACCAGCGTCACCGACCCGTTCGGCCATGTCACCCGATACCTGTACGACCAGGCGGGGCTGCCCCGGAGCATCGTCCGGCCGAGCGGTGACGCGATCACCCTCGGGCACGACCGTGAGGAGCGCCTCGTCTCCGCGGATCTCGGTGCGGGGGTGGTCGAGCGGGGAACCTTGGACCCGCTCGGCCGCGTCGTGACCGAGACCGACCCGGGCGGCCATCTCACCCTCCACGCCTATGCCATGGCGACCCGCGCGAGCGCGCCGCCCGGCACCACCCCGTTCGACCTCACCGAGACGGTCACGCTGCCCGAGCCGGGCCCCAGTGGAGCGGGCCCGCTGACCCGCCGCACGACGCTCGACGCGCTGGACCGGGAGGTGTCGCGCGTCGACACCGCCGGAGGGGAGACGACCACCCGCTACGAGAGCATCCCGCTGGCCGGATCTCCTCCGACGTGGGGTCTGCGCGTCACCACCGCGCTACCGGTGGCCGACGGCACGCAGGCCGCCCCCTTCACCCGTAGCGTCACCACCGACGCCCTCGGCCGGGTGGTCGAGCAGGTGAACGAGCGGGGCATGAGCACCCGCTACGCCTACGGGCCTGCCTCGACCGTGCCCGGCCACGGCTCCGCCGTCCTGGCCGTCACCGTCACCGGCTCCGGGGGCGGCACCCATCTGCGGCTCTTCGACGGGCTGGGCCGTCTGGTGGAGGTCCGGCGCGGCCAGGGGGCGAGCGCCCGGTCCACGACGCTCGCCTACGACCCGCTGGACCGCGCGATCGGCGTCGCCAAGGCCGGCGGCGACCGTACCGCTTCGACCACCACCTCGGCCTACTCCTACGCCGATGGGCTGGTCGGCCTGGTCGTCGACACCGACCGCGCGGGCGGCCCGGCCTTCCGGTTCGACGCGGCGGGCAGGCTGCGCGAGGTCACCGGCCCGGCCGGGCAGAACGAGACCTACACCTACACGCCCAACGGGCAGATCGCTTCCTTCCGCAACGGCCGGGGCCAGGTGGTGACGTACGGATACGACACCGCGGGACGCCTGATCGACATCACCGTGCCCGGCGGGCCGTCGATCCACCACATCCTGGACCCGAACGGCAACCGGGCGGAGACGCGCGTCGGCGACGTCGCCGAGATCGTCCGCACGTTCGACACGCTGGGACGGCTGAGCGGCCGGACCTCGGGCGGCCAGCGGACCGGCTATACCTACGCGGCGCTCGGCGGCATCGACACCCTCACCTATCCCTCGCCCGCCGGGGAACAGCCGGTGACCGTGCGGCACACCTACGACGCGCTGGGACGGCTCAGGAAGGTCACCGACTGGGCGGGCCGGGTGACCACCTACGGCTACCATCCGACCGGCGAGCCCGCCGATGTCACCGCACCCGGCGGGGTCCGGACGACCACCGGCCTCGACGACGAAGGCCGCCTGCGCGAGCTGTCCACCTGGCTCGGCACGGCACTGCTCGCCCGCGCGACCTACGGCTACAACGCGTTCGGCGAGGTCACCGAGGTGCGGGAGATCCTCACCGCCCGGCCGGACCCGGTGAAAGACCGGTCAATGGTGTACGAGCAGGGCCGCCTGACCGGCGTGGACGGCGTCGTCCCCGGCTATGACGGCGACGGGAACATGAGCCAGATACCGGAGGTGAAGGGAACGGCCACCTACGACGTCTTCAACGCGCTCATAGATCTCGGGAGCCGGAAGGCGACCTATGACGCGGACGGCCTGCGGGTCCGGGTCCAGCGGGATCAGAGCGCCACCATCTATCGCTACGACGTCGGAGGCTATGCCCATCCCTGGAGGGAGCAGGCCGACCCGGTCCGCGCCGTGAGCGCCGTTCCCGCGTCCTGGACGGCGGGGTGCGATCGCCTGCTGGTCGCCGAGACCCCGGCGGCCCGCGACCGGTACGTGCACGGTGTGGGCCTGATCGGCGCCGAGGACGCCGCGGGGCGGTTCACCACATACGTCTTCGATGGCCAGGGGAGCACGATCGGCCTGGTCCGTGACGGCGTCCTCGTGGCGCGGCACGCCTACGACCTGTTCGGGACGCGGACGGGCGGCGACCCGCTCGACCAGCCGTACGGTTACGCGGGCCGGTCCGGCGTGGTCACCGACACCCCCGAACTGCTGCACATGCGGGCCCGCGTCTACGCCGCCCACCTGGCCCGTTTCACCGGACACGATCATCTGTTCGGCCCTCCCGTCGACGGCCGCCGGACGAACCGGTACATCTACACGAGGAACGACCCGCTGCTGCACGCCGATCCTCTCGGTCTGGACTTCCTCTCCCTATGGGGCCCGCTCTTCGGCGGGATCGGCGCCCTCTTCGTCTTCGGCGCCGGGCTCGCGATCTTCGGCCCTGAGATCGCCGCCGCCCTCGGACTGGCGGCCCCCGCGCTGGCGGCCCCCGCGCTGGCGGCCCCGGCGGTGGCGGCTCCGGCGCTGGCGGCCCCGGCGGCGTTGGGCTCGGCCGAGGGACAAGGGCTCGGCAGCGTCGTGCGCCAGGTCACAAGCCAGCTCCTGCGGCGCTCAGCCGCTCGGATACCCGACGTCATCGAGATGCAAGAGCTCCTCTAGGAGGCACGGCGAGATGCTGAGGCTGGATGACCTGCGTGAAGCGGCTGACGCCTACACGGGGACCGTGCGATTCACCTTGCCGCTGGCCTCGCTGGCCGGGGTGGGCGACGTGCTGCTCAGCTATGACAGCGGGATGGTGGACGCGGTAAGGGACGGGTGGAACCTCGCGGCGCCGACGGGGGTGGCGGGGCTCGGCTGGACGCTGGAGACGGACCGGATCAGCATGGGTCCGGACGGGTACCGGCTGCGGTTGAACGGAGCCGGCTACCGCCTGCTTCCCGACGGTGACGCGTACGTCACCACACCCCACACGTTCTGGCGGTGCACCCGCACGACCGGGGACGCGTGGACGGTGATCCTCGACGACGGCACCCGGCTCGTCTTCGGCGGCGACGGTGAGAACGGCGCCGTCGAGTGGGGCCACACCGTCGGCGGGTGGACCGGGGCGAGCGTCCAGACCAAGGGCCGCAGGCGGGCGGCGACCGGCTGGTGGCTGTCCTCCCGCACCGACGTGTGGGGCAACACCACCACCTACACCTACCTGCAGGACACGGCTCAGCTCGCAGGCGGCGCGCCGTTCACCCGCGCCACCTATCTCCGCGGTGTCGAAGGACACGACGGCGGGCGGCTGGAGCTGGCGTACACGGACAAGGACCCGCGCGAGTACGCCGACCCGCACCACGGCTCCCCCGCCTGGCAGTCGCGGTACGGCACCCGGGCGCTGGCATCGGTGGCCGCGATCACTCCCGCGGGGACGACGCTGACCATCACCACCCTCGGGTACGGCGACACCGGCGGCCCGGCGACGATCGGTACGGGCGACCGGATCAAGCGCCTGCTCACCACGGTCGGCCGGACCACTCCCGGAGGCTACCCGGTGCCCGCCGTCGGTTTCGGCTATGACCTGTCGGCGATCTCGCCTTCCCACGGCGCCCTGCTCACGGTGACCACGTCGGCCGGCGGGGTGGCGGAGTTCGCCTACAACCGTCCCGCGCCTGCGCTCGCCCGGCGCGACATCCCCCTCACCCCTCCCCCACGCGCCGGGCGCACGGAACCCGGGATCACCTTCGGCGACGACTACGCCGTCGTGCTCTGGCCGGGCGACGACGGCACCACGACCGCCAACGCCTACCGGTGGGAAGGACGCTGGGTGGGCGGCACCGTTCCCGTGCCGGCCGGAACGTACGAGTCACTTCGCGTGATCCCCGGCACGCGGTGCTTCGCCATCGTCGGCGCCACCACCTACACGCTCTTCCACGCCGACCCCGAGACGCCCGGCGGCTGGACCGGCTCGGCCACCGCCGAACCCATCGGGCTGCCGGCGGATGAGGCGGTCGCCGCGGCAGGGGCGGACGGGGCCCTGGCGCTACTGGCCTCCCGCACGGGCACGATGGTCGTCCGGTGGTTCGACGGCGCGGCCTGGCAGAGGCTGGACTGCGCGGCCCCGGCAGGGACCACGCTGGCCTCACTGGACGGCGCCGGTGAGACGATCACCCGGATCTGCGCGGGAGGCCCAGGACCCGATCTCGATCTCGATCTCACGTTGGTGCGCCCCCACCCGGTCACGGGCTGGAGCGCGCAGTCCTACCGCCTGCGGTCGTGGACCGCGGGGCTGAACCGGCTGAACGTCGCCCAGGGCGACGGCTTCGCCGTGCTGACCTGCGAGGGCCTTTCTGGCACCGAGCGCGCCGTGACCTGGCAGGCCGTGCGGTGGGACGCCGGCGCGCCGGTGACGGCTCCCCTGGGCGGGAGGACCACCAGCGACACCACCGGCGCGTTCCCGCCGGTGGCCCTGCGCCGCGACACCGTGCTGATCGGCCAGGACGCCTACCGCTACGACGGTGCCGGATGGTTCCACCAGGATCTGTCCCTGCTCGCCCGTCCCGGAGACGCCGTCCTGACCCTGGGCGGGGATCACATCACCCGGGCCACCACCTCGGATCGCTCCTCGGACGGCGCCACCACCTACGACCTGATCGTCTACGACCCGGCCGCCGCGGGCGCGGGCCGCTGGGGGTACGCCGAAGGGCTGAGCGGAGTGAGCGTGCGAGGCGGCACGGCGGCCGCGGCGAGATTCGGCTCCTGGCAACCCGGGGCGACCAGCAGGTACGCGATCATCGACACCGGCCTGGTCCTCCTCGGCGCGTCCGGCGGCTGGACGCGCGCCTTCGACCTCGACGCGGCCTTCACCGGTGCGGAGTTGTTCGCGGAGTCCTATCTGATCTACCAGAGCGGCACAGGGGCCGACGCGGGGATCACCGCCGTACCGCTGGAACCGGGCAGCGCGGCAACGCCGATCAGGCTCCGCGGCGCCCGGCTGACCGGCGCGGGAGCGACGGCCTTCGCGGCCTACACGGGCGTCTGGAACGAGGGCGCCAAGCTGCGGCTGTACCGCGCGGTGACCGGAGACGTGCGCGGTCCGCTCACACCGCTCGCCGTCACGTCGGTGAAGCTGCACGGTTCCGGCGTGCACACGGGAACCGGACCCGACGGGGCCTACAACACGGTTTCCATCGGCTACGCGGTGGCCTCCGAGACAGCGACCGTCTCCGCCGACGGCCACCTGCTCGCCTCCGCGCGGACCACCGTCGCACCCGGCACGGCCGACGCCACCCGGCCGATGAGCGGCCGGACGGTCGTGGAATTCTTCAACGGCCTGACCAGCCAGGAGGCCGCGGGCCTGAGCTATCCGGCGGGTCTCTCGACCAACGCGGCCGCGCACCTGTCCCGAGTGCGCGGCGTGCAGCACTCGGCCACCTGCTACACCCAGGACGGCGGCACCGAGGTGACGCGGGCCACGGGCTGGTGGTGGGCCACGCCCGCGCGTACCGGGCCTCGCGCGATGGGCGCCTGGGTGCGCTCCCGCGAGGACGTCACCGCCGTGGACGGCGTGCCCCAGCACCGCACCCAGGTCCACGACGCCAGGACCGGGCGCGTGACCAGGGTCGGCGAGACGCTGCCTGACGGCACGGCCGTCGAGACCGCCTTCACCTACTGGTGGGAGGTCTACGACCCCGACCGCACCGCGAACCTCCTCACGCCGGTGGTGCAGATCATGACGTCGGCCGCGGGCATGCTCACCGAAGGCATGGTGACGGCCTGGGACGACGACTGGGGCTCGGGACCCGGATGCTGGGCGCCGAGCGCCTCCTACGTGGCGACCCGCCCGGACCCCCGGCCGTTCACCCAGTGGCGCGGTCAGCTGGTGGCGCCGGAGGACGGGTGGCTGCCGCGGGAGACGGTGACATCGCGCACGGCCGGCGGGCTCGTGACCCGGACGCGGGACACGCTCGGCCGCCGGAACACGACTCTGTACGGCGGCGCCGGATCGAGTGCCCTTTTCGGCGGAGCCGACGTCATGGCAGGTGAGGCGTACTTCTACGGATGCGAGCCCGGTGAGAGTCCCGGGCCGTGGCGCTACCGCGCCGCCGACCGCCGCACCGGCCCGGTGGAGGCGCACCTCGTCGCCGGTGAGAGCAACCTCGGCACCCGGAGCCTGCGGATGGTGTCCGACCTCGGGGGGATCGCCGGCCCGTTCGCTTCGTTCGTGCCCGAGGACCAGGACCGGACCTACCTGTTCTCCTGCTGGGCGCAGACACCGCCCGGCTATACCGCAGGAGAGGCCCGGTTCGAGATCACGATCTCCACCCTCGGTGAGTCGCCTCAGCGGCTCGGCGACGCGATCCCGCTCGACGTGCCCGCGACCGGCGGCGGATGGCGCTACCTCAGCGGTGTCATCCCGCTGGCCGCGAGGCGGGGCGGGCAACGCGCGAGCGTCACCATCCGCGGGCGCAACGCCGGGACGAGCGCGCAGGTCCTGGTCGACGGGCTGCGCTTCCAGCCCGTCGACGCGGCGTTCCACGCCGAGGTCACGCACCCCCTCACGGGGCTCCCCCTCGGATCGCTCGGCCCGAACGGCGCGACGTTCCGGCTCATCCGCGACGCCAACCGGATCGTCACCGCGACGCTCGGCCCCGACGACTCGGTGGCACGGCTACGCGTGCCCGGCTTCGCCCGGTTGCTCACCTCCGACGGCGACTACGCCGAGAACCTGCCGAACACACTGCTCGAAGCGGTGGCGGGCGACGGTGCCGTCCACCAGAACTTCGAGGCCTCCGACCGGGCCTTGTGGGACCTGCCTTCCGGATGGGACGTGGCGGCGGGCAGGCTCACGTTCGCCGGCACCGGGGGCGAGGCGGGCACCGTCTCGGGGCCGTGGCGCGACCGTGCCCTGCTCAAGGGTTTCTCCGCTCCCGACTACGTCGTCTACGTCCAGGTCCTGCCGCCCGGAACCGGCGAGCCGACACCACCGGGCGACGTCGCCGTCGGCTGCGGAAACGTGCTCGTCTCCCACAAGGACGGAGCGTGGTCGCTCAAGTACCTGGACGGTTCCACCTGGCGTACTCCGATCACCCAATCGGGCGACTTCACCCATGGCGACCTGGTCTTCTCGGTGCTCGACGGACGGGTGAGCCTCTTCGCGTCCGGCCGCCAGATCCTTTCCGCCCGGCTTCCCGGACTCGTCCCGGACGGCACCCTCGGGCTCTCCCTGACCGGGCCGGGAGCCTTCGCGAACCTCATCGCGCTGACCGATCCAGAGCTGCGGATGACGCTGCACGACGGGAGGGGCATTGCGCAGCAGTCGCTCGAACTGCGCGACTCCCAGCAGGTGGAAGCACGTGGGGTGGTCTACGACGACCTCGGCAGGGTGGCCTATGGCAAGAACCCCGTGCTGGCCCCCGTGGCGGCGACCGGCAACCTCATCGCCGGTGGGGCGACCGCCTACCTCCCGAGCGGGAACCAGACCCTCCAGCACTACCTGGAGCGGGGCAACGGCAGCCCGTTCACCCGGATCGACCACGAGCGCTCCCCGCTGACCAGACCGCTCCGTCTCGGGCTGCCCGGCGACGATCTCGCCGTCGGCGGTGACCACGCCGCCACGATGGCCTACGCGCGCAACACCGTCACCGGCCCGATGCGTGGGCTGGTGCCCGACGCCGCCGCGGGCAACCACCGGCTCCTGGAGGTCACCGGACCGGACGGCGCCCTCGCCCACGCTCTCGCCACGCCCGGCGGGCGGCTGGTGGCGCAGCGCGTCGAGCTCGGCGACGGCACGTCCCTGACACGCGGGTATGCCTACGACGCGGCCGGGCAGCTCACCCGGATCGAACCACCCAGTTCCTTCGACGGCGGCACCGGCCGGCCCACCACGTTCGGCTACGACTTCCTCGGACGGCTGACGCTGCTGGTCACCCCGGAGACGGGCAGTACCCGGTTCGCGTACGACGGTCTCGGCCGACCGCGCTTCCGCATGGACGCGGCCGGCGCGGCGGCAAGCCCGGTCCGGATCGGTTACCGCCGCCTGGACCGGCTCGGCCGGGTGGTCGAGGCGGGCACGATCGCCGACACCGCCGTCGCGTGGGAAGCCGCCATCGAGCATGTGGACGACCCGCGATGGCCGGGGACGGGGGTCGCCCACGAGGTCCGGCAGTCCTTCGTCTACGACACCGCCACGGACGGCGCCGGAGCAGAGGGAGGTGCCGCCATCAACGAGGGGCGGCTCACCTCGGTGGCCGGCACCGGGGTCACCGAGTCGTACGCCTACGACACCCGGGGGCAAGTCACCCGCTATCGCGTCTCGGCACCCGCCTACGCCGACACGGTCTGGGAGTCGTCCTACGCCTACGACGGTCGCGGGCGGCCGGCGAGGATCGACCTTCCCAAGGCCGTCAGCGACGGATCGCCGCCGCTCAGCGTTGCCTACACCTACGACCGGACCGGGCGGGTGGTCGCCGTCGGAGCACCGCCTGACGAGGGCGCCTTCCAGCGGCTCGGGCCCCGTCCCGACACCAGCGGCATCTATTCGCGGTTCGCCTACAACCCCGACGGCACTCCCCGGTCCATCTCCTACGCGGACGGGGCCGTACCGGTGAGGCTGGACTACACGGCGGCGGGCTGGCCGGAGCGGATCACCACCGGAACTTATAGCGAGGAGATCGGCTACGCCGATGGCGGTTATCCCGGACCCGGCGGTTACCACGACGGGAAGGTGGCACGGCGGCGTTCGATGTGGTTCACGGAACCGGGCGCCCTCTATCCCGTGCGTGACACGACCGAGCGGTTCGGGTACGACACGGCGGGACGCGTGATCGCGGCCATGCCCTACCTGGGAGGGGCGGGCGATGGCGTGACCTACTACCGCGACGGCAACCTCCGGGAGGTGCGTCGCGGCGACTCCCTGTCCGTCTACCGCTACACGCCGAAAGACGCCACCCGCGACGTCCTGCTCGCGCAGACGGAGTCGGACAGGGTGCTGGAGGTCGAGACGACGCTCACGACCGGCTGCGACTTCGATCGGCCCAGCGCCGGCTGGACATGGGGCAGCGCCAACGCCGGCCCCGGGGGACCGGCCGTGGAGCCGGTCGTGCCCGACCAGAACGCCAAGTGCCTCCGTCTCCCCGGCGGAGGATCTCCGGGCGGTTCGTGCTACCTGGAGTACCGGTGGCGGTTCGACGCGCGCGGAAGCTACACGGTGGCGTACCGGATCTCCGCCGACGCCGATCTCGCCGGACGCCCCGGGGTCCTCGGCTGGTATGTCACCGTGTCAGGCCCCGACGGCCCGCTCGCCCATCGGCTCGTGCGCGCGCTCGACGGGCTGACCACCACGTGGAGCCCGCAGTCGTTCACCCTCGACCTCGCCACACTCCCGCCCGGTCTCGGCGCCAGTGGCGGCGCGGGCGTGACCGAGGTGGCGTTGCGGCTGGTCAACGGCAGGAACGGCGCGCTACGCGTCGATGACGTCACCATCAGCGGGACGGGATCGAGCGGGTCGCTGGACTACGACCCCGCCGGGCGCGTCACCGGCCTGCCGTCCGCCGGCGTCGGCTCGCTGACCTACACGCCCGGCAACGACGCCGTGAGCGGGTTCGCGTCCGCCGGAGTCTGCCCGTACGACGTCGGTTTCGGCTTCGACGCGGCGGACCGGCCGGTCTGCCGCGTGGCCGCTCCGGACGGCGACGGCTTCACCGTGCGCTCGCTCACGCTGCGCACGCCCGCGGGCTCGCCGCTCGCCCAGTTCGACGCGGTGACCGATGTCGCGGGCAACACGACCGTGCGCCGACGCTACCTGATACCGGGCCCCTTCGGAGCGGTCGCCGTCGAGGACGACGGCCGGATGAGCTATCCGATCCGCGGGGCCGACGGCGGCGTCAGGGCCGTCGTCGATCCCGATGGGCGGCTGATCCGGTATTCCGAGCTGGACGCGTTCGGCCGCCCGCAGAGCGCGCTGCCCCGATCCGCCACGTCTGGGAAACCCCTCCTGCCCCTGCTCGCGGAGGAACTCGACCCGCTCTCCGGCCTGGCGCCCCACGGCACGGCGCCCTACGATCCCGTACTCGGGCGGGCATTGACGCCGGCGGCCGATCCCGGAGGATCGATGTCCGCCGCGGCGCCCGATCCCCTCGCGCCGGCGATCACGACGTCCCCGTACGGCGACGGGTGGTTCGGCCGGGCGGCCGGGCTCAGCACCGTGGCGAGTGGCCTGGTCACCACCGTGACCAATGTGCTGCATCTACATTTCGTCACATCCTGGAAGTACATCCCGCACGCCTGGCCAGTTCACGGCCTGGTCGCCCAGACCCTCGGCTGGAACCCCTACGACTGGTCCGTCTTCGCCATGACGATGGGCGGGCCGCCGGCCACGCGCACCATGCGGGCGGCGGGCGCGCTGATGTTCCTCACTCCGCAGTTGTACGGGTTGCCGCGCTGGGCCTACAACCGCTACCTCACCAGGTCCTGCGCCGATCGCGGCCTGTTCGGCATAGGCTCGGAAAGCCTGGCCGAGGACGTCTACCACCTGCAGTTCTACGGGCCGATGGAGACGATCGGCGGGCAGCGGCTACGGCCGCTGCCGGTCGCCCCCATCCCAGACGGGTTCTACATCTTCGTCATGGACGAGGACGGCGTGTTCCGGTACCGGGACATGAGCGACCGGGCAGGCGGCCACGAGCTGTACGTGCGGCACAGCCAGCTCAACGGCGGCGGGTGCGCCCAGACGGCAGGGATGTTACGCGTCCGGAACAAGCAGAGGGACATCGTGCTGACCAACTCCTCCGGGCACTACACGCCGAGCCTGGCGTCGGTGGAGCAGTGGGCGATCCCGGCTCTGCGTGAGGCGGGCTACCTGACGTGGCGTATCACCGCCATCGACTTCACCCACCTCAACCTCGCCGAGCAGATGCATACCTACCTGAAGGACGGCCTTTTCACGTGACGGGCGACGGCGGGAACTCCCGACGGCCCCGTGCGTAACGGACCGCACGGAATGCCCCCGGTCACATGACAGCAGGGAGAGCGAGCGCACGTGGACGGCTTCACGGTCAAGGGCGAGGACGGGTTCGCGGCATGCGAGATCAATGTGGATGGCGCGGCGGGTCTGCTCGCCGGCAGCGTGGAGGTGGTCCCGGGCACACCCGTCCTTTACGCAGGCGTCGCCGATCCGGTCACCGGAGGCCCCGTGACCGGCGCGCGCATCACGGTGACCGCCCCGGACGGGACGGTTCACAGCACCGCCAAGAACACCGGGAACACCCTGGTCGTGCTCGGCACGGACGGACGGCCGCGAGCGCTGGTGCTGCGCGCACCGGCTCCGGGCACCTGGACGCTGGCCTGCCAGGCCGATGAGGGGGTGCGGGCATGCGCCGCCCTGATCACCGTGCCTGCCGCGGACCCGCTGGCGAACGCACTGCTGACGCTCAGCCCGCACTGGCCGGGCGGGCGGGCCGCGCCCTCCGATCCGCTGCTGGCGGCCTTCCAGATGTTCGGCTGGGCCTACGGCCCGCTCGCCGCCGTGCTCGCCGCCGCCCCGTCCGGCCTCATCATGGACCAGGCCGCGCTGCTCGTGGACGTCTTCGGCCTCGCCGCGCCGGAAGCATCACACATCCGCGACTTGGTACGCGGGCGTGACGCCACGACCGTACTGACCGTTCTCGCCCAGCAGCTCTCGTTCGCCGGCCCGGGCCTTCAGCGGCAGGTGCTGGCGAACGGGTCGGGCCAAGACGGAGTCGGCGGATGGTCGGTACTGGAGAATTCCTGGCAGGTCGCCTCGGGGTACGCCGACGCCCTCGGCTGGACGACCTCCTTCACGGCGGGCGCCGGTGCGAACGGCTGGTGCCGCAAGTCGCAGCTGATCGACTTACGTGCGGCGGCCGGCCTCACCGACCCCTACCTGGACGGGGCCCCGGACCTCGGCGTGAGCGACTGGGTCAGCGCGGTGACCACCGCTGGCTGCCAGTATTACCTGCGCGTACGGCTTCTGGACGCCGCCGGCCAGGTGGTCAAGGACGTCCGCTCGGACACCGTGGACGTCATCCCGGCCACCGGGATCCCGTACCGGCCCGACTGGAGGCAGATCCTGCTGCGGCTGCGCGATTACGGACCCGGGGTCCGGTACGTCTCCGTGGAGCATGGCGGGCGCAACCCCTCCGGAACGGATACCGGCCACGGCTTCCAGGTCACCGGGACCACCGTGCGGGTGCTGATCGGGCCCGGCCCCCGCCCCGCGGAGCTGGTCGGCAACCCCGACGGCGCCGGGCAGCTCACCGGGTGGACCTCCGCCACAGGCGCGGGGACCTGGGTGACCGAGCCGGACTCCGGGATCGCCTGTCCCGGCTCGGCGAGCAAGGCCGCCTTCGCGGTGGCCTCAGGCACCGCCACCAAGTATCAGGTCATCGACCTCGTCGAAGCGGGATACCGCACAGACTTCCTCGACCAGGCGCCCACCGTGCGGATCGGCCAGTGGATGGCGGCCGACCCGGAGGTGACCTGCACCTACGCCGTGCGCGCCGAGCTGCGAAACGCCGAGGACACCGTCCTGGCCACCGTGGACTCAGGTGCCGTCGAGGTGCGGACAACGAACCTGCGGACCACCGCGTTCCAGTCGTTCTTCCAGACGGTGTCCCAGTACGGGCCCGGCCTGCGGAAGATCCGCATCGAGCACAGCGCCACGCCCGCCCGGCAGGTGGCGGGCCGTGCCGCGGCCAAGATCGCGGGCACGTCGGTGCGTGTTCTCGATCCGCAGCCGGACCCCGATCCGTTGACGGCTCGTGCCGTGGCGGGACCTCCGCTGGCGAACACCGCGAACAAACCGTACAGATGGGTCTGTCTCTTCTCCATCAACTGGCAGGCAGGGCGCAGCTCCGCGGGCAGCGGCTGGCTGATCCCCACGAGCAAACCGGGCTCCTACTACGTCATGACGGCGGCCCACAACGTCTGCCACGGCACCAACGGCTGGGCCAAATCCATCGACATCACACCCGGGGCGAACGGTTCCACGTTCCCCTATGCCATGGTCAACGTCCCGCTGGAGAACATGGAGATCCCACTCGACTGGCTGGCGGTCAGCCAGGCTAGGATCCTCCCCGTCTACTGCCCACCGGTCCACGACTACGCTCTTATCAGGGTGAACAGCATCGCGACTCCCCGGTGGGACAGCGGGGGGTTCACGCCGACGGTGATGACCGACAACCAGCTCACCGGCCAGGCCGCCCAGCTCACCGGTTACCCGGCCGACCGCCCCTTCCCCCTCCGGCATCCGCGCATCCCGGCCCGGATGTACGAGGAACCCGTCACCCTGTCCGTCTACGACGACCTGCTCGCCGAGTTGAGGACGAACATGAGGGGCGGCGCGAGCGGCTCGCCCATCCATATCCTGGACGGGAACACCTACAAGGCCGTCGGCGTGTTCTCTCACGGCGAGTGGCGCGGTGGGTACGACATCACATTCGAACTTGGATACGACCACGCCTATATCCGGCGGATCGACCAGCGGGTACTGGACGACGTCGAACGGTGGCGTACACGACTCGACGACAACGACCGGATCTGCAAACTCCTGCTCGTGATCCGCACCGGCTATGACGCGACGACATCCGACCCGCTCGCGTGCAACATCGACGGCCACGACTACGACCTGACGCAGCTGTGGTCGCAGGGGGCGGCCCACTGGTACGGCGGCCGGAACCGTGGCGGCGACTACGACGTCTACGACCTGACCCCGGAGCTCTATCGCGCCCACCCGGGCGGCCCGTTGCTGAGCCAGCTGCTCGGGAAGAACTATTCCATCCGCCGCACCGAGTCGACCTCCTACAGACCTACGGAGTGGCAGGTGGACAGCGTGTCATTCTTCGTCAACGACCAGTTGCTGGGCGCCACCACGCTCAGGCGACTCTACCGTTCCGTCGACACGGTCGACGGCCTGATCCAGCGTGGCGGCTGACCCGGCGACCGGGCGGGCACGTGAAGGGTGTCAATACTTCGTTCACGGTCGTGAGCTGCGGGTTCGTCTCGGCTTCCTGGCCTAAGCAGTGGCCTGGGCCAGGCATGCTCGAGGCTCGTGACGCTCCGTCTCTTCTATCTGATCTTCTGCCGCATCGTGGTGTCCCGCTCGGAAATACGGTTGCGTGCTGTGAGCTGGGATTTCGCCGCGTGATCAGGCGGCGACTGCGACCATCTCGAGGTGTTGTGGACAGTGCAGCGGGCCCGCAACCTGCCCATGGACCTGGAGGAGCGCATCGCCGGGCTACGATTCGTGATCCACGATCGGGATCCGCTCTTCACCGCCGCCTTCAACGCGGTCTTCACAGGTGAAGGACTGCGGGTCATCATCACGCTGTCGCGGACACCGAGGATGAACGCCATCTGCGAGCGGGTCATCGGCACCCTGCGTCGCGAACTCCTGGACCGGATCCTGATCCTCAACGCACACCACCTGGCCCTCGTGCTCCAGGAGCATCTGATCATCCACTACAACGGGCACCGGCCGCACCAGTCCCGGCACCAACGGCCCCCGGAGACCGCAACGCGGCCCGCCCGCGACGTGACCGAACTCAGCGACCCGCGATCCATCCGCCGAAGACGCGTCGTCGAAGGCACGATCAGCGAATACCCACCACGCCGCTTCTCAGACCACAGACTCGATATTCGAGCGGTACACCGTGAACGTCCCGAAGTCCTGGCTCACGGCGTCCGCTGGGTCAGAACGGGGGCGTCCGAGCCCGCCAAGGTCAGGAGGAGATATCGGCGGCGGTCCTGGGCGGCGTTAGAGGGGGAAAGGATCTCGCGGAGCGGGCCGATCGCTTGCGCGACCTGTGCCCCGGCCACGTTCGTGGTGAAGTTGGCCAGTTGCTGTTTGTGTCCGAACGGCGCGGTTCGTTCCCTCACCAGCCAGAGGGTGTAGGTCTTGCGGGGTTCCAGGCCGGAGGCGGCGATCTGGAGCGTGTCCATCGGACCCATCGCGTTCACGGAGACCGTCGCGTGTCCCTTGCCATGAGGGCCGGTCATGACCAGGTGATCGGCCTTGCCCGCCCAGCCCAGTGGCGCCAGGCCCGACCTTCCGTCGCCGGAGGGCACCGCTCTCGGCACGTACACGAGCGCCTGCGGCTGCTGGCCGATGGGGATGGTGGCGACGACGCGGTTGGTGAGAGCGTCGATGGCGGCCACCCGGTCCTGGTTCTCCAATCCGACGTAGACGCGCGTACCGTCGCCGGATCCCCAGACCCCGTGCGGCAGGTCGCCGACCGGGATCGTGGCCACCTGCACCGGCCGCTCACCCCGGCGGTAGACCTTCACCTTGTTCTCCCCGCCGACCGTCACGTAGGCGAAGTGGCCGTTGGCGTTGTCCACGGTGGCGACGTGGTTGGTGATCGGGCCGGTGTCCAGGGTGGCGAGGACGCGGAAGGGCGGCTCTCCGCTCATCACCTGCGTCTTGCCGGAGTCCTTGAGGGTGAACCACACCTCCTTGCCGTCCCTGGTCACGGCCAGGTTCGGCGAGAACGGGCTCGTCTGCGGCACCCGGGCGATGACCTGGTACGTCCGCGTGTCCACGATGTCCACCTGCGGGGTGAAGCTCGACGGCACGTAGGCGTAGCGCCCGTTCGGATGGAAGAGCACCATGCCCGGCCCGTTGGCCGTCCGGACCCGCCGCGTCTCCCGCATCCGCACCGGGTCGATCACCGAGACGTAGTCCTCACCGCGTACGGTGGCCCAGACCTCCTTGCCGTCGGGCGTGAAGAACGCCTCGTGCGGCGAGCGGCCGAGATAGACGACGCCTTTGATCCGGTTGGTCGCCGTATCGATGAGCGTGACCGAGTTGGAGGCGATGGAGACCACGCACAAGGTACGGTGATCCGGCGAGAATCCCATGCCGTGCACGAGCACCTGCCCCTTGTACAGCGGGCTCAGCGCGCCGGGCACGGTGTCCCCGAGACGGATGACGCCAAGGAGGCGGTTCGTGGCGGGATCGATGACGGAGACGGTGTTCGAGGTCTGGTCCGCGGTGTAGACCCGGTCCTGGCCGGAGACGGGGATCCGATCCGCCCCCGGCGGTGCGGGTGACGGGGCGCTCGGAGGCGAGGCGGCCAGTCGGCGGCGCATGAGGGTCATCTCCTGCCCCTGGGTGATGACGATCTCCTGGGCCAGCCGCCGCAGGACGGGGTCCCCACCCGGCTGTGCCAGCAGGGCCTTCGCCAGGTCCACGGCGCCCTGATGGTGCGGGATCATCATGGCGGCGAAGTCCCGGCCCGGGTCACCGGTCATGGGGGCCGCCGCCATGTCCCTGTGCATTTTCTCGATGCTTTTTATCATTTCCTGGGCGAATGCCGAGTTTATGTGCGAAGGCAGGGCGTGTTGTTCTCTCGTTCCGCACGCGGCCAGGCCGGAAAGGCAGGAGACCGTCGTCCCGTAAACGCAGAGTTTCTTGAGGATGGCCATCATGTCTCAGCTCCGTATGGCACAGGAAGTGGCACCAAAGCTCATCGTACGGTTCCTCCTATCCGCACCGGCCGCTCCCCTGCCATCAGCCAGGACGCGGGTCCGGTGACCGGCTCCACCGGCGCGCGTCCGCGCCGCTCATAACGCCCGGCATAGGAACCGAAATTGCCATCCCCGGTGGAGAATTCGGCCGACGACAGAACACTTCTCGCACAGCCATGACCCCCGCCTGCCGCTCCCCCGCCATTCTTGGCACGTCAATATCGACCGCCCTGGCGAACACAGCCGACCGGCCGGACCAGGCGCGACAAGACGCCGAACCAGGAAGGTTGACGGACTGAGGCTGGTCGTGCGTCGGCCTTCAGGTGTCAATGCGGGTGACATACAGGTCGCGGACCAGGTTCAGGGCGTCCTGAGGGGTGCCGGTAAACCAGGGTGCGGCCTCGTAGCGGTCGTTGCTGGGGGTGTGGATGGCCAGCCCCAGTAGGTGGCCGAGCCGCCGTAGCGCAGTCGCATCAGGGGCAGCCTGCCGCCGTCGGGGAGCTGTCCTTCACCGTAGGCGAACTGGCCGTGGTAGCGCACGTGGACCGTGACGAGCTGGGGCCAGTGCTCTCTGGCGTGCAGCGTGAGCCGCTGGTCCAGCGAAGTCTTGGTAGAGGCGGGGATCGCGGGCATGACCGCCATCTAGCCGTGCGGGCGTGTCAGGCGTGCACACACTGGCATGTACCGGGCAGAGTCGGCGAGCCAGCGGGGTCCCGCGGTCAAATGGCCGTGCCGGGGTCCTCCCCGCCGACCGGTCCGGCCGGCCGGTGGCGAGCCCGGGACACGGCCAGGCGCCCCCAATCGTTCGTGATCCCCTCACGGATGGCCAGGAAGTCGCCGTACAGCTCGTCGTACAGCGCGGAGCGCTTCTCGTCGGGTTCGAAGACGTCGCGCGGCAACACGTACCGTTTCACCGCGGCCGGCACGGAGGGCTCGGCGCCGGAGGCGACGAGCGCGGCGACGAACGCCCCCTTGGCCCCGATCTCGGAGTCGGCGGAGCGCATCGTGGGCACCCCGGTGATGTCCGCGAGGAGCCGGCACCAGAAGTCGCTGTTCGCGCCGCCGCCCGTGATCCGCAACTCCGTGGCGCGGGTGCCGGTGAACTCCAGGCATTCGCGTACGACGTAGCTCATCCCTTCGAGCATGGCGCGCGCGATGTGAGACCTGGTGTGCTCGAAGGAGAGCCCGCTCATCGAACCGCGGGCACGGGTGTCCTGGAACGGGGCGCGCTCGCCGGCGGGGCTGAGGTAGGGATGGAAGAAGAGTCCGTCCGCGCCGGGATCGGTGGTCTGCGCGAGGTCGGAGATCCAGCCGGGCCGGTCCAGGCCGATCAGCTTCATCCCCCAGCCGATGGCCTCGACGCCGGCCATGGAGGCGAGGGAGCGCAGGTATCCGCCTGGGACGCCGGAGGGCAGGGTCATCCCGGCCGGCGTGCCGGTGGTGTCGACTGCGGCCACGGGCGTCCCGGTGGAGAGGGTGGTCCCGAGGACCGTGCAGGCCTGTCCCGGCGTGACGGCCCCGATGCCGAGCGCTGTGGCCGGGATGTCGAAGGGCGCCATGACCACCGGCAGCCCGGCCGGGAGCCGAAGCTCCGCCGCGGTGGTGACCTGCAGCTGTCCGATCCGCTCGGCGTCGCCGCGGACGCCGGGCAGGAGGCGCTCGGCCCAGGGCATGCCCAGGAGATCGAGGATCTCCGGTGCGTAGGCGCGCGTGCGGATGTCGAGGAACGGCGAGGCGGCGTCGGACTCCTCGGCCGCGTACTCGCCGGTGAGCCGCAGGAACAGCCAGCCGCCGCAGTAGAGGGCCTTGTGGGAGGCGTCGAGCCGCTGCCGGTCGTTGGCGTGCAGCCACGTCAGGATGGCCCCGGACGTACCGGCGAAGCCGTGGCTGCCATTGATCCTGAAGACGTCGTCGAGCACCCCCTCGGCCTCCCAGCGGTCGACGATGTCGGCGGCCCGGCCGTCGTTCCACAGGATGGCGGGCCCCGTGGGGCGGCCGTCGGGTCCCACCAGCCAGCATCCGTCCCCTTGGCCGGTGAACGCGATCATCCGCACCGGCTCGCGGGAAGCGTGGACGATGGATCGGACGGTGTGCACGACCGCGTCCCAGACGCCGTACATGTCCTGCTCGCTGAAGCCCGGACGAGGTCGCCGGACCTGCGTCGCCAGGCGGGCGACCCGCAGCTCGCGGCCTTCGTCGTCGAACATCACGGACTTGACCATGGTGGTGCCCGCATCGACGCACAGGATGGCCATGCTTCTCGCTCCTTCGTGGCTCCGCGCCGGCTCCCTAGCTCGCCGAACGCTCCTCGTAGCGGGTGATGACCACGACCTTCTCATTCGACGGGGAGGAGCTGTCGAACTCGTAGCCGAGCCACTCCTTGACCAGGCGGCGCGCCAGCTCGGGGCCGATCACGCGCTGACCGAGCGCGAGCACCTGGCAGTCGTTGGACAGGATGGACCGCTCGGCGCTGAAGGAGTCGTGGGCGACCGTGGCGCGCACGCCGGGCACCTTGTTGGCGCTGATGGCCATGCCGATGCCGGTGCCGCAGATCAGGACACCTCGGTCGATCTCCCCCGCCGCGACGAGCTCGGCGAGCCTGATGCCGACCTGGCCGTAGGACTCGCTGTCCGGATCCGACGCGGGGACGCCGAGGTCGCGGACCGACTCCACGCGGTCGTCGTGCTGGAGATCCGCGAGGATCAGCTCCTTGTAGGCGAGTCCGGCGGAGTCGCAGCCGATCGCCATCCGCCAGCGCTTGGACACCATGGACAGTCTCCTTCGTACGTTTTTTCGGTGAGTCAGCCGCAGTGCCGGGCGAGCGCGTCGCCGACGGCGGTGAGGATGAGGCCCATGGAGGTCGCGCCGGCGTCCGGAGACCCGATGCTGCGCTCGGCCAGGGGACGGGCCCGGCCGACCTTGGGCACGAGGTCCGCGGTGGCGGCGGCCGCCTCGACCGCGGACCGGGCCGCCGCGGCCCACGAGCGGTCGAGCGCGGAGCCCGCGGCGAGATACGTGTCAAGGGCGTCGACGAACGGGAAGAGCGCGTCGAGCATGGTCTTGTCGCCGAGTTCGGCCCCGCCCAAGTCCTTGATCGCCGCCGCGCCCCGCCCAACGGCCCGCGCGAGTCGCGCCGGGTCGACCGGCTCGGCGTTGCCGAGGGACTCCCCGATCGTGCGCAGGAACAGGCTCCACAGCACTCCGGAGGTGCCGCCGGCGCGGTCGCCGAAGGCCCCGGCCGCGGCCACCAGCACAGTCTGGACGCCTCCCCGGGCCGCCTCGGCCGCCGACTGGGCGGCGCGCAGCCCGCGTACCATGCCAGAGCCGTGATCGCCGTCGCCGGCGACCGCGTCGATCCGCCCGAGTTCGTCCTCGTGCTCGGCCACGACGGCGGTCATCGCGCGAAGCGCTTCCCTGACGACCGCGGCGGCGCGTTCCGACTCGGGGGTGGCCTGCTCGGCCGTGCCCGCCAAGGCCGTCTCGTCCGAGGCGACGTAGCGTTGGAAGGTCGCGGTGCGGACGCTGCCCCTGCGGAAGGCGGGCGTATGCGCCGGGGCCTGCCAGAGCTCCTCCAGCTCGTCGTCCAGCCAGGTGATCGACAGCGAGCAGCCCGCCATGTCCAGGCTCGTGACCAGCTCGCCGACCTCCGGCATGACCGGCTCGACGCCGGCGGCGGCGAGCAGCGGCCGCACGTTGTTCCAGAGCAGGAACAACTCCTCGTATTTGGTGGCTCCGAGGCCGTTGAGGAGCACGGCGGCGCGGTGCGCGCCTTCCGGGCGTTCGGCGAGGAGCGGCTCCACCAGCGCGTTGGCGATCTTCGCCGCGGGCATCCAGGTGTCGGATCGTACGCCGGGCTCGCCGTGGATGCCCAAGCCGAAGTCCATCGTCCGCTCGGCCACCGCGAACAGCGGGCTGGACTGTCCCGGGAAGGTGCAGCCGGCGAAGGCGACGCCGAACGAGAAGGTGCGGGCGTTCGCCGCGCGCATGATCCTCTCCACCGTGTCGAGGTCGTCGCCGCGTTCCGCGGCGGCGCCGCCGATCTTGTACACGGTGAACGTGCCGGCGATCCCGCGCCGCTCGTCCACCTCGGGGGCGGGGGCGGAGGCGATGTCGTCGGTCACGTACACGATGCGGACGTCGATGCCCTCCGCGCGCAGGCGGTCCGCGGCGGCGGCGAAGTTCAGCCGGTCACCAGCGTAGTTGCCGAAGGCCAGAATCAGGCCGGCGCCGCCGTGCGCGGCGCGGGCGACCCGGTAGGTTTGCTCGGCCGAGGGCGAGGTGAAGACGTCGCCGAGTACGGCACCGTCGGCGAACCCGACGCCGGTCACCCCCGAGTAGGACGGGTAGTGGCCGGATCCGCCGCCGATGACCAGGCTGACCTTACCCGCGCGCGGGCCGCCGGACCGGATGAAGCCGGAGGCGCCGGGCACCCGGGCGACGTAGTCCGGATAGGCGAGGGCGAACCCGTCGATGACCTCGTTCTTGAATTCCGCCGGGTCGTTGTAGATCTTGGTCACTGGCGTGCCCCCTCGGACAGCTGGGCGAGGATGAACTCGCGTGCATCGACGTGGTCGGCGGCAAGGTGGTCCACCAGTGCCGCCGCATCCGGTTTGGGAGGGTATGTGGCGTTCGGAATTCCGACGACGAGCAGGCCGGCGGTGTACGCGGCCAGGATGCCGTTGCTGGAGTCCTCCACGGCGAGGCCGTTACCGGGGCTGATCCCGAGCCGCGCCACGGCCTCGAGGTAGACGTCGGGGCTCGGCTTGCCCCGCGGCACTTCCTCGCTGGACACGGTCGCGGTGAACAGCCCGGCCAGGTCGTGATGGCGGAGCACCGCGTCGATCGCCTTGCGGGCGGCCGACGACGCCAGCGCGATGGGCACCCGGGCGCTCACGCTGGTGACCAGCTCCCGCGCGCCTGGGAGGAGCTCAGCCTCGCCGCGCTGGATGCGGTCGACCAGCCCGTTCACGCAGTGATCACGGGCCACGTCCGCGTCGCCAGGGGCGCCGACGTGGCAGGCGAGGTAGCCGGCCCACTCAAGCGAGCTCATGCCCTGGACGGCCAGGGTGTCGGACAGCTCCCACGGGTGCCCCCGGGACTCGGAGAAGTCTCGCCAGACCTCCTCCCAGAGGTGCTCGCTCTCGACGATCACACCGTCCAGGTCGAAGACGACCCCTTCGATGGTCTGGGCGTTGGTCATGAGGCCACCTCCACGTTCGCTCCGGCCGCATCAAGGGAGTTGAGCGCCTGCGGGCTCGCCTCGGAGTCGGTGATCAACAGGTCGAAGGCGGACAGGGGGGCCAGCCGGTGCAGCGCGGTCCTGTCCAGCTTGCTGCTGTCCACCAGCAGGTAGCGCGCGGAGGCGGACTCGATCATCGCGCGCTTGAACGCCACGATGCGCTCCTCCTGGTGGTAGGCGTGGCCGGCCGTGACGGCGGAGGTGGACATGAACAGCACGTCGGCATGGATGTCCTGGATGATCTCGATGGCGTGCATGCCTTGGAAGGAGTCGTGCAGCGGGTCGTAGTCGCCGCCGATCCCGATAACGCGGATGTCCGGCAGGGCGGCCAGTTCCTTGAGCGCGGCGAGGAAGTTCGTGGCGACGTGCAGCGGCGCCAACTCCGCCAGACCGGGAATCATGTGCAGGACGGTCGTCGAGTCGTCGAGCATCACGGACATGCCGGATTCGACGTGGCGCAGCGCCGCCTGGGCGATCCGGCGCTTCTGGTCGACGGCGGCCGCGTGGCGGAACGCCACGCGAGCCTCGAACACGCCGCTCGGCTGGGCGGTCGCGACGCCGCGCGCCTTGCGCAGGACGCCCTGCCGCTCGAGCTCATCGAGGTCCCGGTGGATCGTCATGACGCTGACGCCGAACATTTCCGCGAGCTCCTGCGCCGTCAGCGACCCCTGCTCCAGGATGAGGTCGGCGATCTGACTCTGACGTGCCTTGTTTTTTCGCACGGGCACTCTTTCGACGTCGGGGGGACTCAGAGGATTCGTCACAGTCGCTCGCCGTCCGCCACTCGGAGCCGGGGGTCCCTGACGGCCTCGCGGGCCGCCACGGCTGACTCGTCGTCGGGAAGGCGCTGGGCGGCCAGTTCCGCCTCGATCCGGGCGAGGTAGAAGTCCAGCTCCTTCCCCACGCGCTCGGCGTCCCATCCCAGCTCCACGCCGATCACCGGAGCGATCGCGCGCGCGGCGGCGGCGCCCCGGTCACGCGTCTCGATCGCGATGTGGGTACGGCGGGTCAGAACGTCGTCAAGGTGGAGCGCACCCTCGTGGGTGACGGCGTACACCGCCTCGGCGAGGAGGTAGTCCGGCGCTCCGCCGACGGGCCGCCCGAGTTCCGGCTGCTCGATGATCATAGCGATCAAGTCCTCGGTCAGGGAGCCGTAACGGCCGAGGAGGTGATCGACCTGGGCCGGGGTGAGACCGGCGGAGGCGGCGAGCCGAGCCGCGCGCGTCATGGTCGCGGCGTAGCCGACGGCGCCGATCAGGGGGACGCTTTGGGTGCGCGACGGGGGCACCGCGCGGCCGAGTCCCTTCACCGCCTCGTCGATCGCGTCCCTGGCCATGATCCGGTATGTCGTGTACTTGCCGCCCGCGATCGTGGTGAACCCGGGAACAGACGTCTCCACCGCATGCTCCCGGCTGAGCCGGGAGGTCGTGTCGGCGTCGCCGCGGATGAGCGGGCGCAGCCCGGCGAAGACCCCGTCGATGTCGTCCCTGGTGAGCTCCGTCTCCAGCGCGACATTCACGTTGCGCAGCAGGTAGTCGATGTCGGTCGAGGTCGCCGCCGGATGGTCGAGCCCGGCCGTCCACGCCGTGTCCGTGGTGCCGATCAGCCAGTGGCTGCCCCAGCTCCGCACGAACAGGACGCTGTCCTCGGCGCGGACGAACAGCGAGACCTCGCTCCTGATCCGATCCCGGGGCACCATGATGTGCACGCCCTTGGACGCTTTCACGCTGAAGCCGGGCCTGCCTCCCGCGCGCCTGCTCAGCCCGTCCGTCCAGACGCCGGTGGCGTTGACCACGTGCCCGGCGCGGATGGTGAACGTCTGTCCGCTCTCCAGGTCCTGCGCCTGCGCGCCGCGGACGGCGCCGCCGGACGTGGCGAGCCCCACGACCTTGACCGCGGAGACGACCTCCGCGCCGTGCGCCGCCGCGGTGCGCACGAGTTCCAGGGTGTGGCGCGAGTCGTCGACCTGGGTGTCGTAGAACGTGATCGCGCCGATCAGCCCGCTCTGCTTGACACCAGGCGCCAGGCGCCGCACCGCGCCGCGGGACAGGTGGCGGTGACGGGGAACCGCTCCGGCGCCGCCGATGGTGTCGTAGAGCAGGAGACCGGCGCCCACATAGGCGCGTTCCCACAGCCTGCGGCGCAGCGGGTAGAGGAAGCGGATGGGCTTGACGAGGTGCGGCGCGAGGTCCTTCAGGAGCAGCCTGCGCTCGCGCAGCGACTCGCGGACGAGCCCGAAGTCGAACTGCTCGAGATAGCGGAGACCGCCGTGGATGAGCTTGCCCGACCGGCTGGAGGTGCCGGCCGCGTAGTCGCGCATTTCGACGAGGGCGACGGTCAGCCCGCGGGTGGCCGCGTCCAGGGCGGCCCCGGCTCCGGTGACGCCGCCGCCGATGACGAGGACGTCGTATTCGGTGCGGGCGAGCCGCGCCAGCGCTTGCGCGCGCTCCGCCGGGCTGAGCTGGCCGTTCGGCATGCGCTATCGGGACCTTTCTCGCAGAGGGTTCTTCAGAGGTGTGGGGAGTGGGCGCCGGCCATAGAGAGCACGACGGCAGTGGTCAGGTCCGCGCCCACTCCCCGGCTTGGGTGGCGCGCGCTCACTTGTCCAGGACGAACGGCGCCGAGTACTTGTCGGCGTTCTCCTTGGTGATGAGCACGCAGTCGATGCTCTGCTTCTCGTCGGCGACGCCGGTCTTGCCGGTCTTGATGTATTCGACCGCCTGGGCGACCGCATTCGTCGTTCCCTGGACGATCGGCTGGAGCACGGTGGCCACCAGGGTCCCGGCCTTCACCGCCGCGACCGCGTCGGCGTTACCGTCGAAGCCGAGCACCTTGACCTTGTCGATCTTCTTGGCGCCGGTGAGCGCCTCGATCGCGCCGAGGGCCATCTCGTCGTTGCCGGCGATGACGCCGGTGATGTCGGGGTGGGCCGCCAGGAGGCCCTCCATCTTGTCCTTGCCCTGGACGCGGTCCCAGTTCGCCGTCTCCTGGCCGACCTTCTTCAGGTCGGGGTAGGCGGAGATGACGGCGGCATAACCGTCGGAGCGCACCTGGGCGTTGTTGTCGGTCGGGTTGCCGAACAGCTCGACGTACTTGCCCTTGCCGTTCATCGACTTCACCCAGGCCTCGGCGCCGATCGTGGCGCCCTGGGCGTTGTTGGAGATGATCTGCGACTTGGCGATGCCCTGCTTGGAGATCTCGGCGTTCACAAGGAACACCGGGATGCCGGCGTCGGTCGCCTTCTGCACGGCGGCCACGGACTCGTCGGCGCCGGCCGGGTCGAGGATGATGGCCTTGACCTTGTTGCTGACGGCGGTGTCGATCAGCTGGTTCTGTTTGTCAGGGTCGGCGTTGTGGGCGTTGACCGTGGCCTGGTAGCCCGCCTTCTCGATCTCGGCCTTGGCGGTGTTCGCCTCCGCCTGCCAGTAGGAGTTGGCGAGGTCCACCGTGATGACGGCGATGGTCCCGCCCTGAGAGGCGCCGGCTGGGGCGGCAGCGGAGCTCGTGGCGGAGCCCGAGGCGGTGTCGGTCCCTGACGAGCCGCAGGAGGCGAGGCCTAGTGCCATCACACTCGTCGCTGCGATGGAGGCGATCTTTCGGAACATGTGGAGCCTTTCACGAATACTGGTAGTGCAGACGGCGCTGGCCGGGCCGTCCGGGGTGCTTCGGGTCACACCGGGGCGGGTACTTGCTCCGACGGCTGGGGGGGTGACAGCGCGGCCTTCCCGGACCGGCGCTTCTGGAGGGTCTGCTGGAGCTGGTCCAGCGCGACGGCGACGATGATCACGGCGCCCTTGATGATCTGCTGCCAGAACTGGGAGACCCCGACGAGGACGAGACCGTCCACGAGGAAGCCGATGACGAAAGCGCCGATCAGGGTTCCGCGGATGGTGCCGCGGCCGCCCGAGAGCGCGGCTCCGCCGATCACCACGGCGGCGATGGCATTGAGCTCGAAGAACTCGCCGGCCGACGGCGTGGCCGAGGACAGGTCGCCCGTGAGGAGCAGGCCGACCGCCGCCGCGCACAGCCCGGACAGGACGTAGATGCGGGTCTTCACCTTCTTGATCGGGACGCCGGACAGCTCGGCCGCGCGCTCGTTCCCGCCGGTCGCGTAGAGCCATCGGCCGAACGGGCTCTTGCTGAGCACCACCGCGAACACCACGGCGAAGCCGATCATGGCCCAGACCGGCATGGGCAGCCCGAGCGGCGCGCTCTTGAGAAAGGTGAGGAAGCCGGTGTTGCCCAGTTTCTCCTCCCCGCCGAGCCGGGAGAACGGGGTGCCGTTCGTGATCAGCAGCGCGATGCCGCGGGCGACGTACAGCATGCCGAGTGTCGTGATGAACGGCGCGACGTTGAGTCTGGCCACCACCACCCCGTTCACCCATCCGGCGAGAGTCCCCACGCCGAGGGAGACAACGATCACGACCCAGGCGGCGGGGTAGAGGAAGAGGTCGAGGCCGGGGATCTCGAATCCTTCGAGCAGCATGCCGGCGATGACCCCGGACAGGCCCACGATCGAGCCGACCGACAGGTCGATGCCGCCGTTGAGGATCACCAGGAGCATCCCGATGGCCAGGATCGCGTTCATCGCGACGTGCCGCGTCATGACGATGAGGTTGTCGGGGCTGAGGAAGTTGGGGGACAGCAGCGAGAAGACGACCACGATGAGGACGAGCGCGAGCAGGGCGCGCCCTTCGATCATCAGGGTCCTGGTGTTGATCTTGCGGAGGACGCGCGGCGCCGTCGTCTTGACGGCGGTCTGGGTCAGCTCACTCACTTGCGGTTCCCATCGGCTGGATGCCGGCCTCGGACTCCCCGGAGGCGGCCATGATCTCTTCACGTGAGGCCGTGCGGGGGTCGAACTCCCGGACCACGCGCCCCTTGGACATGACGACGATGCGGTGCGATGCCGTGATCGCCTCACCGATCTCGCTGGTCACGTAGAGGACCGCGAGACCTTTGCGCGCCTCGCGGAAGAGCAGCGAGAAGATCTCGCCCTTGGCGCCGACGTCGATACCGCGGGTCGGCTCGTCGAGAAGGAGCACCTTCGGGCCGGTGAGCAGCATCTTGCCGATCACAACTTTCTGCTGGTTCCCGCCGCTCAGCGACGTGATCGCCGCGCCGGGGCCGGAGGTCTTCACCCGCACCTCGGAGATCCCGTCCCGGATCCGGCCTGCTTCGAGCCTGCGGGAGACGAAACGGGAGACGACGAATGACCGGGTCAGCTCCAGCAGGCTCGACAGGGACAGGTTCTGGCCCACCGACATCGACTGGACCAGCCCGTCACGCTGCCGATCCTCCGGGACGAGACCGATGCCGAGCTCGATCCGCTCCACGATGGACAGGCCGGACAGGTCCCTGCCGCCGAGATCCACCCGGCCGGTGGCGATCGCCCCGCGGCCGGCCAGCGCCTCCACCAGCTCGGTCCGACCGGCGCCCATAAGCCCGTACAGGCAGACGATCTCGCCGTACCTGACGTCCAGCGAGACGTCGTTGACCGCGAGACGGCCCTCCCCCGCGACATCGATGACCTTGAGATTCCTGATGCTCAGCGCGACGTCGCCGCAGTCGCGCTCGGCGTCGCGGAAGTCGTACTCGGCGGCGCGTCCGACCATCTTGCCGACGACCCAGGACAGGTCGATGTCGGCGGCGTCCGCGGTGGCCACCAGCTCGCCGTCCCGGAACACGACCGCGTGGTCGGAGATCTCGATCGCCTCCTCCAGGTGGTGGGAGATGTAGATGATCGCGACCCCGTTGGCGGTGAGGTCCTTGATGACCTTGAAGAGGACCTCGACCTCAGGGGCGCTGAGCGCCGAGGTGGGCTCGTCCATGATCAGGATTCGGGCGTCCAGTGCCAGGGCGCGGGCGACCTCGACGATCTGCTGCTGGCCGATGCGGAGGTCGGCGACGAGGGTGTCGGGGTCGATGTCCTCTTCGAGCCGCTCCATGAGCCGCCGTACGGCCTTGCGCTCACCGCGGTAGTCCACTGTGCCGAACCTGCTCATGCGCTCGCGGCCGATGAAGATGTTGTCGCGCACGCTCATGTTCGGGCAGAGGTTGAGCTCCTGATGGATGATCGAGATGCCGTGCTCGACCGCCTGGTTGGGCGAGCGCAGCTCTATCGGCTCCCCGTCGAGCTCGAGGTGTCCCGAGGTGGGTGATTCGACGCCGGCAATGATCTTCATCAGGGTCGACTTGCCGGCGCCGTTCTCCCCGAACAGGGCGGTGACCTTGCCTCGGCGCACCTCGAAGGTGACGCCCTTCAGCGCCTGGGTGGCGCCGTAGTGCTTGGTGATGTCGATCGCCCGCAGGATGACGTCGGTCTGGGCGGAGCCCGCGGCTTCCCCGGGCATCAGCCTGCCACCTCGACCTTGACCGGCGTGACGAGGTAGCTGCGCTCGGGGCCGGTGTTGGTGACGTAGACGCCGACCACTGTCGCGTTCTTGCCTCGCGCAGCGGCGGCGTCGACCTTGCCCGCGACGTCAGCGAGCATCTTGGCCTTCAGTTCGTTGGCCACCTGCTGGTAGTCGGTCTGGTTCTGGAAGTCTTTGAACTTGAGGGTTCCGGTGACGTCGCGCAGGGCGGTGCCGTTGGCGGCCTGACCGACCGCGACGCGGACCACGCTGCCCTTGGGCAGCCCCGTCACGTGGACGGTGAGGAGGCCCGCGTCGGTCTCGGTGACCTTGCCGGCGAAGCGCACCGGGATCGCGTACTTGTCGGTGCCCGCGATGTTGCCGTACTTCGCACCGGCGGCCGAGGCGTCGGCGTCGACCGCGGTGGCGATCTCCTTGAGCTCCACGGCCTTCGCCTCGACCGTCTTGACGATCTTGGGGTACGCGGCGGCGGCGAAGTCCTTGGCGTTGAACTCCGCGGGGTTGACCGCGGAGACCTCTTGCCTGGTCAGGACCTTGGTGTCTATGCCCATGGCGACCAGGAGCACCACCAGCGCGGCAGGCCAGAGGAGGCGCGCGAGCATGCGGGGCGGGTCGGCGGCGGTGCTCATTGGAGTGGGGGCTCCTTTCCAGGAACTCGCCGGCAGCGGCGATCCGGAGGCGAGAGTGCGCAGTCTTATCACGCGTTAATGGGAACGTAACAGAACATCTCGTTATGTATCAAGATTGACCTGCTAAGTACGCGGAAAAGTGTCCACAAGTGTGACACAGGTCACCATTCGCTAGATTTATCACGCGAATCACGCTAACTTCGGCGAACATCACGTTAGAAATCACACCGCCGACCTCATCCGAACATGAGATGATCACAGGAGCGCGATGAGCAGCTACCGAGACCGCTCCCTCCAGCGCCTTCAGCACGATTTCGACCTGCTCGTCATCGGTGGCGGCGTCAACGGGCTCGGCATCGCGTGGGACGCGGCCGACCGCGGACTGTCGGTGCTGGTGATCGACAAGGGAGACTGGGGCAGCGGCACGTCGTCGTGGTCGTCTCGGATGATCCACGGCGGGCTGAAATATCTCGACAACCTCGAGGTGGGACTCGTCCGCGAGTCGCTGCGCGACCGGGAGTGGCTGCTGCGCGGCGCGCCGCACCTCGTCGCGCCGCTGCTGTTCGCCCTGCCGTTCTACCGGGGCAACAGCCACCACCGGTTGGTGTTGCGTGCGGGGATGGTGCTCTACGACGTCCTGTCCTTCGACAAGTCGCTGCCGGCCCATCGCACCTACGGGCGGCGCAAGACCGCCGCCCGACTGCCCGGTCTGTCGCTGGACGGGCTCCAGGGCGCGGCGGTCTACTACGACGCGCAGGTCGAGTACGCCGAACGGCTCTGCGTCGAGATCATGCTCGCCGCGCGGGCGGCCGGGGCCGCCACGCTCAACTACGCCGAGTCCACCAGGCTACGGGTCGAGCGAGGCCGCGTGACCGGGGCGTCGGTCCGCGACCTGCTCACGGGCACGGACCACGAGGTCACGGCACGTTTCACCGTCAACGTCGCAGGGCCTTGGGCCGACTCCGTGCTCTCCGGTTCGCTGCCCGCGCCCGAGCGGCTGATCGGCGGCACCAAAGGCACGCATCTCGTCGTGGAGCCCTTTCCCGGCGCGCCGCCCTGCGCGATGTACTACGAGGCGCTCAGCGACGGCCGCCCTCTCATGGTGATCCCCTGGCTCGGCAGATACCTCATCGGCAGCACGGACGAGCGGTTCGAAGGCGACCCCGGCACGGTCACGGCCAATCAGGGAGAGATCGACTACATCCTCACCGAGACCAACCGCCTGTTCCCCACCGCGAACCTGACCGAGGACGACATCCTGTACACCTATACCGGGGTCAGGCCCCTGCCGTTCGCGCCGAGCGGCGCACCCGGAGACATCACGCGCAAGCACATCCTGCACGACCACCGCCCGCAACTCGACGGGCTGCTCTCGATCGTCGGCGGCAAGCTGACCACCTTCCGCACACTCGCCGAGCACGCCGTCGACGAGGTAGGCGCGCGCCTGGGCAGGAAGACGGCATCGCGGACCCGCAAGCTCGATCTCCCCGGCCGCCCGCCGGAGGAGTTCAGGTTCGAGCAGGAGAGCGAGCTGCCGGCCGCCGAGGCCCGCCGGCTGGTGCGCGTCTACGGCGCCCGCGCCCGCCTGGCCACCGACCTGATCTCTTCGTCCGAGACCCTTTCCCGGACAGTCGCGCCCTCCATCGGGCTGCGGGCCGGCGAGGTCGTCTTCACGATCAGGGAAGAAGAGGCCGTCAGCCTCGCCGACGTGCTCGCCCGCCGTACCATGATCGGCCTGGAGCCAGACCTTGGCCAGGGAGCCATGGACGCGGTCGCCGCCGTCTGCGCCGCCGAACTCGGCTGGGATGAAGCGGAGACCACCCGGCAGAAGGCCGCCTACCTGGCCTATCTCCGGCGCTTCCGCGAACTCCAACCAGGGCCCGTGGTGTAGATGGGACGCTTTCTCCTCGGCGTCGATGCCGGATCCACCGTCACCAAGGCCGTGCTCTTCGACCAGACCGGCCGGGAGATCGGCCAGGCCGCACAGCGGGTGCCGCACAGCTACCCGCGACCCCACCACGTCGAGCGCGACCAGGACGAGCTGTGGGAGGTGACGTGCTCGGTCATCCGGGAGGTCGTCGCCACGACCGGCGTGCCGGCCGCGGAGATCGCGGGCGTCGCGGTGACCTCCCACGGCGATGGGATCTACCTGGTCGACGAGCGGGGCCGGCCGACCCGTCCGGGAATCCTCTCACTCGACACCCGCGCGGCCGAGCTGGTCGCGGGCTGGGAGCGCACCGGCCGCAGCGCCGCCGTACTCCCGCTCAGCGGACAGAAGCCCTGGCCGGGCTCGCCGGTGTCGGTGCTCGCCTGGCTGCTGCGCATGGAACCGGACGTCATGGACCGCACGGCCTACGCGCTGCCGGGCAAGGACGTCATCAAGCACCGCCTCACCGGCGTCTTCTCCACCGATCCAACAGAGTCGAGCTTGTCGTTCGCCAACGTGCACACGCAGCAGTACGACCTTGAGACGCTGCGCGTCTTCGGAGTCGAGCAGTTGTTCCCCCTGCTGCCCGAGGTGATCCGGTCCGATGAGGTCGCGGGCGAGGTGACCGGCGCCGCGGCGGAGCGGTGCGGCCTGGTCCCCGGCACGCCGGTCGCGTCGGGCGCGCACGACGTCGACTGCGGGGCCATCGGCATGGGTGCGGTGCTCCCCGGCCAGCTCGCGATCATCGCGGGAACGTTCAGCATCAACGAGGTCATCTCCGACACGGCCCGGGTGGACGAGCGGTGGAACGCCCGCGCGTTTGTCGTACCGGGCCAGTGGATGAACATGTCACTCTCCCCCTCGAGCGCGGCCAACCTCGAGTGGTTCGTCACCCGGCTCGCCGCCGCCGACATGCGGGCGGGCAGTGCCGCCAGCCGGCCGTTCGGCTTCGTGGAAGAAGAGCTCCGTGCGACCGAGTCGAGCCCCAGCGACCTGGTCTACCTGCCCTTCCTCTACGGCTCCCCCTACCCGGTGGACGCGAGTGCGGCCTTCGTCGGGTTGCGCGGGTGGCACGAGCGCGGCCACCTGCTCCGCGCGGTGATGGAAGGCGTGGTCTTCAACCACCGTCACCATGTCGACGCGCTGCGGGACGGGTTCAGCGTCACCGACATACGGCTCACCGGCGGGGCCGCCAACAGCGCCCGGTGGGTTCAGATGTTCGCCGACACGCTGGCCGCGCCGGTCGGGGTGAGCACCGTGCGGGAGGCGGGCGCGCTCGGCTCCGCCATGCTCGCCGGCATTGCGGCAGGCGTCTACGCCGACCTGCCGGAGGCCGCCGCGGCGACCGGCACGAAGCCCGTGGTCTGCGAGCCAGCGCCCGGCGGCGTGGCACGGCAGCAGGAGAGCTACCGGCGCTATCAGCGCATCGTGGAGAGGATGACGGCCGTATGGGCCGAGCTCGGATGACGTGGATCGGCACCAGCTGGAAGATGAACAAGACGCTGGCCGAGGCACGCGCGTTCGTCGACGGGCTCGTCGCCGCCCGCAGCGCGCTCGACGGCGTCCGGGCCTTCGTCATCCCGGCGCACACCGCGATCGCCGCCGTACGAGAGCGTCTGCCAGCCGACGTCCCCGTCCTCATCGGGGCCCAGAACGCCCACTGGGAACCCGCCGGAGCCTACACCGGCGAGGTGTCGATGGGGATGATCGCGGACGTGGGCGCGACGCTCGTCGAGATCGGCCACTCCGAGCGCCGGCAGCACTTCGGCGAGACCGACGAAACCGTCGCGCTCAAGGTCGCAGCCGCCGTCGCGGCGGGTCTCACGCCGCTGCTGTGCGTCGGCGAACCGGCCGGGGTACGCGCCGCCGGAGGAGAGACCGACTGGGTCGCCGGACAGGTGAGCCGCGGGCTCTCCAGGCTCGCCACGCCCGACCTGCACAAGGTCGTCGTTGCCTATGAGCCCGTCTGGGCGATCGGCGACCTCGGCCGTGAGGCGCAGCCGTACGAAATCGCCCCCGTCATGGAGATGCTGTCCGCCCGATTCCGGCCCGCGGCCGTCCTCTACGGGGGAAGCGTCAACCGGCGCAACGCCGCGGCGCTGCTCGGCGTACCCGGGACCGACGGCCTGTTCGTCGGCCGGGCCGCGTGGGACGTCGCGGAATTCATCGAGCTGGTGCGCATCGCGGCTTGTGCCTGTCACGAGGGACGGGCGGATGCGAGATAGTCGGGAGGCCGAACATCCTGATAAGCGGGAGATGTGATGAAGGAGCCGCCCGCGGAGGGCCGCCTGGAGCGGCAGCGCGCGCGCCAGCGTGCGATCGCCGAGGACGTGATGATGAAGGGCTCTGTCCGCATCGAGGCGCTCGTGGAGATGCACGGGATCAGCTTGATGACCGCCCACCGCGACCTCGACGCGCTCGTCGCCCGGGGGATCGTCCGCAAGACCCGGGGCGTGGTCACCGCGCTGCCCTCCAGCCTCGTCGAGGCCAGCGACCTGTTCCGGCGCGGCCGGCAGCAGGCCGAGAAAGAGGCGCTCGCCCGAGCCGCGTACGCGTGGATCGAGCCGGGACACGCCGTCATCCTCGACGACTCCACCACCACCTTGAACCTCGTACCGATGCTCGCCGACAAGGCGCCCCTGACCGTGATCACGAACTTCGTGCCCGTCATCGAGGATCTCACCGGCGAACCGGACCTCACCCTCATCGCGCTCGGCGGCCGGTTCCACCCCTGGTCGAACTCGTTCATGGGGCACATGACCGTCTCGGCGATCCGCGAGGTGCGTGCCGACATCGTCATCATGTCCACCTCCGCCATCACCGACGACATCTGCTTCCACCAGACCGAGGAGACGGTCGACACCAAGCGTGCGATGTTACAGTCGGCGGCCATTTGCCTGCTGATCGTCGACCACACCAAGTTCGAACGCCGCGCCCTGCACGCCCTCGCGCCGCTGACCGCCTTCGACCAGGTCATCGTGGACTGGCGAACCCCGGCGGAGCACGTGGAGCGACTGCGGCGCAAGGGGGTGGAGGTCACCGTGACACCCGCCGTACGCGGGCGCTGACGCCGAGCCCCGTGGGACGCATGGCCGTGGGACGCATGGCCGTGGGACGCGTGTGCCGCGCGCGAGCCTCGCGTGTCGCCAACGGCCGCCGGACCGGCGCACCGCCGCCACGGACGACGCCCAACTGCTCACGGCGGAGGCCGAGACACTTCACCACACCGACGGCTTGTGGGTGGGATTTCGGTTGCTGAAGGACGACGTCCGAAAGTCGGCAAAGCCAAGGCGTAGAACTTCCTGGTTGGAGGTGATACGACCCAGTCATCCTGTGTGTTGAAATATCGGAGGCAACGTGACTCCTGAGGACGCGTTACGCGCGTTGGCTGACGGCTTCGACGGCGAGGTGATCCGGCCTGAGGACGCCGGTTACGAATCGTCCCGCCGCGTTTGGAACCAACTGATCGACCGCAAACCCGCTGCCATCGCATGCTGCCGAACCCGAAACGATGCCGTCACGGCACTGACGGTCGCACGTGACACCGGCCTCGAGCTCGCCGTGCGCGGCGGCGGGCACAGCTTCCCCGGCTTCTCGACGACCGAGGGCGGCTTGGTCCTGGACCTGGGCCCGATGAAGCAGATCGTCGTCGACGTAGAGCGGCGGACGGCCAACGTCGGCCCCGGTGTGCGGTGGGGTGAGCTCACCGCGGCTACCGCACAGCACGGCCTCGCGCCGGTCGGCGGGCACGTCGCCGATGTGGGCGTCGCTGGGCTGACGCTCGGAGGGGGCAACGGGTGGTTCGCGCGGGTCTTCGGGCTCGCCTGCGACAACCTCGTCGCGGCCGACGTCCTGACCGCTTCGGGGAAGATCGTCCGCGCGAGCGCCGACGAGAATCAAGATCTCTACTGGGGCCTGCGGGGCGGCGGCGGCAATCTCGGGATCGTCCTCGAGTTCACCCTGCGCCTGCACCCGGTCGACCGGCTGCTCGGCGGGATGGTCCTGCACCGGTTGGAGGACGCCGCCGACGTGCTGCGCTTCCTCGCCGAGTACGGCCAGAGCGCCCCCGACGAGGTCAATGTGGCGCCGGCGATCCTCGCCGGTCCGCCGGCGCCGTTCGTTCCTCAGGAACTGCACGGGAAGCCGGTGCTCGCGCTGGCGATGTGTTACGTCGGGCCCCTCGCTGATGGAGAGCGCGAGCTCGCGCCGGTGCGCGGGTTCGGCAGGCCGTTCGCCGACCTGGTCGAACCGACGACGTTCGAGATACTGCAGCACATCTTCGACCCGCAGGGCCGGCCCACGCCCTATCACATGCGCTCTCACCTGGGCGGTGCGATAACCGAGGAGCTCATCGCGACAATGATCGAGCACGGCGGCGGGCTGAGCTCGCCGGACAACGGTGTGCTTCTGTTGCCGATGGGTGGCGCGGTGGCGCGAGTCGCGGCCGACGCCACCGCCTTCCGGCACCGGGAGACGTCCTACTGCATGGAGATCGGGGCGGCCTGGTCGGCGGACGACGAGAACCCGCGCAGGCACATCGAGTGGGCTGACCGCTTGTGGGCGGAGACACGGTCATGGGCCATCGGGGTGGAGGTCAACCACCTCGCCGACGAGGGTTCTGAGGGGGTTCGCCGGGCCTACGGCGACAACTACCAGCGGCTCGCCCAAATCAAGCGAACCTGGGATCCCGACAACCTTTTCCGGCTTAACCAGAACGTTCCGCCCGCCTCTGCCGACGATCCCGGCCCCCAGGTCGCATAGGGTGGCCGAGTTTTCGGCACCGACACGCTCACCGGCTGACGGACTCGCCTCTCGGGGCGGCCGTCACCCCTGCCCGGCGGCGGGCGCTACTCGCCGCCGGCTTTCACGATCATGAACTTGGCCGTGCCCACAGACATGTTCCCGGCCTTGTCGGTGGCCCGGTACGACAGGGTGTGCGCGCCGGGCTGGTTCACCGACAGCGGCTGCGTGTACGCCGCGAACGGCTGGCCGTCGAGCGAGTACTCCACGGTGTCCAGCCCGGAGCCGACGTCGCTCGCCGTCAGCTTCACCGTCGCCGAGCCGACGTAGTTCCAGGCCCAGTCCTGGGTGCCGGTGATCGCGGCCGACACCTGCGGCAGCGTGGTGTCGTCCTCCGGAGCCACCACGGTGAACCTCAGCGTCGCCACCGGCGAGGTGTTCCCGGCCTTGTCGGTGGCCCGGTACGACAGGGTGTGCGCGCCCGCCTGGTTGACCGACACGGGGGACGGGTACTCGGTGTAGGGCCCGCCGTCGAGCAAGTACTCCACCGTGGCGACCCCCGACTCGGTGTCGCTCACCGAGATCATCACGGTCGCCGAGCCGACGTAGTTGCCCGCCGAGTCCTGCTGGCCCGACAGCTGCGCCGAGACCTGCGGAGGGGTGGTGTCCTTCTCCTGTGAGGACGCCACCGTGAACTCCACCGAGTCCACGGGCGAGGTGTTGCCCGCCTTGTCGGTGGCCCGGAAGGTCACCGTGTGCGCGCCGGGCTGGTTGACCGACAGCGGCTGCGTGTACGCCGCGAACGGCTGGCCGTCGAGCGAGTACTCCACGGTGTCGACCCCAGAGCCGGCGTCGCTCGCCGTGACCGTGACCGTCGCCGCGCCCACGTAGTTGCCGTCCGCGTCCCGGTCACCGGTCACCTCCCCGGTGACCTCGGGCGGGGTGGTGTCCTCCTCCTGCGGAGCCACCACCGTGAACTTCACCGAGCCCACCGGCGAGGTGTTCCCCGCCTTGTCGGTGGCCCGGAAGGTCACCGTGTGCGCCCCCACCTGGTTGACCGACACCGGGGCCGAGTAGGCCGCGAACTCCCCGCCGTCGAGCGCGTACTCCACGGTGTCCACCCCGGACTCGGTGTCACTTGCCGAGACCGTGACCGTCGCCGCGCCCACGTAGTTGCCGTCCGCGTCCTGGTCGCCCGCCACCTGCGCGGAGACCTGCGGTGCGGTCGTGTCCTCGCCCCCGCCTTCGGTGACGACGAGTTCGCCGGTCATCTGGCCATGACCGGGGATCACGCAGTGGTAGCGGTACTTGCCGGGGGTGAGGTTCACCTGCGCGATGTGCCGGCCGCCGTCGGCGTCGAAGGGGCTGGCGATGATGTTGAGGCTGACGTCGTGGTTGTAGCCGGGGGTGGAGGTGTCGAACGTCAGCGTGTGCGTCATGCCGGTGGTGTTGCCGGTGGCCGCGCTGTTTTCGAAGACGATGGTGGCGGGACCCGCCGTCGCCGATTCCGGCGCCGACTTGTACGCGGTCATGCTGTCGTCGGCGGTCCAGGTGAGCACCTGGTCCGCCGCCTGCGCGGCGGTGAGCTGCGTTCGGGGCTGCGCGGCGGCCTGGACCGACGACAGGAAGAGCGCGGGAAGCGCCACGGCGAGCAGCACCACGGCGAGGCGCGGCGCCTTCACCGCTCCGGACGCCCGCCGTAAGGCTCTGATCACGAGGGAGAGGAGAGATCCGGCATGCATGTGTCGATGCACCTTTCCGAGCTGGGGTGGAGTGCCGGGCACGGGGAACGCTCCCCGGCCCGGCACCCGGCCGGTGTACCGTCCTAGAGTTCGCGCACGCGGATGTTGCGGAAGTCGATCACATCGTTGTTGCCGTGGTTCTGCAGCCCGACGAACCCGCTGATGAACTGGCGCAGGTCCGTGGGCGGGTCACCGGCGCGGGACGACGCCTTGCCCGGCGTGTTGTCGAACTCGCTGATCACTGTGCCATTGCGGATGATCGTGTAGTGCTGGCCGACCGCCCGGACCTCGTAGTCGTTCCATTGGCCCTTCGGGGTCACCCCGGCCCGGCTCAGGCCGTTGGGCGAGAAGTTGTAGACGGAGCCCGTCTTCTGCGGCTCGCCCGTGTCGCCGTCGTAGATCTGGATCTCGTGGCCACAGAAGATCGCGACCCACGCGGGTGACGTGCGCGCCGCGCCGACCGTGCCGCAGCTTCCGGCGGGACGCTGCTCCAGCGGGGTCCTCGGGTCCGGGAACCGGACGAAGACGCCGCTGTTGGCGCGATTCGGGTCGGGCGAGCTGTCACGGAACTGCAGCCGGACCGAGAAATCCGCGTACGCCTTGTCGGAGTACCACAGCATGCCCAGACCGCCGGAGCTGCGGATCGTGCCGTCCGGCTGGAGGGCGAACTGCCCGGACGGGGCCTGGCTCCAGCCCAGCAGCGACGACGCCGTGCCGTCGAAGATGGGCTGGTACCCGTTCACCCTCCCGACCTCCGACTTGGCACCGGCGGTGCGCAGCGCCTCCGCCTCCTGGGCGGTGATGACGCCGTCCTTGAGGAGCTGCCTCACGACGGTGTCGAGGTGCTGGACGAACTGGTTGCGGTTCTTCCAGTCACGCTCGTCGTCGATCAGGTCGTTGATCGTGCAGCCGCCGCCGGCCGCCTTGTTGCGCACGCCGGTGAAGGCGTCGAGCAGCTGCACCGTCGGCCGGGCGTCGGGTGCGGCGCAGCCGACCGTGACAGCGATCTTCCCGGTGGTCTGCTCGCCGTCGGCGTAGGTGACCTTCAGTGTCGCCTCGTAGGTGCCGAAGCCGGCGTAGGTGTGCGTCGGGGCGGCCTCCTTCGACGGCGCGCTGCCGTCGCCGAAGTCCCACTCCCACGCCACGCCGCCGGCCTTGGCGCTGGAGAACGTCATCGTCCTGGGCTCGGCGTTCTGCCGGGCGGGACGCGCCACGGCGGCATCCGGGTTCGGCGTCGCCGGGCCGCCCTTGTAGGTGACGCGGACCAGCTTCTGGTTCGCGTGCAGGCTGAAGAAGCCGCTGCCGTAGTCGAGCAGGTAGAGCGCACCGTCGGGACCGAACTTCGCGTCCATCCACGACTGGAGCTGGTTGGCGCCGCCGCCGCCCGGGATAATGTTCCGCAGGTCCTCGGCGAACGCCGGCCGGCCCGCGTCCCGGGCGGTCTCCGGGTTCACGGTCACGGCGATGCGGTTGTTGCCGTTGGACTCGTCACCGATGAACCACTTGTTGTCCCAGTACTCCGGCCACGCGACCCCGCTGTCGGTGTCGGTCTGGGAGCGGTGGTAGGTCGGGCCCGACATGACCGCCTGGCCGCCGCCCTTGAGGTAGGGCATGGTGAAGGTCTCCTCGCCCTGCTTGTACGTCGGGAGACCGCTGCCGTCCTGTCGCTCCGGGTAGACCGGGCCGCCGCCCTGCGGCGAGTACCAGATCATGTTGTCGCGCGCCGGCGGGATGTCGACGAGGCCGGTGTTGCGCGGCGAGGTGTTCTTCAGGTTGTCGCAGTCGTACCACTCGGCGGGCTGGGTGGCGTCGCTGTTGCTGCGGTCGCGGTAGGGCTGCTTGTTGCCCATGCAGTACGGCCAGCCCTGGTTGCCGGCGGAGGTGAGAACCGTCACGGTCTCGTACTTCGCCGGTCCCCACGTCTCGCTCGGGCCGCCGGCGTCCGGACCGACCCAGCCGGCCGTGATCCAGTCGTTCTCCTTGTCCCACTCCAGCCGCGCGATGTTGCGGACGCCCATCACCCAAATCTCCGCGCGGCTCTTGCCGCCGCCCTCTTCCTCGCCGGTGAACAGGTTGCCCTCGGGGATCGTGTAGGTGCCGTCGGGCTCCGGGTGGATGCGCAGGATCTTGCCGTTGAGGTCGTTGGTGTTGCCGGAGGTACGGCGGGCGTCCTGGAACGAGGTGCCCTTGTAGTCCTGGGTCCAGTTGTTCCCCGAGTAACCGCCGGATCCGCCGGAGGAGTTGCTGTCACCGGAGCCGATGTAGAGGTTGCCGTCCTCGTCGAAAGTCATGCCTCCGCCCGCGTGGCAGCAGCTGTGGATCTGGGTGTCCCACTGCAGGAGGTCCTTGCGGCTGCTCTGGTCGATCGTCTGGGTCCGCGAGTCGTAGTCGAACCGGGAGACCGTCCGCTTGCCGATGCGCCTGTCCCGGTCGATCGACGCGTGCGGCATCCAGTACGCGTAGATCCAGCCGTTCTCCGCGAAGTCCGGGTCGAGGGTGATGCCGACCAGGCCCTCCTCGTTCTTGACCAGCTCGTCGCCGCTGCCGCGGTTGCCCATGACGGGCAGCGTGGTCAGCAGCTTGACCTGCTTGGTCCTCGGGTCCCACTGGTGGATGGTGCCGCAGCCGAGGCCCACCTTCGGGTCGTTCCAGTCGGGGATCGGGCCGGTGGCGCAGGCCGCCTTGCCTATGTAGAACACCTTGCCGTTCGGCGCGATGGTCAGGCCGTGCGGCTCGCCGATCTGGTCGAGCTGGCCCTGCGTGTTCGGCGCCGTCAGCCGTTCCCTGGTGTAGTTGGCCGCGATGGTCGCCTGGCAGTCGCCCCGGACGATGCCGGTCGCCCACCGGATGGCGCCGGCGAGGTGCGTGCGGAACTGCTTGTCGCTGGTGTAGCTCGCCGCGGTGCCGCCCATGCCGGTGTAGAAGGACCGGCCGCCGTCGTAGTCACGGCACCAGGAGACCGGATGGAACGGGCCGTTGCCATTCATGCTCGGGTTGTAGGTCCACTCCTCGACCTGCGCGATCGTGTGGACCTTGCCCACCGGATTGGGGTTCCAGCTCAGCCACTTGTCGGTCCGCGACAGGGTGAGCGGAAGTCCCTCGTTCGCCGGATGCCGGCGGTCGAGGATGTCCACGACGGCCTTCTGCTCCTTCGCCACGGGGGGAGGCGCGGAGTCGGGCCCGAACAGCCGCAGCTCGGCGAGCTGGATCAGGGGCTCACCGCCGTTCGCGGTGACGTTGAGCCGGTAGTACTGGTACGCCGTGGTGTTCTCGAACTTGTATTCCTTACTCTGGAACCGCTGGGGGAAGGTCTCCCCGCTGCGCTTGTCGATATCCGTCCAGGTCGTCCCGTTCTGCGAGCCCTGGAGGGTCCAGTCCTTCGGGTCCCGGCCGGCGGAGTCGTTGGCCGACGTCAGCGCGTAGTGCGCCACCACGACGGGCTTCTCCAGCTTGCCCTGCACCCACCCGGTCGGCGTCCGGGCCAGCCACTTGGTGTCGTTGTCCCCGTCGAAAGCCTTGTCCTTGGTCTCGTTCGGCGGGTTCTCCGCGCTCGCCGCCGTCTCCGTCACCTTCTCCGCGATGGGGACGGCGCCGACGGGACGGGTGCCGATCAGTTCGGTGAACCAGGCCGAGTCCACCTGCGCGCGGGCGGCGTCGCGGATGCCGACGAACCCGCCGCCGCCCCTGATGTACGCCTGGAAGGCGGCGAGCTGCGATGCGTCCAGGCTCAGGCCGTTGGCGGACAGGAACACCACGCCGCGGAACCGCGCCAGGTTGTCGGCGGTGAAGACCGCCGGATCCTGAGCCTCCTCGACGGAGAACCCGTTCTTCTTGCTCAGTTCCCTGATCGCCGTCGCGGCCGCCCGCACCGGGTCGTCCTGCTGCGCGGCCTGACCGCTGAAGACCAGCACGTTGACGGCGGGCTTCTTGGCGGCCGGGGCGGGGGCCTGTGCCTGGGCCGGCACGGCGGTCGGGGTCGCCAGTCCGAGCACCAGGACGGCACCCGACATCGTGATCAGTACGCGTCGCCAGGCGGGTGGTCGGGGCGGTAAATAGCCTGTTCGACCCATCATTGCTCCTTGGGATCGAGGGTGGTTCGGGACCATATGCGGACGAGTTCGGGGGTCGGCCGCGGTCCGGGGTGTCGACGTCTGCGTGGGGCCGTACTCGTACGGCATGGGACGACCGGATCCGGTCTCGAGGGGGCGGCCCGGGGCCGGGCCGGCCGTGCGCGGCCGTCAGTGGTCCGCGTGGTCACCGCCCGAGTGACCGCCCGAGTGACCGCCCGAGTGACCGCCGCCCGGTTGACCCAGCACGTTCCCGTCCGCGTCCGTCACCGTGAAGATGCCGGCCATCCCCATGTCGGAGTGGCTCTGGACGTGGCAGTGGTACATCCACGCCCCCGGGCCGACGCGCTCGCCCGCGATCAGCTGGAAGCCGAACGACTCGGCGGGCCCGGTGATCTTGGTGTCGATGATCCGGCTCGGGTCCTCGAGGCTCTCCAGCATGCCGGTGCGGTTGTCGGCCCAGCGGTGCCCGTGGATGTGGAACGTGTGGTAGAACTCGCCGTGGGTGATCACGATCCACTCCACCTGCTCGCCGACCTTGGCGACGAACTCCGGCGCGTCGTGCGCGGGGCGATTGTTGATCATCATGTCGTTGAAGACGACGGTGAACGTCTTGTCCGGTCTGACGTCCTTCTTCCGCCGGACCACCAGCGGGCCGTACAGCCCCTGCCGGATGCCGCCCGTGCCGTGATCGGTCCCCACCACGTGGTCGTGGTAGTGCCAGTAGCCCGCGCTGCCGGGCTCGATGCCGGCGCCGCCCCCGCGCCTGCCCTGCGCGTGGGTGCGCCAGATGTAGGTGCGTCGGCCCCCGGGCTCGACCACGCTGTCATTCAGTCTCGTACCGTCGCTGGCCACGTCGTAGTCCACCCCGTGGACGTGCAGGCTCGCCGTCACGTCCAGGTTGTTGACCATCTCGATCTCAAGCGTGTCGCCCTCGACCATCTCGATGAGCGGCCCGGGAATCGTGGCCTTGCCGGGCTCCAGGCCGTAGCCCAGATGGCCGTCCTCCAGCCGCTCGGCGTACAGGGTGATGCGGCGGACCGCGCCCATGGTCGTGCCGGCCGTACCGGCCTGGGTCGACGCCGCGGTCTGATTCGCTGTGACCAATGGTGCCAACGCGGCAGCCGCCGCGGACGTGGTGAAGGCACGCCGGGAGAGCAGGCTTTTCGCCATGCCTCTGCCTACCTCGGTCATGGTTCCCCAATCGGTGACGCTTGCGTGAGGGTGACTTGCAGGCGCTCGGGATACTGCTTTCGCGCGCGACGTTGGTGCTGGCCTGGACGGTCAGTGTCTGGGTGCGGCTGGG
>NZ_JBHSPA010000037.1:52435-165815 GCF_042656245.1 Nonomuraea insulae
TTGGTGTAGGCCTGGACCGGTCGCGTCGTGATCGGTGATGCTGTGGGGGGTAGTGAGATCGACATTCGATCGAAGTACGCGCCATTTTCAGTGAATTGTCAAGAAGTAGCGCTGAAAGAGTCAGAACTTCCGCTTATGTCTGGCCAAAGGTGGATGCGGCTGTTACGGTCACCCCAAGATCGAACTCCCCGCATCCCCCACGTCCGCGCCCCCGCCCCAAAACCCCGCCGCCCCTCCCGGCGATCCGCATGGTGAATCCGCACGGTGAATCCGCCCATGCCCGCACCGACTCGGCCACACGCCGCCGTCCTGCCGCTGCCTCTCGCCGGCCCTCCTGCTGACGGCCCGTCACCGCCTGTGCCGGCCATCGGCTCGTCCCCCGCAGTCACGCCACACCCCGCCACCTGGCGCGCTTACCGGCTGCGACCATGCGCCCCGGCCTTCGAGCAGATAGCGTGGGGATGCCGAGGACTCGCAGGGGCCGAACACAGCGCCCAGCCGCTCCGATCCCATCGTGCAGCGATTCAGGGCTTATGTCGAAGCTTGAGCGCGCGCAGGGTGGCGACCCGCTGGTCGCCGGTGATCCCGAGCTGGTCGCGCAGGGCGTGGGCCACTCTCGCGGCCTGCCGCCCGATCTCGGCGAAGGTGGTGCGGCGGGGTCCGGTGTCGGCGCCGGTCCAGGTCACGACCTCGGTTTCGCCGTGCACGGTGCTGCCGTACTCGAGAAGCCTTGACACCTGAAGCGGTGTCGTCATCATCGTGCAGCGCATGGTCGTGGCCTCCCATCTCAGCGCGGCTCGCTGTCCTCGGGCGGTGGCGGTGTCGGCGGCGTCTATGACTTCCCGGCGGGTAGTTCGGCGTAGGCGATGCCGGTGAGGTTGCCTTGGGCGAGGAGGATTTCCCTGCGATTCGATCCGTCGAGATCGGCCGCGTAGACGCTTCCACCCAGGTCGGTCACGAACATGCGGCCGCGGTCCCGATCGAGTGCGATGCCGATGCCTTCCATCAGGTGGGTTTCCAGGATCTCGGGAGGTTGTCGTCGCCCGTTGGTTGCGTCCATCGGCGCCCGGTTGACGGTGTTGCCGCGCGGCGGGTCCCCGCGGTCGGTCCAGTACAGCATCCGGGCGGCGAGGTCGAGTTCCAGGTCGATCGGTTCAGGCAGGTCCTCGAACAACACCTCGATGTCGCTGCGGCCGGCCGCGGTGTCGCCGGCCGGCAGGTCGGTTCCGGCCCGGAGGATCTTCCCGAGTCCCGCATCACTCGGGCCCTTCTGCGTCCAGTAAAGGTGCCGCTCGACAGGATCGACGGAGACTCCGACGCACCACCTTCTCTGGTCGCGGCGGTCGTCGTCTGTCTGCCCGGTCTGCACGAGGGTCTCGACGTTCGAGCCGTCGAGGTCGCAGCGCATGACCCGCATGCCTTCGCGATCTCCCCAGTACAGCTTGCGGCTCCCGGCCTCGAAGTGCAACTGCTTCGGGGTGAAGGTGACGCCGCTGGAAACGATCGTCGTCCGGTTGCCTCCGTCGAGGTTCACGCGTTCGATCGAGCCGTCGTTTTCCGGCGGAAGTCCCATGTTCGTCCAGTAGAGGTGGCCCGCCTCGACATCGACCGCGACGCCATCGGGCAACGTGCATCCGGTGAGGAGCACCTTCTTGTCCGAGCCGTCGGGGTTCACAGAGAACACCCGACCGCCGCAGCTGATCTCGAGAACGAACAGTCTTTCTTGCAGCTGTGTCACCGCTACTCCATTCGCGGGAGGAGCGAGCACACACTGCCCGCGGGGGACAGCGGGTGTCGCTTTACTCGGGCTGGCTGTCTGCGGCGGTCCGCGGGCCGGATGCCGCGTGCTTGGCGCGCACGGCTAGCAGGCCGAACAGCATCGCGTCGCGCTGGGCGCCCAGCTCATCGATCGAGTGGCCGTCCGCCTCGTCCAGGACGCCGTTGACGATCTTTTCCTTGAGTTCGGGCGTGAGCTCCGGGTTGCCGAGGGCCGGCCACATGGAGTCGGTCATCCGCGGCATGAGTGTGTCCATGAAATGCTGGATGCCGCCCTCGCCGCCGCCGAGGTGCCATAGCAGGTTGGGGCCCATGACTCCCCATCTGAGCCCTGGCCCCCACGACACGGCGTCGTCGGAGTCTGCGACATCGAGCACTCCCTGCTCGATCAGGTAGACGACCTCGCGATACAGCGCGGCCTGCAGCCGGTTGGCGACGTGCCCGGGAAGCTCCTTCTTGAGGTGAATCGGTCTCTTGCCGATCGAGGTGTAGAACGACATCGTGTCGTGGATCGTCTGCGGGGCGGTCTTCGTCCCGCCGACGACCTCGACCAGCGGGAGGATGTGCGGCGGGTTGAAGGGATGGCCGATGACGGTTCGTTGCGGATGGCGGCACTCGGCCTGGATGGCGCTCATCGTGAGGCCCGATGAGCTGGAGGCGATGATGGCCTGCGGCGGTGTGGCGTCGTCGATGGCGGCGAACAGCTTGACCTTGAGTTCTGGGCGCTCCGGCGCGTTCTCCTGCACGAAATCGGCGTCCGCGACGGCCTGTCGCAGGTCGGGGGTGAAGTGCAGGCGATCGGGTGAGGCTCCCGGTGAGAGTCCGAGCGTGGCTGCTCCGTCCCAGGCCGCCTGCACGTACGAGCGCAGGGCCGCCTCCGCGTCGGGGGCCGGGTCGGTCGCTGTGACGTCGAAGCCTCGAGCGAGGTAGTGGGTCGCCCAACTCGCGCCGATGGTGCCGGTGCCGACGATCGCCACGTTGTGGACGGGTGTGTGCGCGTGCATGATATTCACTCCTCCTGCCGGTCGGGCGTCAGCGGCCGTGCCAGACGGGTGCGCGTTTCTCGACGAACGCCCGCGCGCCTTCGTGCGCGTCCTGGCTGGAGGGCAGCCCGGAGATGAGCTGGTCCTGGCGCTCGAAGGCGTCCCCATCGTTGAGGCCTTGCGTCGCGCGCAGGACCTCCTTGACGGCCGCCAGCGCCAGCGGCGCGTTCTTGGCGATGTGTCCCGCCAGCTCACGCGCCTTGTCCAGCGCGGCGCCGGGCGCGGTCAGCTCGGTGATGAGCCCGTACTGCTCGGCCTTGGCGGCGGGCAGCGGCTCGCCGGTCAGCACTACGCGGACGGCGACGTGGTACGGGAGCCTGCGCGGCAGTCTGATCAGGCCTCCCTCCGATGGGACGAGACCGCGCGTGACTTCGGGAAACCCGAACCGTGCATTGTCCGCCGCGACGATCAGGTCGCAGGCCAGGGCCAGCTCGAAGCCACCGCCGAGCGCCCAGCCCTCGACCGCGGCGATCAACGGCTTGCGCACCACCGCGCGCGTGAGCCCGCCGAACCCCCGATCGGGCAGCACCGGCAGCTCGCCGCGGGCGAATGCTTTCAAGTCCATGCCCGCGCTGAACGCCCCTCCCGCGCCGGTGAGCACCCCCACCGAAAGCTCCGGGTCCGCGTCGAGCTGATCCACCGCTGCGGCGAGCCCGACCGCGACCTCGTGGTTGACCGCGTTCTTCTGTGCCGGGCGGTTGATCGTGATCGTCAGCACGCCGCCGCGGCGCTCGACGAGTACCGGCGTGGTCGCTTCACTCGTGGTGCTCATCAGGTTGCCTCCCGTTGCGCCGGGCCGGGAATCGCTCCCTCGGCGCGGAGCTGCTGGATGTCCTCGCCGCTGAACCCGAGCTGCTGGAGGATCTCGTCGTTGTGCTCGCCCAGCTCCGGCGCCCGCTTGGCCGGCACCTTCGCAACCCCTCGCACGTTGATCGGGCTGTTGACGGTGTACTCCAACCCGCTGACCCCCTCCAACGGCACGACGATGTCGTTGGCGCGCAGCTGCGGATCCTTCGCGGCCTCCTGCGGCGTCTGAATGACGCTGTAGGTGATGCGTCCCTGGTCGAGGACCTGCTTCCAATGCGCAAGCGGCTGGGCGCGGAACTCGGCGTCGAGCAGGGTGGTCAGCTCGGCGGAGTGCTTCGTGAAGCCTTCGGGGCCGGCGAAGCGCGGATCGGTGAGAAGCTCGGGATGCCCGATGGCCTGGGCGAGCCCGGGCCAATGCATGGGGGAGGCGACGAGCATGAACCACTGGCCGTCCGCGGACTGATAGGGGTTGATCAGCGGGTTGGCCGGCGCCGAGTGGTCATGCAGCCCGTACGACGTGCCGCCGGCCAGCGCGCCGGCCACGAGGGTTCCTGTGGCCCAGACCCCTTCGGCGAGCAGCGACGTCCCGACGTTGGCCCCCGTCCCGGTCCGCTCGCGGTGGTACAGGGCGGTCACGATCGCCGCGTAGATGCCGATCGCCGCCATGTAGTCGCCGCTGCCGAAGACCGGAACCGTCGGCGGCGCGCCGGCGTCGCGGGTCGAGGCCAGCAGCCCGCTGCGCGACCAGTAGGCGGTCACATCGAAGCCCGGCAGCGTGGCGTCCGCGCCGGCATCGCCGAAGCCGGTGATGTCGGCGTAGATGATCCGCGGATTCCAGCCCGAGACCTCCTCGTAGTCCAGGCGCAGCTTCTCGCGCGTGCCATGCGGGAAATTCGTGATCATCACGTCGGCCCACTCGACGAGCCGCTTGAGGATCTTGGTCCCACCCGGCGACTTCAGGTTGATCGCCATACCACGCTTGTTGCGATTGGCCAGATGCCAGCTGTAGTTGGCATCGGCGCGGGGACTCGGCGGGACGGAGCCCAGGATCCGCTGAGGATCACCCTTCCCCGGCGGCTCAACCTTGATCACATCCGCTCCGAAGTCGGACAGCACGGTCGCTGCGGCCGGGCCCGCGATGAAGCTCGCCACGTCGAGGACCTTCAGGCCGGCGAAGACACCTTCGGTTGCCATCCTCATCACCTCACACGAAGGCGCTCAGGCCGCTGGTCACCGCGCCCGACAATGAGTGTCTGCATCTCTCCCGGAGTCCCCTCGTAGAAGTAGCGGGTCTGCGCATCGGCGACGAAGCGGCCGATGGTGTCGTCGAAGACGATGCCGTCACCGACCGGGCGGCCTTCCGCGCCCAGCCGGCGTGCCGGGTCAGTGGCCGTCAGCCACGGGCACGAAGGCGTTGTATCCGGTGATGTCGCGGCCGACGATCAGCGCCTGCACCGTGTCGGTGCCCTCGTAGGTGTCGATGGCCTCGATGTCACACAGATGCCGGGCCACGTGATAGTCGAGCACGATCCCGTTGCCGCCGAGCAGGTCACGGGCATCGGACAGGATGGCCCGCGCGCGCTGGGTGTAATGCATCTTGGCCAACGCCACCCGCGGCATCGAGAACTTGCCCTCGTCCATCAGCTGGCTGAGGCGAAGCTGCATACACATCATGTCCGTGATGTCGGCCAGCATCTGCGCCAGCCGGTTCTGGACGAGTTGGAAGGCGGCCAGCGGCATCCCGAACTGATGCCGCTGCTTGGCATAGGCCAGCGCGGTCTCATAGCCGGCAATGGCCGCGCCGATCGCTTCCCAGGACACGAAGAAGCGCGAGGCCAGCAAGACCTTCTCGGTGTCGCGGAAGGTGTGACTGCCTGCCAGCCGGTTCTCGGCCGGCACCCGGACATCCGTCAGAGAGATCTGAGCGTTCTGGACACAGCGAAGAGCCGTCTTGCCCGTGATGACCTGGGCGTCGAGCCCGGGCATTCCCTTCTCAACCACGTAGCCGCCCACGTGCCCGTCGTCCCCACGCGCCCAGATGATCACGTAGTCGGCGAAGGTGGCGTTGCCGATCCACCGCTTATGACCGTTGAGCACATAGGCATCGCCGTCCCGGCGCGCGGTCGCCTCCAGCTTGACCGCGTCCGTGCCATGGAAGGGCTCGGTCAGGCCGAAAGCGCCGATCTTCTCCAGCCGAGCCATCGCAGGCAGGAAACGTTGCTTCTGCTCCTCCGAGCCCAGCAGCGCGATCGACGTCATGGCCAGCGCCGAGTGCACCCCGGTGAAGGTGGACATGCTCAGGTCGCCACGGGCCAGCTCCATCACCACCAACCCCGCCGTCAGATTACTCATGCCCGGACAGCCGTAGCCCTGGATCTGGAAGCCCGCGACGCCCAGCTGAGCCAGCTTGGGAACCAGCTCATGCGGAAACTCCGCACGCTCCCAGTAAGGGTTGATGATCGGGGTGACCTCGCGATCCATGAAGTCGCGGACCCGCTTGCGAAGCGACCGCTGATCGTCAGTCAGCAGGTCATTGATCAGGTAGTAGTCCGTATGCTCAGACCCGCCCAACACGGGCGGCTCCACCAGCGGTCTTCCGTTGAAGAGCGTCGTCATTTCGACACTCCCTCCCCTCACTTACGGTCCCACCCCTTTGCCCGGCCCTGCGGCCGGGAGCCACACGGGTGTCCAAAATGTGAGTATCGACCCGGGAAAACGCATGCAGGGCCGGAAAGTGGGCGTGCGCCCACGCTTCTCCAGCGTTGACCGTTCACGGTCAGGCCGGAGTCTCACGCACAGAACGGGGTAGCAGGGGGTGATAGAAAGCGTCTAGGAAGAAATCCTTTGACGACTTCCTCACCGACCTGGCCAACGCTGGCGCCTCACCGCACACCCGGACGCTGCCCCGCCCCGCTGCGGCAAGGACAACCGCAGCTGAGCCGTTTCCGCACTGCTGGCCAGTAAGACCTGACGCCCTCGGGGACGATGGCACGCATCCGGGCCAACATCGAGGCCTCATGCTTTTCGCTATCCAGCGGAATAGGAACCGGAAATCGCGGAGTGGCAGGAGGCAAAGGCTGAAACCTCGTGACTAACGTCGCGTTCATGGGACAGGCAGACGGACCCGAGTCAGACAAGGCACGGGAGCGCATCATCGAGACGGCCTCCCGGCTCTTCGCATCTCTTGGGTACGACGGAACCTCGGCCCAGACGATCGCCGACGCCGCTGGACTCGGCATCGCCACCGTCACCGAACTCGCCGGTGACAAACGCGACATCTACCTCACGGTGATGCGTCGGAACTACCTCGCCACACAGGCGATACTCGACTCCGCATTCACCGCGTTCACACCCGATCGAGCGGGTGTTCTCCTGGTGGTGGACCGCTTTCTGGACTTCTACATCGACCACCCGGAGGTGCCCGAGCTGTGGATACATCGCTGGCTGTCCGACGCCGCCGACATCACCGGGGTTGAGGCTCAGTTCCTCAAGCCACTTCGGGACCGGGTCAACAACGCAATCCAGGGCATCGTCAGCCCCGACGCGGACGTCAAGGTCACCACGGAGACCATCGTCTGGTGCGTCCGCGGCTTCGTGGTAGGTGGCATGCTCACCCCGGAAGGTGAGCCCCATGGGCCCCGCAACATTGTGTACCTGCAGCGGTTTCGTGCGTACCTGCATCAGCTGGTCACCAGGTTGCTCGGCTTGGACGGCTGACGGCGGCCCCGTGCTTCCTTCGCCCCGGGCCCGCCATGGGCCCCCGCACGGCATAGCGTTCCTGGGCTGGCGGGCGGCACGATTGGTCGTATTGAACCAGGGCCTGTACGGACTTCGAATCTTTCAGATGGTTGAAGACCGCGGGAGCATGGCGCCGCAGCCCGACGCCGATATCATCACACGCGCCCGCCCGGCCATCTCGTCCAGCACGAGCAGCCCCAGAGCCGACTCCAGTTCATTGAGCTTGGCATTGGTCCCCCTGGGAGTGCATGGCCTCCGGCACCGAGCCCGAGGGTCCGAAGCGTGCGGACCATCTCGGCCAGCGCCTCGGTGGGAGTGCTCACCCGCTCCGTCGAATGAAGGATCTTGGTCGCGTGGAAGCTGATCGCGGACGCGCCGCCGTAGAAGGTGATCGGGACATCGTGAGCGAGCACTCCGGTCGCGGGCGCGGCGACGCCCGATCGTGGGCCTACCGCACTGCCGGGCGATCAGGTCGGCCACGTACGCGAGCATGGCCATGCTGTCCTTACCCGCCGAACAGGCGATAATCACGACCTGAAAATCGGACAGGTTGATCGCCTCCCCAGGTGCGGGGAGGCGATCAGTGCGCAGGGTCACGGCACGTCATCCGGGCCAGCGGTGCCGCGCCGGATAGTCGCGGTCAACACGACGACGTCGGCTATCGCGAACACGGCGTGCTGCCCGCCGACGGTGGCAATTCCCCGGCGACGTCGAGGCCGACGATGAGGCAGGCCTGCCTGATGGCGTCGGCGAGGGGCCGCGCGAAGTCGGCGGGCTCGGAGCCGTGCGGGTAGCTCCAGTCACCAGGCATGTAGTTCCAGTCACCAAGATGGGCCGGGAGCCCGCGCCGGGGCGCTGCGCCGGGGGCTCGATCGCACCTTCGTCCGAGTGGCGCTCACGCAGGAGGCGGCTGCCGAAGACGAGGCGGCGCACGTTGGAATGCAGCCCGTCCGCGCCGACGACGAGGTCGAAACGGCGCGGCGCGGCGTTCTCGAACCGCACCTCGCCGTCGGGCGAGATCGCGGTGATCGAGTCGCCGAAGACGTACTCGACGGCGTCGCGCGCCGCGTCGTAGTAGATCTCGCTCAGGTCGTCGCGCATGATCTCGACATGCCGTTCGGAGGCGGCGCTGAAGATCTTCGAGAGATCCACCCGGACGGGACGCCGCGCACCCTCCCGGTGGGCGGTCATCCGGTGCGCGCCGGTGGCCCGCTCCTCGATCCGCGGGAGCACGCCCATCTTCTCCGAGATGGTCATCGCGGGCCGGAACAGGTCGACCGCGTGGCCGCCCGTCTTGCGCAGGGTCGGCGCGTACTCGACGACGGTGACGAAGAAGCCGTGCCTGGGTGAGCCAGTACGCCAGCACCGGACCGGCGACGCTGGCGCCGGAGATGAGAATCCGCATGTTCATGGGCCCACTGCCGCCGTCCGTGCACGCCGGTGGCTTGGACAAATGTTCCGGTCAGCCGGCTCGGTCGGCAGGTGGACCCGCCGGCACGGGCGGACACGTCGTCCGATGGCGGCCCGTGGTCCCGCGCACCGGCGACTACGAGGTACAGGTCTCCTGCGCCACGCCTTCTCCCCCATCGAGGAGAAGGTCTACCGGCGGGAACGCGTTCTGACCGCCGATCAGTGGGTCGGGCTCGTCGCGACGTCGAGCGATCACCTCCAGCTCGGGGCCGAACGGCTCACGGCACTTCTGCGGGTGATGCACGGCACGATCGAGTCCCTGGGCGGTCATGTACGCATCCAGCACGAAACCGCCGCCCTGATCTGCCACCGACGGCCTGCCCCGTCAACCGGCTGAACCAGCGTGATCTGCTCAGTCGTTCATGCAGGCGGCTCTTCGCCATGCCGGGACCGAAAGAGACGCTCAGGAACGCCGCCGACACGTCCCCGGTGTCCCGCAACGTCCACGAACTGTGCTGCCGCCGCAGGAGCGGGCCGGCCGTAGCGCCGTGATAATGGCGGCGTGGATGACACCAGCTTGGGCAGTCGGCCGGTTTCGCAAGGGAAGAGTCGGGACGGGCTGCAAGTGGGGAGCTCCGAGGAGCAGATTCTCCTGGCGCTGCGAACGTCCGGCCCCGCCTCCCGGGCCGACCTCGCCCGGATCCTGGGGATCAGCCGCACTCGTGTCGGCCAGGTCATCGGCCAGCTCGCACGGATGAACCTCGTCACCGACGCTCCGGCTCCACCCGATCCCGAGACGCGGATGGGGCGTCCTGGCCATGCGGTACGCCTCCGTCCCGGCCTGGGGTTCGTGGTCGGGGTGAACATCACTCATGCCCATGTCCGGTGCGTGGCCGCCGATCTCGCCCACGTCGTGGTCGCGGCGTCCGACTATCCCCTCGTCGACCCGCTCGACATCGACCAGGCACTCGGAGTCGTCGCCCGTGCGGTCCGTGATGTCATCGACGAGGCGGTGAGCGGGCACGGCGAGTGCCTCGGCGTAGGAGTCGCCATCCCGGCGCCCATCGACCCGGAGACGCTTCGTCCGGCGCCGTCGAGCTGCCATCAGTTGTGGGTCGATGCTCCGGTCAGGGAACTCCTGCGGGAAAGAGTGGGGCTTCCCGTCTACGTCGGCAATCATGGCAATCTGGCGGTGATGGCCGAACGGCTCTGGGGTGCCGGGCGCCGGGTGGACGACTTCATCTGGATCGGGCTTGACGCCAATGTCGGCGGTGGAATCTGCTCGGGCGGGCAACTGCTGCGTGGCCGAGACGGATTCGCCGGCGAACTCGGTCACATCGTCGTCGATCCGGACGGTGAGATCTGCCGGTGCGGCAGTCAGGGCTGTCTCGAGACGGTCGCCTCGCTGGGCAGCATCCAGCGAGCGCTTCGCCCGGTCTACGGTCAGGTGGAGCCGGACCAGATCTTCGCGTTGATCAACCGCGGCGAACCAGCGGCTCTGCGGGCCATCACGAACATCGGCACACAGGTCGGTGTGGCGGTGAGCACCTTGATCAACATTCTCAACCCGTCGCTGTTCATCGTCGGCGGTGTGCTCAGCCGGCAGTGCGGGCCGGTGATCCTGGACGCCATCCGGGTCGAGATGGATCGGCGTGCGCTGCCGGTGGCAAGGCGGTCGGTACAGCTGCGTTTCAGCACCTTGCGCCGGCCGGAGCCGCTGGGGGCGGCCGCCTTGGTGCTGATGGACGCGTCGCGACGCCTGGTGATCGACCGCAAGGGCAAGCCCCATTGGGAACAGGCGGCCGGCTAGGACTGCTGGGTGGGCGCGGGGATCGGCCCGGACAGGATCGGATCGCCCGTCTCGTGCTGCCAGCGATCAAGCCGGGCCGCCAGCCGGTCGCGGACCGGGGAGTACTCGGCGGCCTCGGCGAGGTTGGTCGACTCCAGCGGGTCCTCGTTCAGGTCGTACAGTTCATCCGCTGCCCGGGGGTGGAGATGCTCATCACCCATGCCCTCCCGGGTCAGGCTGTCCTCGATGTCGCGGGGTAGCAACAGCAGCGGGCCCGGCTCGTAGTTGCGGATGTACTTGAACCCGTCGTCCCGGATGCAGCGCATCGGATCGTAGTCCCGATGGGATGTCTTCTCGGCGAAGATCGGGGCTGGTGGCCCCATGGGTTCTCCGGAGATCGCGGGCAGGAAGCTGTGGCCCTGCACCGCCGGCGGGATGGGCTGCCCGACGAGATCCAGGAGAGTCGGCACCACGTCGATCAGGCTGACCGCGCGATCGATGACGGCTGCCCGGCGCCGGCCCTTCGGCGGGCGGATGAGCAGCGCCACCCGCAGGCCCGGATCGTACAGAGTGCCCTTTGCCCGCGGGAAGGCCGGCCCGTGATCGGTGGTGAAGATGATCCAGGTGTCGCTCGCGTTCGGTCCCTGGTCGACAGCGTCGAGGATCGCTCCGACGGCCCTGTCCGCGACCTTGATCGAACCGTAGAAGGCGGCGAGATCGTCGCGGGTCGTCGGGCGATCGGGAAGGTAGGCCGGCACCTCTATGGAGGCGGGGTCGACCGCTGGGTAGTGCTCGGCCGGGTAGGGCCGATGGGTTTCCAGGAATCCGACCGTGAGGAGAAATGGCCGGTCGCGGCGGCCGGCGAGCCACCGGGCCGCCCGCGCCGCCACTTCGCCGGCCGGCATCGAGGGCGACGGCGAGTCGACGTGATCGAATCCGAGGCGATGGGGATCGTCGTTCTCGTGCTGCAGACCGATCAGCGTGCTCTCGTATCCGGCCGGCCGCAGCATCATCGGCAGGGTCTGTTCTCCCGGGTGGTAGGCCCAGCCGGTGTGTGCCAGGCCCATCAGCCCGTTCGCATGCGGATAGCGGCCGGTGAACAGTGACCCACGGGACGGGCTGCACTGTGGTGCGGTGCAGAACGCGTTCGTGAAGCGTGCGGACGTCTCAGCCAGATGGTCGAGCCGTGGGCTCTGGACGCCTGGGTGACCGTAGACACCCAGGTGGGTTCCAAGATCGTGCCAGTGGATCAGAATGATGTTCGGGCTCTGAGGACTCATCTGTGCGGGCCATCTCCAGGCGTTCGGCGAGATCGGAAGCGTGCTGCGCCATCCTCACCGCCATTTCGGGGGCGCCGCGGGGACGTTGACAAAGTCGCCGGGCCGGAGGCCGAGTAACGCAACCTGCTTGGCTGCCCGTCAGCCTGCTGATTGCCTGAACCGACCGCACCCGGTCGTATCAGCCCGGTCCCGACGCTCCGGCGGTTGGACGGAAGGAACGAGTTCCATGTCGAAGAGCACCAGCCCCCGGTACAGCCGACGTTCGGTCCTGGCCCTCGGCGTTGCGGTAGCGGGCGGTCTGGTGGGCTGCTCGCAGCCCAGCGCCGAGACCTCCGGGCGGGTGGAGTTGCGGTTCGCCTACTGGGGCAACGCGGTGCGGCAGAAGCTGACCGCACGGGCGGTCAAGGCCTTCCAGCAGGCCCATCCCGGCATTCGGGTGTCGCTGGAATTCGGTCAGATAGACAGCTACTTCGACAAGCTCGCCACGCAGATGGCGGCCAATGACGCGCCCGACGTGTTCCAGATGAATGAGAAATTCCTGCCCGAGTACGCCAAGCGTGAGGCTCTGCTCGACCTGAAGAACGTGGACGTGTCCGGCTTCACCCCGGGAACCCGGGAGCCCGGAGTCAGCGACGGCGTACTGGTCGGCATCAACGCCGGGGTCAACGCGCCCACCATCCTGGCCAACCCGGCGCTCTTCCGGGCGGCGGGCATGAAGCTGCCCGACGACCGGACCTGGACCTGGAACGACCTGGCCGACATCACAGCCCGGCTCACCGCAGCCAAGCCCGGCACCCGTGGGATGGCGAGCATGGTCACCCAGGACGCCGCCCTGGGCGTGTACCTGCGCCAGTTCGGGGCCGAACTCTTCGTCGGGGACAAACTCGGTTTCACCGCCGGGCAACTCGCCTCCTGGTTCGACTTCAATCTCGCTCTGATGAAGCGGGGATCCGTGCCCCCCGCCGCCGAGGCCTCAGAAGACACGGGGGTATCGATCGACCAGAGCGGGTTCGCCCAGCAGCGGTACGCCCTGGCGGCCAACTACTCGAACCTGCTGGCCGTATACGACAACGCGTCCGGTGAGGAGATCCGCCCGCTGCGCTACCCGACGCGGACGGGCAGGGCCGGCGACGGCCGGCTCTGGCTGCGCGCCGCGATGTTCTGGAGCGGATCATCGCGGAGCAGACATCCGGCTCAGGCGCAGGCCCTGATCGACTTCCTGGCGAACGCTGACGAGGCCGGTGAGGCCCTGCTGGCGGAGCGCGGGCTGCCGCCGAACACGAAGGTCAGCAAGCACATCGCGGACGCCCTGCCGCCGCCGGACCAGCGCTCGGTCGACTATCTCGAATCCATCGCACCCGAGCTGGGATCGCCACCCGATCCGGTGCCCGCGGGCGGAGGTGAGCTGCCCAGCGTGCTGGCGCGGCACGCGTCCGAGGTGATGTTCGGCCGGATGTCGTCGAACGAGGCCGCTCAACGAATGGTCGACGAACTCCAGGGGGACCTGTGGCAGTAGTCGTCCGCGCCCATCGCAGCATGATCGACTTTGGAGGACGACCGTGAGCGAAGCTCGCCTATGAGCGCCATCTCCGAACTCAGCTCGCTCCGGCGCGGCCGGGCGCGCAACCCCGAGGAGACCCCGCCGGACCGGAAGGCCGGCCGGGACAATCTGGCCGGCTACCTGTTCCTGTCGCCGTGGCTGATCGGCCTGGTCGTGATCACGATCGGCCCGATGCTGGCCTCGCTGTACCTGTCCTTCACCGAGTACAGCCTGATCCAGCCGCCGAAGTGGATCGGGCTGGAGAACTTCCAGCGGATGCTCGACGACTCGCGGCTGCACAACTCGATCCGCGTCACCCTGACCTACGTGCTGGTCGGCACACCGCTGCAACTGGGGCTGGCGCTGGCGATCGCCATGCTGCTGGACAAGGGGATGCGCGGGCTGGCCTTCTACCGGTCGGTGTTCTACCTGCCGTCGATGCTGGGCGGTTCGGTCGCGATCGCGGTGTTGTGGCGGCAGATCTTCGGCATGGACGGCCTGGTCAACCAGTTCCTCGGCGCGATCGGGATCCACAGCGCCACCGGCTGGATCTCCGATCCCGACTACGCGCTGGGCACGATCATCCTGCTGCACGTGTGGACCTTCGGCTCACCGATGGTGATCTTCCTCGCCGGGCTGCGGCAGATCCCCGCCATGTACTACGAAGCCGCCGCTGTCGACGGAGCCGGCCGGTGGACCAGGTTCTTCAAGATCACCTTGCCGCTGCTGTCGCCGATCATCTTCTTCAACATCGTCCTGCAGGTGATCAACGCCTTCCAGTCCTTCACCCAGGCATTCGTCGTCTCCGGCGGCACCGGCGGACCGTCGGACTCGACGATGTTCTTCACCCTCTACCTGTACGAGATGGGATTCGGCCGGTTCCAGATGGGCTACGCCTCCGCGATGGCCTGGTTCCTGCTGACCCTGGTGGCCACGTTCACCGCGCTCAACTTCTTCCTCGCCAGATTCTGGGTGTTCTATGACGACTGAGATCAGCACCGTCACCTCGGCCCGCCCGACCGGCCGTGACCCCGGTGAGCCGGCCGCTCACCGCCGCTCCTCGATCAGCTCCAGGATCAGGTCCGTGATCAAGCACCTCGTGCTGATCGCCGCCGGCCTGATCATGATCTATCCGCTGCTGTGGATGCTGGTCAGCTCGTTCCGTCCGACCAGCGAGATCTTCGGCAGCCCGGATCTGTGGCTGTCCGACCCGACGCTGGAGAACTATCGCCGCGGCTGGGTCGCGCTGGACTCGCCGTTCGGCCACTACATGATCAACTCGGCGATCGTGGTGACCGGCGCCATCCTCGGCAACGTCATCTCCTGCTCGCTGGCCGCGTACGCCTTCGCCCGGCTCAAGTTCCGCGGCCGTACGCTCTGGTTCACGGTCATGTTGATGAGCATCATGCTGCCGATCCACGTCGTGGTGGTGCCGCAGTACATCCTGTTCAACAACCTCGGCTGGCTGAACACCTTCATCCCGCTCGTGCTGCCGAAGTTCCTGGCCGTCGACGCCTTCTTCGTCTTCCTGATGGTGCAGTTCATCCGCGGCATCCCCCGCGAACTCGACGAAGCCGCCAGGATCGACGGCTGCGGCCACTGGCGGATCTTCTCCCGGATCATGCTGCCCCTGATGGTCCCGGCGATCGCCACCGCGGTGATCTTCACCTTCATCTGGACCTGGAGCGACTTCTTCACCGCCCTGATCTACCTGACCTCGCCGGACAAGTACACCGCCTCGGTTGCCCTGCGATCCTTCCTCGACTCCACCGGCGGCAGCGACTGGGGAGGCATGTTCGGGATGTCGATCATCACCCTGCTGCCCCTGTTCCTGGTCTTCCTGTTCGGCCAGCGCTTCCTGATCAAGGGCATCGCCACCACCGGCATCAAGTAGGGCCTCGGGCCGATGACCGCTGGCGTGATTTCGTCGTGCCCATGCCGGGAGCACGCTGGCGTGTGACTTCTTCACGGTGGACACCGTCACGCTGCGCCGGTTGTACGTCTTCTTCGTGGTGGAGGTCGGCACCCGGTTCGTGCACGTGCTCGGCGTGAGCGCGCACTCTGATGGCGCTTGGGTTGCCCAGCAAGCCCGTAACCTTCTCGCCGATCTGACGGACCGGGCCTTCTCGTTCCGGTTCCTGATCCGGGATCGGGACACCAAGTTCACCAGCAGCTTCGATGAGGTCTTCGCCTGCGACGACGTTCACGTGCTGAAGATCCCGCCGCGAGCGCCTCGCGCGGATCGTCCATGGTGAGCGGCACCTGCGTAAGGTCCCGACCGAGTACGAACACCATTTCAACCATCATCGCCCGCATCAGGACCGTTCGCTCCGCCCGCCATTGCACGACCCCAGCCAGATGATCGACATGACCTCCCGGATCCACCGTCGAAGGACCGTCACAGGGCTGATCAACGAGTATCGCAGAGTGGCCTGATCACCCGGCGAACGCCCAGGTCAGCGGTAGTATCCGCGTTTTGGCACCGCACAGGCCGCCTCCTACCCGTCCGACCACGTAGTGCCGCTGCTGATCGGCCGCGACCCGGCCCGAAGCACGCTGGTCGCGGTGACCCTGCCTGCGCCGTCCCTGACCTGCGCCGACGCGGAGCTGTCCGCGGGGTCGGGAAGCGCCGTCAGGCGTTGCTCCCCGAACATCGGCGCGACGAGCCGGTAGGCGAACTCCTTGCCGGCAAACCGCACGCCCGAGCGACGAAACAGCTCCCCCATCATCAGCGCCTGCAACGGACCGTGCACGACCAGACCGGGGTAGCCCTCCATCGCGGCGTACGCGGGGTCGTAGTGGATGCGGTGCGCGTTGTAGGTCAGCGCCGAGAACCGGAACAGCACCACGGAGTCCACGTCCAGCGCGAGCCCACCGGTAAAGGCGGAGGCGGTGCCGGGCCTCGCCGGAAGCGTCGATCCAGAGGCGCGGTAGACGATGTCCTGCTCGTCGGCGATCGCCGGCCGGCCGCCCTGCTCGATGTCGCTGCGTACGGTCACGAAGGTCAGCGGCCCGGACTTGCCGTGCTTTTCCACGGTCCGGATGACCCGCGTGGTGCGAGTCGCCGGCTCGCCGATGCGCAGCGAGGCGTGCATGGACACCCGCCCGCCGGCGAACATGCGCAGCCGACCGGGGCCGGGAGGCGCCGGAATGCCGTCCGTCGGGTGCCCGTCCGGGCCCAGGTCGCTCTGCCTGCGACGCTCAAGCAGGTAGATCCAGTGCCACAAGGCCGGCAGTTCCTCGCCGACGGCAGGCGGGTCGATGTCGAGCAGGCCGGCAAGGGCTTCGGCCGGCTCGGGGGTGATCAGTTCGGTGCGGCGGCTGGTCTCAACTCCACCTTGCCCCGCCGCGGCTGCGCTCGACATCAGGTCCGGTCCTTCCTTGTGGCGGCGAACTCCGCGCGAATGGCGTCGCTGTGCTGGCCGACGGCCGGTATCGCGCCCATGGCCGCCTCCCGCCCCGACACGGTGACCGGAGGGAGCAAGGAGCGGACAGGGCCCGACGGCGAGTCCACCTCGCGCCATCGGTCGCGTGCCTCGAACTGCGGGTGCTCGGCGAACTCCCGCATGGTTCGCATGCGGGCGCTGGCGATGCCGACCTCGTCGAGGCGCTCGATGACCTGCTGGGCGGTCAGGCCGGACAAGGCGTCCTCGATCATCACCCGCAGCGCCGCGTCGTTCTCCACCCGGCTGGAGTTGCGGATGAAACGGGAGTCCTGGGACAGCTCCGGCCGGCCCAGCACGTCGGCGCAGAAGATCGCCCACTCGCGCTCGTTCTGCAAGCCGAGGAACACATGCGCGCCGTCTCCGGCCTGGTACGGCCCATAGGGAGAAATGGAGGCGTGGCGGGCACCGGTACGGCTCGGAGGCGTGCCGCCATAGTTGGCGTAGAAGTACGGCTGGCTGATCCACTCCCCCAATGCGTCCAGCATCGCCACCTCGAAGCCGGTGCCGGCGCCGGTACGCTCGCGCTCGTACAGGGCGGTGAGCACACCGCTGTAGGCGTACATGCCGGCAGCGATGTCCGCGACGGAGATGCCGGCCTTGGCGGGCGCCTCGGGCGTGCCAGTGACCGACAGCAGGCCGGTTTCACACTGGATGAGCAAGTCGTATGCCTTCTTGTGGTGGTAGGGACCCGCCGAGCCGTAGCCGGAGATCGAGCAGGCGATCAGCCGTGGGTGTTTCGCCCGCAGAGTCTCCTCGTCCAGGCCGAGCCGCTGCACCGCCCCTGGCGCGAGGTTCTGCACGAACACATCTGCCTGCGCGAGCATCGCGTCGAGGAGTTCGCGGTCGTCGCGATCCTTGATGTCGAGCGTGACGCTCTCCTTGCCCCGGTTGAGCCACACGAAGTAGCTCGACATGCCCTTGACCACCGCGTCGTAGCCACGGGCGAAGTCTCCGCCGCCCGCGCGCTCGACCTTGATCACGCGAGCGCCGAGGTCGGCCAGTTGACGAGTGGCGAACGGCCCCGCCACGGCTTGTTCCAGCGCGATGACGGTGATTCCCTCCAACGGGAGCACTAGGACCTCCTCGGGTCATCGGGGGCATGCTCCAGGCCGGCCCGTCGCAGAACGGCCAGGGCGCCTTCCACGACCGGCCGGTCGACCATCTTCCCGTCCAGCCGTCCCACAGCCCCGTCCGTAGTGCTGTCCAGGATCCGGCGGGCGCGGCACACCTCCTCCTCGCTCGGGCTGAACGCGGCGTTGACGGTGCTCACCTGGCGAGGGTGGATGCAGAGCTTGCCACCGAAGCCCAGACGGACCGCGGTGACCGCCTCCGCCTCGACAATGGAAATGTCGTCCAGGTCGACGGTGACCCCGTCGACCGGAGCGGCCACGCGGGCCGCGCGCGAGGCCACCACGAGCGACGAACGCGCGAACAGCATCGGCGTCGGGGCCTCCTGGGCCCCGATGTCGAGAGCGAAATCGATCGAGCCGAAGGCCAGTCGGGTCACGCACCGTACCGAGGCCAGGTCGTGTGCGCGGTGCAGGCCCAGCGCTGTCTCGATCAGCGCGACCACCGACGTGTCCAGGCCCAGGACGTCGCCCAGCTCGGCCAGGACCCGCGGGTCCTCGGCCTTCGGCAGCATGACGGCACGCAGGCCGCGCATCCCGGCAAGCGCGGAGACATCCGCGTCGTACCACGGCGTACCATGGGCGTTGATCCGCACGCAGGCGGCGCCGCCCGCGCCGAGCCGACGCGCCACCTCGGCGCGGGCCGATTCCTTGGCCTCAGCGGCCACGGCGTCCTCCAGGTCGCAGACCACGACGTCGGCCCCGCTCGCGCTCGCCTTGGCAAATCGGTCGCCGCGGTCGCCCGGGACGAACAGCCAGGAGCGAGCGCTGAGGACATCCACTGCCGCGGGCCGGCAGGGGGCGATGTGTGCGCTCATTTCACGGGGCCACTGTGCCGCGGCTGACCAGCTGGCGTGCGATGACGTTGCGCTGGATCTCGTTGGTGCCCTCGCCCACGATCATCAGCGGCGCGTCCCGGAAGTAACGCTCCACGTCGAACTCGGTGGAATAGCCGTAGCCGCCGTGGATCCGTACGGCGTCGAGCGCGATCTGCATGGCCGCCTCGGAGGCGAAGAGCTTGGCCATGCCGGCTTCCATGTCAGCCCGTTCACCGCGGTCGAACCGGCGCGCCGCGTAGAGAACAAGCTGGCGGGCGGCAGTCAGCTTCGTGACCATGTCGGCGAGGTAGTTGCCTATCGATTGGTGTTTCCAGATCGGCTTGCCGAAGCTTTCCCGTTCCTGGGAATAGCGCAGCGAGTCCTCCAGAGCGGCCCGGCCGACGCCGAGGGCGCGAGAGGCCACCTGGATCCGGCCGATCTCCAGCCCGCGCATCATCTGCGTGAACCCCTCGCCCTCACGCTCGCCGAGGAGGGACGAGTCAGGTACGCGGAAGTCGTCGAAGGCGATCTCGCAGCTCTCCACTCCCTTGTAGCCCAGTTTGGGCAGGTCACGGGACAGGGAGAAGCCCGGGCCCTTCTCCACCAGCAGGATGCTCATGCCCTTGTGCGCCGGGGTGGCGGCCGGGTCGGTCTTGCACAGCAACGCGATGAGCCCGGCCGTGCGGGCATTGGTGATCCACGTCTTGGAACCGTTGACGACGTACCCGTCGTCGACTCGGGACGCGGACGTGCGCATCGCCTGCAGGTCGGAGCCACCGCCGGGCTCGGTGAGGGCCATCGTCGCGCGCAGCTCACCGGTCGCCATCCGCGGCAGGTACGTGTCCTTCTGCTGCTGAGTGCCATAGTCGAGGATGAGCTTCGCGACCACCGTGTGACCGCCCATGGCTCCGGCCAGGCTCATCCAGCCGCGGGCCAGCTCTTCGGTGACGAGCGCGTAGCAGGGCGTGCTCACGCGGGCCTCGCCCCAGGGTTCGGGGATCGCGAGGCCGAACACGCCCAGCTGTTTCATCTGCTCGATGAGCTTGTCGGGGTAGGTGTTGGTGTGGTCCAGCTGCTGCGCGACCGGCTTCACCTCCCGGTCGACGAAGTGACGGACCATTTCGACGATCGCTTGCTCGTCCTCATGCAGCCCCTCCATGGGGACTCCTCTCCGTTCGTGGTGGCTACGGCGTCTCGGGCGCTACGCGGGCCGGTTTTGGAGCTGATCGCGCAGGATCCGGCCCGCGGAGGACCATCGGATGCTCTCGGGGTCGAGCGTGGTGCCCTGGAGGCAGTCCGCGACCTTGCGCAGCAGCACCTCCCGCGTGGGCGGACGTCCCGGTGAGCCAGGCGGCAACCGCGACCGGACGCGCCGCACGTCGCCGTCGATGTGGACCTCCGCCTCCAGCTCTCCGGCGAGCAGCCCGCCGTCGCCGTCGCCATCGCCGAGCCGCACGTCGACCAGGTCCACCAGATGGCGGGCTTCGGGTCGTCGTACGGCGTGGTCGGTGAAGCTCGCGAATCCTTGATGGGAGTCCAGCAGAGCGGTCGCCGCGGCGTACTCGATGCTGAACTTGCCCTGCAGCCCGGTGTCCGGCCGGTGGTGGATCAGCGGGGTGACCGTGCCCTTGGGCGTCTTGAGCACAATGCGGCTGACCTGCGTGATATCCAGCTGCGTAGCCAGTTCGGCCAGGGCGCTGATCGGACGCTGCAGAGCGTAACAGCAGGGGAAGATCTTGATGGCCAGGCCGCCGGGAATCGCCGGGCCGGTCAGATCCAGGGCGCTCTGGTCACCTCCCACGAGCTCCAGCCACTGGTCCAGAGCCGAGGCGTCCGCGCTGGCGCCAGCGGCGGCCAAGTACGCGGCCCGGACGCCGGCGTCAGCGGCGAAGCCGACCTGCAGCGCCTTGCCGTCGGTGCCGAACGCTCGCTGGACACCGCCCGCCGCGGGCACCGCGAGTGCCATGGCCGTGGCGAGCCGGTCGGCGTCGAGCCCGAGGGCCACACCGGCGCCGACGGCGGCGGCCGGCGCGCCGGCAGTGGTGGTCGCGTGCCAGCCGGAGGTGTAGTGCGACCAGCCGAGCGCACTCCCCAGTCGGGACATGACACCGGCGGCGGCGAGGTAGGCGCGCGCGTCGCCCGCGGCTGCCAGCACCGCAGGGACGCAGACGGCGCTGATGTGGGTCGTCGACTCCATGTGCAGGTCGTCGAAGTCGAGCACGTGCGCGGCCACCGCCCACCGTGCCGCCTCTGACAGGGACGAGGCCGTCTGAACCACGGGCTCGTCGCGCGCTGCCACCGCGACTGCGACCGTGTCCAGCAGGGAACGGTCGGCCAGAGCAAGATCCTCAGCGGTTGGGCGCAGGCCGGCGGCCCAGGTCGCCAGCTTCCCTGCAATCGACATCACAGTGCCAGCTCCTCGGATGTGCATAAAGGCTGCTAAATGTACGGCCATTTAGGCAGAAAGTACCGTCGACGTCAACAGCCTGCGGCACAATGCCGTGAAACAGGGCTACGCGCATGTGCCGGAGCGTCGGCAGCACAGGCCCCCCGGGGATGGCGGGGGCGGTACGCGTGGCAGCGTTATGCGCCGTGACGGCGAAGCCGAGTGCGGTAGGAGTAGCGGTCGGGATGGAAGTGGCTGATCGCCAGCTCGACCGGCTTGCCGTTGGTGTCGAAGTACATCCGGTCGATGCGCAGCAGCGGCGTGTGCACCGGCAGATCCAGGGTCTCCGCGACCTCGGCAGGGGCGGTCCCGACGGTGATGCTCTGTTCGGCCTCCTGGATCGGAGCCTCGAGCGACTGGTCGAGCAGCCCGATGACGGTGACCTCGCTGACCGTCCCGGATACGGCCAGTTCCTCGGCCTTACCCAGGCGCGCCCCGACGTGGGCCGGCAGGTAGACCCGTGTGTGAGAGAAGGGCTCTCCGTGGTGGAGCCGCAGGAAGGACGTCGTGACGACCCGGTCGTCGGGCAACCGCAGCCGACCGGCCGAGGTGGGGTCCACCGCGGCGCCGAGAGGGTGCAGGACCTGCAACTGGCTGTCGGCCGACAAGCCCATCAGATCCTCGACGGAACCGAACTGCCGCAGGTAGCGCCCCGAGGATGGGGTCACGAAGGTGCCCCTGCCGGGCACGCGGAACACCAGGTCCTCGGCGACCAGGTCCTGGAAGGCACGCCGCACGGTCTGGCGGCTCACGGAGTATTGGCGGGCGATCTCGGCCTCGGTGGGCAGGGCCGTGTCCGGCGGGAACGCGTGGCCGAGGATCTGTGCTCGGAGGTCGCCCCAAACGCGCCGGAACGCCGGTTCTGCTCTCGCCATTGAACTCACCGGGTGCCTCCAACTGAGACGACACATTTGTCGCACCAAATGCTGGAACATATCTTAGGGACATCAGGCCTCCGGTGCAGCCTGGCGCCGAGGCGGGCGGGTGGCGCCGAGCGGCCCCGCATGATCCTTGACAGCCGGTCCCCGAGTTTCGCCGCCGCGGCCCTCGAAGCGTGCGCGCTCCCCCGATGGCGGACTTTGGTGCCTGCCAGCGCTCCCACGTGCGCGAATGGCATAGAGCGCACACACCGCCCGCAAACCGCGGCACGGCAGGAGTTTCCGCGTGACCGCGATCTTTCCCACGATCCCAGCGCCACACCCGGGGCGCTCAAGGTGCCCCAAGAACCGGCAAACAACCCTTGACCGGCGACAACCCTGTGGCTATAAATGGCCCTACATATCCGCCAATTTGGCCATGAGTGGAACTAGAGGCCACGCGCCACTGGACAGACAGACCTCATCGCTTGCCGACAACCCGTCGCGCCTACCGGTCTACTCCCGCAGTACCTGCTGGACAGCTCGCACCCACCCGCCACCCCGTGTCACTGGCCGGTGCGGCTCTAGGAAATGGAACAAAAGGCAAATGGATCCTTCGGCATCACTGACCACCCCTGCCGGGCCGGCCTCCCAGCCACAGCACGTCACCGCCCAGGACGTGAAGATCGCGACCTGGGTGTGCTTCTTCGCTTGGACCTTCGCCGTGTACGACTTCGTGTTGTTCGGCAACCTGCTTCCCGAACTGGCCGCCGATCACGGCTGGTCCTCGGCCCAATCGACCGGCATCAACACCTGGGTGACGGCCGGCACCGCGCTCGTCGCCTTCGGCATCGGCCCCTTCGTGGACCGCGTCGGCCGTCGTAAGGGCATCATCATCGCCGTCATCGGTGCGGCCGTGGCCTCGCTCCTCACCGCGATCGCCGGCTGGGTCGTCGGACTGGTCGCCGGTGTCGGCATCGTGATTCTCATCCTGGTGCGTGCCCTGGCCGGTCTCGGTTACGCCGAGCAGGCGATCAACGCGACCTACCTGAACGAGATGTTCGCCGAGGTGTACTCCGACCCGGCCAAGGCCCGCCGGCGTGGCTTCATCTACTCCCTGGTGCAGTCGGGCTGGCCGATCGGCTCGGTGCTCGCCGCCGTGTCGATCTACGTGCTGTTCCCGATCGGCGGCTGGGCGCTGTGCTTCATCGTCGCCGTGTTCCCGGCGATCTTCATGGTGTGGGCCGCTCGCTATCTCAAGGAGAGCCCGCAGTTCGCGGTGCGTCGCCGTGCCGAGACACTGCTGGCGCAAGGACACGCCGAAGAGGCCAAGGCGCTCGCGGCTTCGGCCGGCGTCGACCTGACCGACCAGTCGGCCCCGCTCACAGCCGCGTTCAAGGGCGAGTCGCTGCGCTCCACCGTCGTGATCGGACTGGCCACCCTGTTCAACTGGCTCGGCGTCCTCGCTTTCGCCATCCTCGGCACCTCGCTGCTGACGGCCGCGGACGGCAAGGCCATCACGTTCGACAACGCGCTGGCCATCCTGATCATCTCCAATGCAACTGCCTTCGCCGGCTATCTCTTCCACGGCTGGTTCGGCGACCGGATCGGCCGTCGCAACGCGATCGTCATCGGGTGGGTCGTGTCGGCGGCTTCCTTCAGCGGCATGCTGCTCGCCCCCAACGGCAGCTTCGGCCTGATCATCGCGCTCTACAGCGCCGGCCTCTTCTTCCTGATCGGTCCCTACGCGGCGCTGCTCTTCTTCAACGGCGAGAGCTTCCCCGTCCACACCCGTGCGACCGGCGGCTCGATCATCAACGCCGCGGGACAGGTCGGCTCGATCCTGGGCGGTGTGCTGATCACCGCGGCGCTGGCCGGCGGCGAGAGTTGGACCAAGACGGCCTTCCTCTTCGGCTGCCTGCCGATCCTGGCCTCGGGTCTGATCATCCTTGCCGCACGCAACGTCGACCCGCGCAAGGTACGGCTCGACTGATCCTCCAGCCCCCCTCTACGACATTCCCCTCAACAGTCCCGCACCGCCGCGAACCCGGGGTGTTCGCCCTCTAGGAGGAGATCTACATGCCCAAGGACATCAAATGTGTATTCGGCGTCGACATCGACGCCGTCGGAGGATGGCTCGGCTCGTACGGTGGCGAGGACTCGCCGTCGGACATCCAGCGGGGAATGTTCTCCGGTGAAGTCGGGACCCCGCGTGTGCTGAATCTTTTCAAGAAGTACGACCTCCCTGCGACCTGGTTCATCCCCGGTCACTCGATCGAGACCTTTCCCGACTCGGTCAAGAAGATCGTCGATGCGGGTCACGAGATCGGTGCGCACGGCTATTCCCACGAAAACCCGATCGCCATGACTCCCAAGCAGGAGGAGGACGTCCTTTCCTACTGCGTCGATCTCATCGAGAAGGTCAGCGGGAGAGCTCCTCGCGGCTACGTGGCGCCTTGGTGGGAGATGTCCAACATCACCGCGTCGCTGCTGAAGAAGTACGGGTTCACGTACGACCACAGCCAGGGCTTCCACGACTTCATGCCGTTCTACGCCCGCGTCGGTGACAGCTGGACCAAGATCGACTATTCGCAGGAGGCCAGCACCTGGATGACGCCGCTGGAGCGCGGTGAGGTCATCGACCTGGTCGAGATCGGTGCCAACTGGTACATGGACGACCTGCCGCCGATGATGTTCATCAAGAAGTCCCCGAACAGCGCCGGCTGGGTCAACCCCCGCGACGTCGAGTCATGGTGGCGGGACCAGTTCGACTGGGTGTATCGGGAGCAGGACTACGGGGTCTTCGCCTTCACCATCCACCCGGACGTCGCCGGTCGGCCGCAGGTGCTGCTCATGCTCGAACGCCTGATCGAGTACATCAGCGGCCATGAGGGCGTCAGCTGGGTGACCATGGAGGAGGCGGCGGACGACTTCCGCCGGCGCTACGCCTTCCCCGGGGCCAAGGGCAGCCCGTTCATGCCCGGTTCCTGACCGCGAGGCGGGGCTTGGTCGGTCACGGCCACCCGGCCCCGCCCCTGGACAGGCCGGAAGAGGCGAAGGACAAGCGATTCCATGTGTGTGTTGTGCTATGAGCTGATCCCGGAGGACCACTGGTCGGACGGGCTTTCTGACGCGGTGCCCAGCCGCTCGCGCTATCGGCGCATGCGCCTCCTGGCGGCCGTCCTGGCTCCTTATGGCCTCACTGTGTCCGATCCGAGAACCGGCCCGCACTGCTTGATCGCGGACCGCAAGGGCGCCGCGGAGATCGCCGCCGGCCTGCCCGCAGTGTGGCGTGCGGCCCAGAGACTGAGCTCCCGGCGCATCGATGTGCTCGATCCGGCGCTGCTTGAAGCACTGGCACGTGGTTCGGCGGACACGTGAGTCTCCTGCGGTCGCCCGCCCTCACGCGGACCGGCCCATCCGGGCAGGGCCGGCGTGGAGTGACGTTGCTCAGCGGCTTCCTCGGCTCGGGCAAGACGACGTTGCTGCGCCGCGTGCTGGCCCGCGCCGGGGCGAACGCACCCGCGGTGATCCTCAACGACTTCGGTCAAGCGATGGTGGACGACGTTCTCCTCACCACTGGCGAGGAGCGCCCGGTCGTCCTGGCGGGCGGCTGCGCCTGCTGCACCCGGCTGGACGACCTCGCCCTGTCCCTGGCCGGCCTGCTCGACGTCGAGCAGCGCGGAGGCGGTCCGCGCCGGGATCACGTCGTCATCGAGACCAGCGGGCTCGCCGACCCCGGGCCCATCGCCTTCACCGTCGCGCACGACCCGGTCCTGAAGCACCACTACGCGCTGGCCCGCGTCTGCGTCACTGTCGACGCCCTGACCGGCCTGGGCGGCATCGAGCAGCACGACATCGCCCTTCGTCAGCTCCTGGCGGCCGACGAGGTCGTCGTCACGAAAGCGGATCTCGTCGCGCCCGGCAAGGTGAACGAGCTGGTCCGGGCACTGCAACAGCTGAACCCGTCCGCGGGCGTGAGCGTCACCGCGAGCGGTGAACTGCTGCGCGCCGAGGCGGCGGTATCGGCTCGGAGCGAGCCGACCGGCCCGCCCGTGTCCGACGCCGCCCACACCACCGGCGTCTCCACGCTCGAGGTGGTGACCGGCGAGCCCCTCGACTGGCAGGCCTTCTCCGTATGGCTGAGCCTGCTGCTGCACACCCACGGCGGCGATGTGCTGCGCGTCAAAGGCGTGCTCGACATCCAGGGAGTCGGGCCGGTGGCCCTCAACGGCGTCCAGCACATCGTCCACCGGCCCGAGCACCTGGACGGTCCGGTCCCTCCCGGCACACGGCTGGTTTTCATCGTTCGCGACATCGACACCAAGCTGCTCGAGCGCTCTTTCCACACCTTTCTCACCATCAACCGAAAGTGAAGGAAACTGTGACAGTTCAGGCGGGACTGCCCCGGGTGACGGTCTTCTCCCTCGGCGGGACCATCGCCTCGACGAACGACTCCGGCGGTGCCAACGCCGGGGTGACGCCTCGGCTGGGTGCCAGGCAACTCGTGGACTCGGTTCCCCAGCTGCGGGAGACCGCCGAGCTGGAGACGGTGGCGTTCCGCCAGACGTCGTCCGGCGACCTCACCCTGCGCGACCTCGTCTCCCTGGCCGCGGAGATCACAAAACGCTTCGAGGCCGGCGTCGCGGGAGTGGTCGTCACCCAGGGCACGGACACCATCGAAGAGACCTCCTTCGCCCTTGACCTGCTGGTATGCGGCCCACGACCCGTGGTCGTGACCGGAGCCATGCGTAACCCCACCCTCGCCGGCCCCGACGGCCCGGCCAACCTGCTCGCCGCGGTGCAGGTGGCGGCGTCCCCGCAGGCGACCGGGCTCGGCACGCTGGTCGTGTTCAACGACGAGATCCACGCCGCCCGCTTCGTGCGCAAGACCCACACCTCCAGCCCGGCGACCTTCCACTCCCCGACCGCCGGTCCGATCGGCTGGATGGCGGAGGGGCGGCCCCGCATCGCCTTCCGCGCGTCCGAGTTGCAGGGCAAACCGGGCGCCATCGACGCGGAGATTCCGGCGGTGGCGCTGCTCAAGTGCGCCATCGGTGACGACTCCCGCTTGGTCGAGCAGGTGGCGGCTCTCGGATACTCCGGCCTGGTCGTCGAGGCGTTCGGCGGCGGCCATGTGCCCGCCCGCGTGGTCCCGGCGCTCGAACGGCTGGCCGGGCGATTGCCCGTGGTCCTGGCCTCGCGCACCGGTGGCGGCGAGCTGCTGCGGGAGACCTACGGCTTCCCCGGCTCCGAGCGGGACCTCCGCTCCCGGGGACTCATCCCGGCGGGCTTCCTCGACGGCCTGAAGGCCCGGGTGCTGCTGAGCCTGCTACTGGCGGCCGGAGCCGGCCCCAACGCCGTGCGAGTCGCCTTCGAGCAGGTCGACGCGTCCGTCACGGCGCACGCCGTTGCCTGAGCAGACCGTCGCCTGAGCAGACCGTCGCCTGAGCAGACCGTTCGCCGCCCATACCCGTCACCACTGGAGGTCGACATGACATCTTCCATCCCGCCCGGCCTCCCTGGCCGGGTCGCCATCATCACCGGTGCCGCCAGCGGCATCGGACGTGCCCTGGCCGTGGCCTACGCCGCCCAGGGAGTACGGACCGTGGTGGGCTCCTACCCCGGCGACCCGCACGACCCCGCCGAGACCGCCCGGCTGGTCAAGGACTCCGGGGGCGAGTGCGTCGTGCATGAGGTGGACGTGCGCGACGCCGCGCAGGTCGAGGCGTTCGCGCAGCGCGCCATTGACGAATGGGGCCGCCTCGACGTGGCGGTGGCCAACGCGGGCGTGCTGCGCAAGGCCGCGCTCGCGGACCTTACCGACGACGCCTGGGACGACATGTTGCAGGTGGACCTGACCGGTGTGCTGCGCACCTTCCGCTCGGCGGCCGCGCGCATGGAAGGTGACGGCGCGCTGGTCGCCGTCTCCTCGATAGCTGGCGGCGTGTACGGCTGGGGAGAGCACGCGCATTACGCCGCGGCCAAGGCCGGGGTGGTCGGCCTGTGCCGCAGCCTGGCGGTGGAACTCGCATCCAGGCGCATCCGGGTGAACGCCGTGATCCCAGGGCTGATCGTCACCCCGCAGTCCTCCGACCCGGTGAACTCGCTCGGCCCGCAGGGATTGGCCCGCGCGGGCGAGGACATCCCCTGGGGCCGCGTCGGACGACCTGAGGAGGTGGCGTCCGTGATCCGGTTCCTCACCTCCGACGACGCCGAGTACGTCACCGGTCAGGCCGTCGTCGTCGACGGTGGACTCACCGTGCGCATGCCCGCTTGAGATGAACGCACCTATGTCGGAACGAGCGAAAAGGGATCTCATGCCGGTTCTCGCGGGCAGGACCGCGTTCGTCACCGGAGGCGCGAGCGGGATCGGCCGCGCCATCGTCGACGCCTACGTCCGGGAGGGGGCCGAGGTCGTCATCGCCGACCGCGACGCGGAGCTGGCGGCCAAGGTCTCCGCGCAGGCCGGTGCGGCCGGCCATGTCGCGGTCGACGTGAGTGACGAGACGTCTGTGGCGGCGGCCGTCGAAGCCGCGATGGAGCGGCTGGGCAGGATCGACGTTCTCGTCAACTCCGCCGGCATCCTCACCGAGGCGCCGCTGGTGGAGTTGGACCTGCGGACGTGGACGGAGACGATCGCGGTGGATCTCACCGGGGTCTTCCTGTGCTGCCGCCACGTCGTCCCCCACATGATCGGACGGCGATGGGGCCGCGTCATCAACATCGCCTCGCAGCTCGGCATCAAGGGCGGCCACTCGCTCACCCATTACGCCGCCGCCAAGGCCGGTGTCATCGGGCTCACCAAGTCGCTCGCCCTGGAGGTCGCCGAACACAACGTGCTGGTCAACGCGATCGCTCCGGGCCCCATCGAGACCCCACTCGTGGCCGGCATCACGGAGGAGTGGAAGGCCGCCAAGCGAGCCGAGCTCCCTCTGGGCCGGTTCGGCCGGCCGGAGGAGGTCGCTCCCACCGCGGTCCTGCTGGCGAGTGAACCCGGCGGCAACCTCTACGTCGGGCAGACCCTCGGCCCCAACTCCGGGGACGTCATGCCCTGATGTCCACCACATGCCACGCCGGAGTGATCACGCTCGCCGTCGAGGACCGCGGCGCTCCGCTGAGAAAGGAACCATGACCGCCATCATCACCAGCCGGCCCGCCCAGGGCGACCGGCCGGCCATCACCTACCGAGCTGCCGGCGACCGGCATGTGCTCGTCGAATACGGCGAGATGACGCTGGACCTGGAGCTGAACTTCTTCGTCACCGCGGTGTCCGCCCAACTCGCCGGAGTGCGCGTGCCCGGGCTGGTGGAGGCGGCACCCGGCTTCCGCTCGCTGCTGCTGCACCACGAGCCCGCGCTCATCGACCGCAGGACCCTCATCGACGCGATGGAGGAGGTGCACGAAGCGCAGCAGTCCGTGCGCTCGCTCGTCATCCCGAGCCGGCTGATCACCCTGCCGATCGCCTTTGACGACTCCGCGAGCCGCGAGGCGGTGCGCCGCTATGCCACCACCATCCGGCAGGAGGCGCCGAACGTCCGGGACGACTCCAACATCGACTACATCGTCGAGTACAACGGCCTGCCCGACCGCGCGGCGCTGTACGCCACCGTGACCGGCACCACCTGGTGGAACGCCTACACCGGCTTCTTCCCCGGCCTGCCGTTCATGTTCCCGCTCGACCCGCGCAACGCCATCACCGTGCCGAAGTACAACCCCACCCGCACCTATACCGCCGAGGGCGCGGTCGGCATCGGCGGCCCGTGCGTGGCCATCTACCCTGTGGACGCGCCCGGCGGCTATCAGTTGTTCGGCCGTACCGTGCCGATCTATGACATCCTCGCGCGTCACGACGTCTTCCGTGGCGACCCGCTGCTGATCCGTCCCGGCGACCGGGTGCGTTTCGTGCCGGTCAGCGAGGAGCAACTCCTCCAGATGCGCCGGGAGGTCCTGGAGAACCGCTACGAGTACGTGATCGAGGACGATCCCTTCGCCGTCTCCGAGTACCTCGCCGGTGCCGCCGGCGTGCACGCCGAGGCCGAAACGCGGCGCACCGCCCGGGAGGTCGCCGCAGCCCAGATGGAGGTGCCGTGATGACCGGTACGTACGCAGTGTTCGACGTCGTCTCGCCCGGCCTGCAGACGCTGGTGCAGGACCATCCCGGGCGCCGCGGGCTGCAGTCCAAGGGATTCTTCCCGGCGGGCCCGATGGACCACCTGTCCTTCCGCATCGCCAACGCCCTCGTCGGCAATGATCCGGACGCCGCCGCGCTGGAGATTCCCATGGGCCGGCTCACCCTGCGAGTGCTGGCCGAAACCTCGATCGCAGTCGCCGGCGCCGAAAACTCCCGCATCACTCTCAACGATGCACCCCTGCCGCTGTGGCGGACCGTGCGCGTGGTCCCGGGTGACACGATCGGCTGCTCGATCATCAAGGGTCCCGGCTTCCGGCTGTACCTCGCGGTGGCGGGGGGCGTCGACGTGCCGGTGGTGCTGGGGTCGCGTGCCACGTACACCATGGGCGGAATCGGTGGCGTGGCGGGCCGCGCCCTCGCCAAGGGCGACGTGCTGCACGGGAGCCCGGTACCCGCGCCCGTCCCCCTTCGTCTGCCGGACACGCTGCGGCCCGCGTTGGCGAACGACTGGGAGGTCGAGGTGATGCGCGGGCCGCACGCCGACCCCGACTTCCTCACCGAACAGGACTGGAAGGACCTGCTGGAGCGCACATGGAAGGTGGACCTCAACTCCAACCGGGTCGGAACCCGGCTGGACGCCCACCGCTTCCAGTGGGCCCGGTCCTCCGGCGGCGTGGCCGGCGGCCACCCGTCCAACGTGCTCGACGGCAGCTATCCGATCGGCGGTATCAACACCAACGGCGACGTCCCGGTCATCCTCGGCCCGGACGGACCGACCGCGGGCGGGTTCACAGTGATCGGCACCGTCGTGCAGGCCGGTTTGTGGAAGATCGGTCAGCTCCGGCCCGGTCGCGACACCATCCGCTTCCGCGAGGTGCCGCTGGAGGAGGCGCTGGCGCTCTCCGCCGGCATCGACGACAGGACCGACCCGCGCAACTACGAGGAGCTGTGATGCCCCGAATCGACGTCAACTGTGACATGGGTGAGAGCTTCGGCCGCTGGACGCTGGGCGACGACCTCGGCATGATGCCGTACCTCACGTCCGTCAACATCGCCACCGGCTACCACGCAGGTGACCCGCCGACCATCCGCCGTACGGTGGCGGCCGCGGCCGAGAGGGGCCTGGCGATCGGCGCGCATCTCGCCTTCCCGGACCTGATGGGCTTCGGCCGGCGGCGCATGATCATCCCGCCACGCGATCTGGAAGACTACTGCCTCTACCAACTCGGCGCGCTGGACGCCTTCGTTCGCGCCGCCGGTGCGCGCCTGGCCCATGTCAAACCGCACGGCGCGCTGTACGCCATGGCGTCGGAGGACCCCGCCCTGGCGGCCACGGTCGCTCGCGCCGTGGCCAAAATCGACGCCTCGCTACCGCTGATGCTGCTCAACCTCGCGACCGCGGACGCGGTGGCGGCCGAGGGCGTCCGGCTCGTCCCCGAGGCGTTCCCCGACCTGCACTACGACGGCTCCGGAGCGCTCATCATCGAACCGGTCAAGCTGGCCTGGGATCCGGAGCTGGTCGCCCGGCGAGCGGTACGGATGGCGCTGGAGAAGAGGGTCACCGCCCAGGACGGTACCGAGCTGGAGATCGAGGCCGTCTCGCTCTGCCTGCACGGTGACGCGCCCAACGGCGTGGAGACCGCGGCGGCGGTGCACCGGGCCCTCGCCGACCATGGGATCGGCGTGGTCCCGCTGGCCGAGATCCTCGCGGCTGCCGACGGAGAGCAGCCGTGATGGAGAGCCTGCTCGTCGCCAACCGCGGCGAGATTGCCCGCCGGATCATCGGCACCGCCAAGCGGCTCGGCATCCGGGCCATCGCCGTGCACAGCGATGCCGACGCCGGCCTGCCCTTCGTCGCCGAGGCGGACGAGGCGGTGGGGCTCGGCCCGGCTGCTCCGGCAGAGTCCTACCGCCATGCGGGCCGGATCCTCGACGCCGCGCGGCGCACCGGGGCCGTCGCCATCCACCCGGGCTATGGCTTCCTGTCCGAGAACGCGGACTTCGCCCGGCAGGTGGAGGAGGCGGGCCTGATCTGGGTCGGACCGCCCCCAGCCGTCATCGAGCTGATGGGCGACAAGATCAACGCACGAAACGCGTTCGCCGCCGCCGGCATGCCCGTCGCACCGGGCACGCCCGAACCGGTGACCGAGGTGGCCGCGGCGATCGACGCCGCGGCGGCGATCGGCTACCCCCTGATGGTGAAGGCCTCCGCCGGCGGAGGCGGCATGGGTATGGCCGTGGTCCACGACGAGGACGGGCTGCGCAAGCAGTACGCGGCGGTCTCCGCCTTCGCCGAGCGCATGTTCGGCGAAGGCGGCATCCTGCTGGAGCGCTACTACCCCGACGCGAAACATGTCGAGGTGCAGATCCTGGGTCTCACCGACGGCACGGTCGTCGCCCTGGGCGAACGCAACTGCTCCGTGCAGCGCCGCAACCAGAAACTCGTCGAGGAGGCCCCTTCGCCGGGCCTGGATTCGGAACTGCGCGAGCAGATGCTCGCCGCGGCCGTCCAGGCGGGCAGGGCCGTCGGCTACCGCAACGCCGGGACCGTGGAGTGCCTGGTGTACGGCGAGCGGGGCGCGCAGAGCTACGTCTTCCTGGAGATGAACACCCGGCTGCAGGTCGAGCATCCCGTGACGGAGGCGGTTTGGGGAATCGACCTGGTGGAGCAGCAACTGCGCATCGCGGCCGGGCGGCCTCCGTCGGTGGACCTCGCCACACTGCGCCCGCGTGGCCACGCGGTGGAGTTCCGCGTGAACGCCGAGGACCCGGTCCGCTTCCTGCCCGGTCCCGGCCTGATCACCACCTGGACCGAACCGGCCGGCGCGGGCATTCGCGTTGACGCCGGGTACGCCGAGGGCAACCGGGTCACCCCGTCGTACGACTCCCTTATGGCGAAGGTGATCGTGCACGCGGACAGCCGGGCGGCCGCACTGGCCCGAGCGCGCTCCGCCCTCGCGTCGTTCGCCATCGCCGGTCCCAAGCACAATCTGCCGTTCTTCACCGAACTCCTCGGCGAGCTCTCCTTCGCCGACGGCACGTACAGCACCGCAATCGTCACGCGGATGCGTGCCGCACGCCCCCGACCTGAAACGGAGCCGGCACATGGCCGAGCAGATCAGCGCTGACATCGCGGCCAACGTCTGGAAGGTCCTGGTGTCCGAAGGCAGCGCCGTGGCCGCCGGCGACACCCTGGTGATCCTCGAATCGATGAAAATGGAGATCCCGGTCGAGGCCGAATGCGCAGGCACGGTGACGAGACTCGCCGTCAGCGAAGGCGACGTCCTCGATGAGGGGGACCTGATCGCCGAGATCGCCTGAGCAGACGCTGCCTTTCCAGGCTACGGTCGAAGTCGGCGGGGGTGACCTCCTCCAGCCTGCCGAAGTGTTCAATGCCGGCGTTACTGACCAGGAGGTCGAGTGCGCCGAGAGCGTCAGCGGCCTGCTCGGCCATCCGCGAACTCGCGCTGGAGCTGTCTCAGGACAAGACACTGATTTACGCACGCCCACACCCAGGCGGCGCGTTTCCTCGGGTATGAGATCACCGTGCTGCACAACGACCGCAAGGTCACTCGCGACCGGCTCAGCGCCAATGGCGTCTCCAACCTCTAGGCGCCAGCCTTCGTAAAGTGACAACGATTTTCGGGACGATCGTTCCTGCGGAAACGTTGGTGGAGCCGCGGAGCCGGTCTCGTCGGGAGACATCGATGTCGGCGTCGACCGGATCGGGTAGCGCCCGCAGCGGACTGGCCTGCTTCAAGGCCCGGTGCGGACGATGTCCATTGAAGTGGATCTCGTACTCGGCAAGAACCTTGCGCAGGTGGCGTTCGTTCATGATGAGGATCCGGTCGAGCAGCTCGCGCCGTACGCTGCCGACCCACCGCTCCATGATGGCGTTCATCCGAGGAGCCTGTGGTGCGGTGAGCACCACGCGGATGCCCGCGGTCGTGAACACCTCATCGAACAGAGCGATGTACTTCGTGTCCCGGTCTCTGATCAGAAACCGGAAGTCACCGATCCGATCGCCCAGGTCGAGCATCAGGTTGCGGGCCTGCTGGGCGGCCCAGCCGGCGGTTGGGTTCGCCGTGACCCCCAGCACGCGCACCCGCCGCGTGGCGTGCTCGACCACAGCGAAGCAGTACAGCCGCGCGAGCATGACCGTCTCCACGGTAAAGAAGTCACAGGCAAGAATCCCGGACGCCTGAGCCTTGAGGAACTGAGCCCAGGTCGGACCACCGCGCCGGGGAGCTGGATCGAAGCCGGCCTTCTTCAAGATCGCCCACACAGTGGCCGGGGACACCTTCCGGCCCAGGCCGACGATCTGCCCGGCAATGCGCCGATATCCCCAGTCCGGACTCTCGGCGGCCAGGCGCAGCACCAGGGCTCGGATGGTAGGTCGAATCGGTGGCCGCCCCGGCCCGTGCTTAGGGTAGGTCCAACGTCGCTTCACCAGGTCGGCGTGCCAGCGCAGGAGCGTCCGCGGGGTGACGAACAGGTGACATCGGCGGCGTCGGGACAGGAGTCGCGCGAGCGCGGAAATGATGGCCCGGTCCGCCCACGACGCCCGGGGAACGGCGACCTGGCGCCGGAGCACAGCCAACTGATGCCGCAACACCAGGATCTCTGCGTCCTTGGACGCCTGTGATCGCGCAAGCAGCGCGATCCAGCCAAATGCTCGTAAGACGATCAAGTACAGCAGCCGCAGAGTCACCCTGTGATCCTGCCGGAGCCGAGCCATCGAACACAGCAAAACCCCAGATCAAACCCTGTGACGCAATATTCGGCACCCACACCGGATTGAGGCACCGCGACAACCATCGCGCCTTTACGTCGGGGAACGGGACGAGCGGTTCTCCGCCTGCCAACCGGAGCATGTCTTCTGCCTGTTCGGGTCTGATAGGCCCGTTTCGCCGGCACAGGTCGCAGCACTTCGGCTGGCCCTGCTTGATCGCCTTCTTCACACTGGACAACGTGGGGGACGTGACCCCCTTGCAGTTCCCGCACACTGATTCCCAGGGCGTCCGGTTGTCCACGTACGGGACTGTCGGCGCGAGGCCGCGAAGCGCCATTACTGCACGCGCCTCCACCTCCGTCTTCTTCTCCGAACCGCTGCAGGAACGGCATGGTCCCTGAGTTGAGCTCGGCGAGCACACGTTGCTGTATCGCGGAGATCTCGGCTGCCGGCACGTTGCGCAGTAGCCCGGCCAGGGCTTGTCCGCGCCAGGAAAGGGAACGGTCGGGATCCACCCTTTGGCGCGCATGCGGGCCTCGGCGACGTGGGGGTCAAGTGGCGCTGGCACAGGTGCCTCCAGGTGCACGGAGATCGCCGACACCTGGCAGGTTCGCAGACGCCGCCGACAATCTGATCCGCAGCCGCCAGGCCGTAGATGCCGCACTGGTTGCCGAGGAGCGGAGGACAAGCGTCTTGCCGCAGTAAATGCCGGATTTACTGCGGCGAACCCATTACCATGATCGACAGACGCCTCACCTGGCCTCTGGTTTGTGACTTGGATCGCTTGATGACGTGATTCCGGGATCGCTATTTGTCGCAGTCAGAAGACGGGACGGCGGGAGTTCAGCGAGGGTGGGGAACAACGGCGCGGTTCCTGATCGTCTGCGCCGACGACGCCGAGGTCTCCGCGCAGGATGCCGGCATGGTTCGCCCCCCGGACACTAGCCGCTGAATTCCTTGCCGAAGTCGTAAGTTCGCCACCGCTCGGGACGCACCCGCACGGTCACCATCGTCCGCACGTAGTCCTTGATGTCGTCGAAGAACCGCTCGCCCGCCTCCGGGCCGAGGTAGCGAATTGACCACCTGCGATACTCGTCCGCATCGGTCGGCTCGTACCCCACAACGATCCCTTCGATGGACACGTACCTGTACGGCATAGCCTCCTGCTGGGCCGTGAATCCGATCTGGCCCGCCTCGCGGATCAGCGCCATCTTGACGCTGTCGGGGCTCGTGGCGAACGTGAGCTCGCCGCCGGGCTCGTAGCCGTACCAGATGGGCACCGCCATGGGCGGCCGCCCGCCGGAACCGGCCACGCTCAGCACCCCGATATGGGTGTCGGCGAGAAAACTCTCCCGCTCGGCCGTGGTCAGTTTCGTTGACATGATCTGCTCCCTTGTTCATTGCTCTGTGAAAGCTGCGGGTCGGGCCCGAGGTGGGTCAGAGCCTGACGAGCATCTTGCCGACGTTGCCGCCGCGCATCATGTCCAGGAACGCGGCGGGCGCCCGCTCGATGCCCTCGGCCACGGTCAGCTCGGTGTGCAGGGAGCCGTCGGCCAGCCAGCCGGCCGCCTTCGCGATCCATTCGGGGAACAGGTGGAGGTAGGAGTTGATCAGCATGCCGCGCAGGGTGGCGTCCTTGGCGGCCAGGGTGAACAGGTTGCTCGGGCCGGGGACCGGCTCGGTGGCGTTGTAGGAGCTGATCGCGCCCACCATCGCGATCCTGCCGCCGTGACGCAGTGCGTCGATGGCCGCCACCAGGTGGTCGCCGCCGACGTGGTCGACGTAGACATCGATGCCCTCGGGGGCGACCTCGGCCAGTTGCCCGGCGAGTGAACCGGCATGGTAGTCGATCGCGGCGTCGTAGCCGAAGTCCTGCACGAGCTTCTTGGCCTTCAGCGTCCCGCCAGCGGAGCCGATCACGCGGGAGGCCCCGAGCTCGCGGGCGAGTTGCCCGGCGACGCTGCCGACCGCTCCGGCCGCTGCCGAGACGAAGACCACGTCGCCCTCTCGTACGGGGGCCACGTGGGTCAGGGCCACGTAGGCGGTCAGTCCGGTGGGGCCCAGCGCGCCCAGCCACGCCTCGGCGGGGGCCAGGGCGAGGTCGGCGACGGTCACGGCGGCGGCGTCCACCACGGCGTACTCGCGCCAGCCGAGGAAGTGCACGACGGTCGCGCCCACCGGGATGTCGGCCGAGCGTGAGGCGACGACCTCGCCGATCGCCGAACCGTCCAGGGGGGCGCCGAGCTGGAACAAGGGCAGGTAGGAATCGGTGTCGTGCATCCGCTTGCGCATGTAGGGATCGACCGACATCCAGGTGTTGCGGACCAGGACCTGGCCCTCGGCAAGCTCGGGCAGCGCGGTGGCGACCAGCTCGAAGTTCTCCGCGCCGGGCTCGCCGACGGGGCGGGCGGCCAGGTGGATCTCACGGTTCACGGTCATGGTGTGCTCCTCACTCGTGGTGCTCTCTTGTGCTGGGCTCCACTCTGGACAGGGGCGCGCACGATCGACTGGGGGTTCGCTGCGGGTACGGTGACCTGGTGCGATTCGGTGTACTTGGCCACCTTTCGGTGTGGACTGACGACGGACGGCCCGTGCGGGTCCCCGAGGTGAAGGTCCGGGCATTGCTTGCCGACCTGCTGGCCCACGAGGGGCGTGCGGTGTCGGCCGACCGTCTGGCCGAGGACCTGTGGGGAGACGACCCGCCGGGCAATCCCGTCAACACGCTGCAGACCAAGGTGTCCCAGCTGCGCCGTGCCCTGGAGCAGGCCGAACCGGGAGGGCGCGACCTGGTGGCCTTCCAGACGCCGGGTTACGTCCTGCGCGCCACCGACGTGGACGCTGCCCGTTTCGCTGCGCTGCTCGACCTCGCCCGCGCCAGCACTGATCCGCGGGCAAGGGCCGAGCTGTTGTCGGACGCGCTGGCACTGTGGCGCGGCCCCGCCTACGCCGACTTCCGCGACGAGGAGTTCGCCCGGACCGCCGCCACCCGGCTGGAGGAGCAGCGCTTGACCGCGCTGGAGGAGCAGGCGGAGGTACGGCTGGAGCTGGGTGAGCACACCCTGCTGGCCGACGAGCTGGGCGAACTGGTGGCCGCGCACCCGATGCGCGAACGCCTGCGCGCCACCCACCTGCGCGCCCTCTACCGGTCGGGACGGCAGGCGGAGGCCCTGAGCGGGTACGACGACCTGCGGTACCGGCTGGCCGACGAGCTGGGTCTCGACCCCGGCCCTCAGCTGGCCGCCCTCCACCAGGCGATGCTGCGCCAGGATCCCTCACTCGCGCCCGCGCGCCCGCGCACGAACCTCCCCGCCCCCCTCACCGGGCTGATCGGCCGCGAGCAGTCCGTGGCCGAGATCGGCGCCCTGCTCGGCTCGGCACGCTTGGTCACGCTGACGGGTCCGGGCGGTGTCGGCAAGACCAGACTCGCCCTGGCGGTCGCCGACCTCGCCGTCGACGCCTTTCCCGACGGGGTGTGGCTGGTCGAGCTGGCGGGCACCTCGGGCGAGAGCGCGACCGTGGCCGAGGTGGTGGCCGCCGGACTGGACGTCCGCGACGACACGGCGAGCGGTTCGCGTCCAGGCGTGCGACCGGCCGACCTGGCGCACCGGCTCGCCGACGCCCTGCGCGGCCGGCGGCTGCTACTCGTCCTGGACAACTGCGAGCACATGATCGAACCGGTCGCCGAGCTGGTGGACCTGCTGCTACGGGCCGCCCCGGACCTGAGCGTGCTGACCACCAGCCAGGAGGCGCTGGCGCTCCCGGGAGAGACGTTGTACGCGGTGGCGCCGCTTGAGCTTCCGGTGCCCGGAGCGGATCCGGCGCAGGCCGGCTCCGTACAACTGTTCGTGGCCCGCGCCGCGGCCGCCGCGCCCGGGTTCGTGCTGGACGAGGCGAACGCGCCCTCGGTGGCGGCGATCTGCAGGAGGCTGGACGGCCTGCCGCTGGCGCTGGAGTTGGCCGCCGCCCGGGTACGCGCGCTGGGCGTGCGCGGCGTGGCCGACCGGCTGGACGACCGCTTCCACCTGCTCACCGTCTCGGGCCGGGGACGGCCCGCCCGCCAGCAGACCCTGCGCGCGGTGATCGACTGGAGCTGGGAGCAGCTCACCGAGCAACAGCGGCTGATCCTGCTCCGGCTGGCCATCCACCCGGGAGGCTGCACCCTGGAGGCGGCCGAGGCGGTCTGCACAGGCGCCGGACTGGACGTGGCCGACCTGCTGGACCAGCTGGTGGCCAGGTCGATGGTCGAATCCTCCGGCGGGATCCGCTACCGGCTGCTGGAATCGATCGCCGCCTACTGCCTTGAACGGCTCGCCCCCGGCGACCCCCTCTTCCAGCGGCGCGATCTCTACTACACCGAGCTGGCCGAACAGGCCAGGCCCCACCTTTACGGTCCCGCCCAGCGCCAGTGGCTGGACCGCCTGGACGCCGAGGCACCCAACCTGCGCGCCACGCTCGAACACACCACCGACTCCGCGCTGGCACTGCGCCTGGCCGACGCCCTGGCGTGGTACTGGTACCTGCGCGGCAGGTACCGCGAGGGCCGCGCCTCCTTCACCGCGGCCATGGCGCTGCCCGGCGCGAAGTGCTCGAAGGCGGCCGCGTGGGAGGCCGGGTTCGCCATGCTGAGCGGCGACGGCACCGACCTGCTGGAGCGCAGCCGTGCCGCGGCGCGGGCCTTGGAGGCCGGCGCCGCACGGTCACGCTGGTTCCTGGCACTGGTACATCTGAGCTTCGGGAACGCCGCCACTGCGGAGGGCCTGCTGACGGAGGCGCTGGCCGCCTTCCGCGCCGTGGGCGACCGCTGGGGCGAGGCCGCGGCGTTGGCGGGTCGCGCCAAGCAGGCGATGTTCCAGGGCGACCACGCCCTCGCCAAGCGGTCCGGCAGCGAGAGTTTGACCATTTTCGGTGAGCTGGGCGATGGCTGGGGACGGCTGCAGGCCTCCGACATGCTCGGCTATCTCGCCGAGATCACCGGCGACTACGAGTACGCAGCCCGCCTGCACCGTGAGGGCCTGCGCGTCGCCGAGGACCTGAGGCTGTGGACCGACGCGTCCTACCAGCTGTCCAGCCTCGGCCGGCTTGCCCTGCTGACCGGGGATCTGGACGGATCCCGGGAGCTCCACGAGCGGGGCATGCGCCTGGCGGCCGAGCAGTCCAACAGCTTCGCCGAGGAATTCGCCCGGGTCGGCCTCGGCCTCGTGGCCCGCCGCTCCGGCGACCTCCACACGGCGGAGCGGCTCTTCCAGCAGTCCCTGGCCTGGAACCGCCGTCTGGAAGCCGACTACGGCGTGCCCTTCTACGGGATGACGCTGCTGCTGGCCGAGCTCGGCTTCATCGCCGAGCAGCGCGGCGACTCCGCCGCGGCCAGGTCACTGCACCTGGAGGGGCTTGCCGCGGCCCGCGGGGTCGGCGATCCGCGCGCCATCGCCCTGGCCCAGGAAGGGCTGGCCGGGGTAGCGGCGGCCGAGGGCGCCTACGAGGACGCGGCGGCCCTGCTCAGTGAGGCCGCCGCGCTCAGGGAGTCGGTGGGCGCGCCCCTGCCGCCCGCAGAACGCGGCGACGTCGACCGGATCGCCGCCACTGTTCGCGCGGCGCTGGGCGAGGAGGCGTCCATGCGCTGACCCCCAGCCGATCGTGCGCGGGCTCCGTCAGGGTCATACCCGTCACCCACGGATGCAGGAGTAACGATGCGCGCCCTGACCTTCACCCCGGACCTGTCCTTCGACGTCGTGCCTGACCCGGTGCCCACGCCCTCCCAGGCACTGGTCCAGGTGGTGGCCTTCTCGCTCAACTTCGGTGAGATCGCCTACGCAAGCGCGAACGTCCGGCCCGGCTACGTCCCGGGATGGGACGCCGCCGGAGTGATCGTCCAGGCCGCCGCCGACGGCTCGGGTCCTGCCGCCGGCACTCGCGTGGTCACGTTCGGCTGGTCGGGGGCTTGGGCGGAACTGCGCGCTGTGGACACCGCCGAGCTGGCCGTCGTACCCGAGGCCGTCGACCTGGGGCAGGCCAGCGCGCTGCCGGTCGCCGGAGTCACGGCGCTGCAGGCGATCCGTCGGCTCGGCCCGGTGGCGGGCCGCCGTGTCCTGGTCACCGGGGCGTCCGGCGGCGTCGGCCGCTACGCCGTACAGATCGCCGTCCGTGCGGGGGCGCAGGTCGTCGCCTCCGCCGGCAGCCCCACCCGAGCGGAGGGCCTGAGCGAGCTGGGCGCCGCGGAGATCGTCATCGGCCCGGAGAATCTGGAGGGCCGCGTGTACGGTGTGCTGGACAACGTGGGCGGGCGGCAGCTTGCGCAGGCGTTCTATCGACTGGAGGACGACGGCGTGGTCATGGCCATCGGACGGGCGGCCCGCGAGGCCACGGTCATCGACTTCGAGCTGGCGGGCACCCGATCGGCACGGGGCCGAATCGAGAACTTCAACGTGACTACGCCGTTCGGCGGCGACCTTGCTCACCTCGTCGGGCTGCTGACGGCCGGCGAGTTGGATGCTCAGGTCGGCTGGCGCGGGCCGTGGGACAAGGCGATGGAGGCGGCCGATGCCCTGCTCGCCCGCCGCATCGCTGGAAAAGCAGTGCTCGATTTGTGACGCACCGAGCCATGCTGGGCCTGCTCAGCCCTCGCTGACGTGCAGAAAGTCCTTGATGTCAATCCTGTCGGGCACCGACGACCACACCACCAACGAAGCCGTCGCCGCCATCGCCCCAGAGTTCCGGGACAATGGCCCTTTCTCTTCCGCTCCAACCACGACAAAGAGCGATCCCGAAATCACGTGTGCGGTGCCAAAACTCGTCCATGGCATCTGACCTGGTCTTCTATCCTCGGCACTCGTGTTCCTACGCCTGCTGTATCTACTGATGGTCCGGTTGTTCGGCTGGTTGACGCTTCTCGCGCGGGGCGACGCCTCCAAGGAGGTGGAGATCTTGGTGCTGCGTCATGAGGTCGCCGTCCTGCGTCGTCAGGTCGCCCGGCCGCGACCGGACTGGGCCGACCGGGCGTTGCTGGCCGCACTGGCGCGACTGCTCCCCACGCGGCTTCGCCTCCATCGGATCGTGACGCCGGGCACCTTGTTGTCCTGGCACCGCCGGCTGGTCAGCCAACACTGGACTTACCCAAACACAGCCGGACGTCCACCGATCCCGGATGAACTGCGTGCTCTGGTGGTCCGGTTGGCCAGGGAGGATCCCCGATGGGGCATCGGCGGATCCGGGGTGAACTGCTCGGGCTCGGCCATCGGATTGGGGACGGCACCATCCGCCGGATCCTGGCCGCGGCCGGTCTGGGCCCAGCGCCACGCCAGACCTCACCGACCTGGCGACAGTTCCTCACCTCGCAAGCCTCCGGCATCTTGGCGTGCGACTTCATGCACGTCGACACCGTGTTCCTCAAGCGCCTGTACGTCTTGTTCGTCATGGAAATCGAGACACGGCGCGTGCACATGCGGGGCATCACCTCCAACCCGACCGGCGCATGGACCACCCAGCAAGCCCGGAATCTGCTGATGGACCTGGGGGAACGTGCCAGCGCCTTCAGGTTTCTCATCCGGGACCGTGACGGCAAGTTCTCCCGTTCGTTCGATGAGGTGTTCACCACCAGCGGTGTGCGGGTCATCAAGACGCCCGTTCGGTCGCCACGGGCAAACGCGTTCGCGGAACGGTTCGTGGGAACGCTACGCCGTGAATGCCTCGACCACCTGCTCATCTACAGTGAGCGGCACCTGCGTGAGGTCCTGGCCGAGTACGAACACCATTTCAACCATCATCGCCCGCATCAGAGCCGTTACCTTCGCCCGCCGTTGCACGACCCCAGCCAGGCGATCGACATGACCGCCCGGATCCACCGCCGAAGGACCGTCACGGGACTGATCAGCGAGTACCGCCGAGCGGCCTGATCGCCCTACGAACGTCCAGCTCAGTAACCGTATCCACGTTTTGGCACCGCACAAGGTCCCTCGTGTTTCGCACTTTTCCTTGATCGTCTTGCATGTGGCGAGGGGGATGTTTCCGCGTGCTTTGGCTGGTCTGCGGGGCGGACGTGGAGATGCCGGAGGAGCATCGGCGGTGTCTGTAACACCCTGCTAGAAGGTGAATCCGCCGATGCTCCCAGATGGCACGTTACCCTCGCTCGCCGCGCTGCTGGCGGTGTTCCGGTCCTGTTTCACCGCGCCGGGTCATCGCTCGTTCGCCGCTCTTGTGGTGGGGTTGATCGCGCAGACGCGGCGCCGCACGGTGTGCGGGATGCTGCTGGGCGCCGGCCTGGAACGAGCCTGGCATCACTGCCGCGCGCACCGCTTCTTCTCCACCGCTCGCTGGTGCACTGACGCCCTCGGGCTGGTGCTGGGTGATCTGGTCGTGGCCCGGCTGCTGGCGCCGGGCTCGGCGATCATCGTGGTGGTCGATGACACCCTGTTCAAACGGTCGGGCAAGAAGGTGTTCGGCGTCGCCTGGCATCACGACGGCGCCGCTAAAGGTCCCAAACCGATCGGGTTCGGCAACTGCTGGGTCATCGCCGGGATCATCGTGCAGCTGCCGTTCCTGTCCCGGCCGCTGTGCCTGCCGGTCCTGGCTCGGTTGTGGCGCCCCGGACACACCGGCAAGATCGCGTTCGCCCAGGAGATGGTCGAGGCGATCGCCACCCGCCACCCCACCCGGATGGTGCACGCCGTCGGCGATGCCGCCTACGCCGGAGAACACCTACGCGGCCTGGATGATGCGATCACCTGGACCAGCCGGCTGAAGGTTACCTCGGTCCTGCACGCCCTGCCACCACCCAGAACCGGCAGGTCCGGACGGCCGCGCACCAAAGGCGCCCGCCTGGGAACCCCGGCCGACCTGGCCGCGGCCGGCAGCTGGCGCACCACCCGGGTTCGCCGTTACGGGCGCACCGACATCGTGCATCTGACCGAGACGGTATGCCTGTGGTACGGGCCGTTCCGCAGCCAGAGCATCCGCGTCATCCTGGTCCGCGACACTCAACCCCGCACTCGTGATGGCGACGACCGCGGCTACGGCCTTCCTCTGATCACCACAGACCTGCTCTCCTCGGCCGAAGATCTCATCGCCCGCTATGCCGCGCGCTGGTGCATCGAGGTCGCCTTCTTCGATGCCCGTCAGAGCCTGGGCGTCGGCCAGGCCCGCAACCGCACCCGGCTCGCGGTCGAACGCACCGTCCCCTTCGGCATGATCTGCTTGAGTGTGACCATCCTGTGGTACGCCACCAGCGGTCACAGCCCCGCCGACACCGCCGAGCGCCGGGCACGCTCGCGCTGGTGCACCACCAAGACCGAACCGTCCTTCGAGGACATGGTGATCAAGCTCCGCCGGGTCATTATCGCCGAACGTTTTCGGCCCCAAGCCCCCTACCAGGCCACACCCGAAGAAACCCAGGCCGTCCTCGCAGCCTGGGCCGCCGCCGAAACATGATCACCCACAACTGCGAAACACGAGGGATCGGCCAGACATTGAAGACGCACCCCGACACCGTCCGGCGCCGCTTCAGTCAGCGGCAGGCCGACGTCGACAGCCCGCCGGCCGCTCCCCTGCCGGAGCGCACCGTCACCCGGTTGAACGCCATGTGGGCGCTCGGCGACCCGCTCGCCCGATTCATCTAGGACGGGGGGACCTGACGCGACCCGAACTGGCCACCGCCGCCCGGCATGTGACCGACGCGCTCGCGCAACCATCACCGCATGATTGAACAAGGTAGTCGTTCCCCCAGATCATCCGGTGATGGCGCCGACTATTGCTCGCGCGTTAGCCGATCATGCTGGCAGTTGTGCAGGCGCTGCGGGGAACCCATTGGTGCGAGGAGATCTGACGAGCCATGGGTCCCTTGATGTTGCCGTTCGGGTCGACGAACCTGGACTGGCTCAGGTCGGATACCCAATCGCCCACGCCCAGGCACCGGTAGCCGCCACCGGCCCACTGGTTTTCGTAGTCGTATACGGCCACGACGTCATATCCGCCAGGCTTGCCGGTGTTGAGGATGGACATGGCGTTGTTACCGGCACTGCCGGTGAACTCGCCTGATTGGTCGGCCCAGTTGGCGTCATTGCCGCCGTCGTAGCCGAGCGGGTAATGGCAGGAGGTGCCGGAGTAGGCGGTCACGGTGCCGTCTTCGTTGTAGAGATCTTTCTGCGTGCGGCAGTGCGACGCCAGGGCGGCGCTGTCTGCCCAGGAGGGGCTGGACATGGGGACGGCGGCTACCGCCAGGCTCACGGCTGCGGCCGCGAAATGGATCTTGCGCATGGATCTCTCCTTGGTGGCTCTCATTGAGGGGCGTTCCGCGACCTTGTGCCGCGGAAGCCAGGGGGTGGCGTGGTTGATCTCTTTCGCGCGATCGAGTGCCTCGCGCAGCAGCCGGGCGTGGGTCCGGAGGCTGGCCGCGTAGGGGCCCTCCACTTTGGGCTGGTATTCGGCTCTCAGCGCACGCAAGGTCGAGGGCAGCGAGGTAGCACGCGCGCAGGTAGCCTCTGCCACGGCCAGCTTCACCTCGACGGTGTGGGCTTGGGCGGGAGCCAGTCCGCCGGTGAGACCGGGAAGGGCGGCCCGGATCTCCGGTGGCGTGGCGTAGGCGTGACCCTTCCCGCGCATGCACCGTGACCATGAGGACAGGGCCGCGACGAAACGCGCGTCCTTGGCAATCTCCCGCATGTACAGCGGCGCGATGTTGGAGGCGAGTCTGTCCAGGCGGAACCACCGCTCGTGGTTGCCATAGAGCTCTTCGCTGCTCGACAGCTCGCACCCGCCGAGGGCGTTGTTGATCGTCCCTCCGTCGGGCAGGTGCGCGGTGAGAACTTTGACGTCGTCACCGCCGCTCATAACCAGGGCGTACTGGGTCCGGCGGGACGCGGGCAGGCTGGCGCGGTAGGCGATGTTGGGGTCGTCTCGCTTGGCTTGCATGGCCTTGTGCTGGTCGAGGCCGCCGTACCCGTGCTCACGCGCCCAGTCCGGATCGTCGAGAACGAAGCCGAACCCCCGCGAAGGCTCCCACATCTTCGGCACCCAGTACCGGAAGCCGTGCTTTTGCATGCAGTCGCGAATGATCAGGAGTTCCGCGCGTTTCAGGACCACGTAGTCGGTCTCGGTGGGCGGAGCGGGCGGCGCGCTCTGGCCGGCGCCGCACCCGGCGAGCAACCCCATGACCAGAACGTGGCCTGCGATCACCGCTCCGGCCCGCCCATGGCCCGTGACGAACATCCCTGTCCCCGTTCTGCTCGGAATCAAGGTCGGCCTGCAAGGCGGCCGACAACGCACGGCTTCGGAGGGCCGACGATTATCCCGGAAATCCGATTCGCCGCCTGAACAAAACTTGATCAGCCCATCGGCGCCACCCCGTCGCCCCTGGGCCAGAACTCGTCGCCGGCCGCGGCCGGGCAGGCGGCGACGGCGAATCCGGTTGCGGTCAGCAGCCCGATCGCGGCCCGTCTGAGCGTCATTCTGGTCATGCCGTCACCTCTCGTCTTTCCGATGCGTGATATCCCGCCGCGGCCGTCAGGTCGCGTCCCTTGGGGCAACCGGCAGGAGATGCGTGCGCCGCTGCACGGCTGCGAGATCCCAGTGCACAACACGGCGGCGACGCCCGTCACCCTGTTACAGCCTGAGCCGGAACACGCGGGTCACAGCCCTGCCCCGGTCGGCGGCCGCGTCGGCATCGCTGCGTCGCCGCGATGCCGGCGGGTCCTCAGTCTTGGGGACCGGCCAGTTGTCTGGCAGCCCCCTTTCATCAGTCCAGACAATCGGTGGCGCACGCGCGGAGGAAATCTGGGCGTCCTGAGGAGGCCGTCGGACCCGGGGCCGGGCCGGCGGCGCGGGTTCGCGTGCGAGTTGCGCAAGCTCCGCAATCGGAACGACGGCATGAGCTATCGCGGCATGGCCGGACGGCTCCCGAACAGACGCTGGCGAGACAGCGACAAGAGCTTCAACACGCAGACTTGACGGGTAAGGCCATCTCCTGCATCAGGTCCTCGCGTGGCCGACCGGTGACGACGCTCAGCCGATCCAGTAGGTAGCAGGTGGTCTCCAGCGCAGGGTTGAGACGCTCGTTGAGCTCGTTCATGGCTCGTGTACCCGAGCAGCTCCAGCCGGAGCCGGAGCGACTCCTCGATCGCCACGTTGATCAGATCCGCCGGGTTGTTCTTGGCCTGGGCCGCCTTCCGGATCGCCACCGCGGCGATCGCCCGGGCCGGGCCCGCGTCTTGCTTCACGCCCTGACGCTGGCGCACCAGCTTGCGATGCGCCTTCGCGCTGCCGGAGGAGCCATGGTCCGGCCAGACATCCTCGGCCAACTCCAGGCAGCGCCGAACGTGGTCAATCAGCGCCTCGGGAATCTCGTCCGGGGACGGAAAGCGCGCCATCTTCTGGAAGCACTTCAACGCCAGCACCAGCGCGAAGCACGACTCCGGGCTGCCGGTCCGTTTTCAGCCCAGTCCACCTTTTCCGGCGAGGGTGTGAAGAACACGTGCAGCACCCGCGCCGACGTCAGCCGCTTGAACTGCGGATAGGCGGTCCGCTCGATCCACGTCATCCCAAGGACGTCCCTCGCCTCGATCCCGGCGTTCAGACGCCGAAACCGTAGCGGTGATCAACTCTAACGGATGGCTTGTTCACCGAACCGCAATCAAACACAAGCGGAGGGTCACAACATCTGTGGAACGCCCCCTCTGACTAGCAGTTCAGCAGCCCACTGTCCCTTTCTCCCGTCCTTGGTCTGCCCCCACCGAGTGCCTCGTGGTGGTCGCGGTCATGCGGGTGATGGGGGGCATACGCGCTCGTACGGGTCGTCCGGCAGGTACCGTGCCCACGTTCCCTCGTCCATGGGTCTGGTGATCAACGTGCACACGCCGGCGAACGGATCCGCTGGGGCGGAGACCTCCCACGCCCGTGTCGTGTTGTCCGCGCCGCCGGTGACCAGGCGGTGGCCGTCCGCGCTGAAGGCGACCGCGTAGACGGCGGCGGTGTGGCCGTGCAGCGTGGTGACCTGCTTGCCGGTGGCGTGGTCCCAGAGGCGAACACCGATGTCCTCGCCGGCGCTGGCCAGGCGAGAGTTGTCGGGGCTGAAGGCGAGCCCGTACATGGTGCCGGTGTGGCCTTGCAGCGTGGTGACCTCCTTGCCGGTGCCGGTGTCCCAGAGCCGGATGAGGCTGTCGTAGCCGCCGCTGGCCAGGCGGGAGCTACCGGGGTTGAAGGCGAGGGCATACACCGGGCCGGCGTGGGCGCGCAGCATGTGAATCTTCTTGCCGTCGCCACCGTCCCACACGCGCACCGTGCCTCTCCTCAACTCAACGCCCAGACCTGCGGCCGCTGGGCGGTCTGGAGGAGACCGCGTGTGAACGGACATGAGTTCCTCCAGGTAGGTGGCCACGGCGATCCAGATCCATGGCCACTCGACCTCCAGGTGGGCGGACACTACGCGTCCAGTCTGACGGCCATCTACCCATGCACATAGTGATCTTCGGAAGGCTCCGAGCTGAGGCCGTCACGATCGCCGACTTCGGCAACCTCCCTACGGGCTGGGGCGATCGGAGCCGCAAGACCCTCCTAATGAGTTCTAGGAGCAGGCCATCCGGCAGACTCCATGGTGGATAGCGACCGCCGGTGGGTGAGCACTCGGCCCTCCTGGACTTTGAGTCCTTGACGAAGATCGTGCCCCCGCAGGTGGCTCGGGAGAGTTGATCGCTGCTGGGATGTCGTGCCTCCCCGCCTTGGGGATGAGCACCGTTTCATTAGGTCGCTGATAGTTCTCCCGCAGGTTGCTGACCAGCGATGACGGAGATGGGAGAGACGGTGCGACTGTTCGTCGGCGATGACTGGGCCGAGGCTCACCACGATGTGGAGCTGATGGATGCCTCGGGCCGCAGACTGGCCAAAGCGCGACTTCCGGAAGGCGTGACGGGCATGGCTCGGCTGCACGCCCTGATCAGTCAGCACCTCGGTGATGATGCCGAGGACGCCGAGGTGATCGTGGGCATCGAGACCGACCGGGGCCCGTGGGTAGCCGCGCTGGTGGCGGCCGGATACACGGTGTATGCGGTCAATCCGCTGCAGGCGGCCCGCTACCGCGAACGTCTGGCGGTCTCGGGCGCCAAGAGCGACGCGGCCGATGCGCACATGCTGGCCGACATGGTCAGAACCGATGCGCACAAGACACTGATCTGGGAACGTACCCGCCAGCTCCAGCGGCTGCGCCACGCCCTGCGGGACTATTTTCCCGCCGCGCTGGTCGCCTTCGCAGACCTGGACGCGCCCGAGGCTCTGGATCTGCTGGCCAGGGCACCCGATCCCGACTCCGCTGCCAAGCTGACCACCAGCCAGATCACCGCCGCGCTCAAGCGCGCCCGCCGCCGCGGCGATCTGACCGAGCGTGCCCTGCGTTTCCAGGACGCGCTCCGTAGCGATCATCTGGGCCGGCCCGCACCGGTCACCGCGGCCTACGCTGCCTCGGTGCGGGCGTTGATCGCCGTCCTGGTCACGCTGAATGAGCAGGTCGCCTTCCTGCACAAGGAGGTGGAGGCACATTTTGGCTGGCACCCGGTCGTTGAGATCATCGTCTCTCAGCCAGGGCTGGGACCGATTCTCGGTACCCGGGTGCTTGCCGAATTCGGAGATGACCCTGAGCGCTACGTCTCGCCAAGGCCCGAAAGAACTACGCCGGCACCAGCCCGATCACCCGGGCCTCGGGGAAGAAGAAGGTCGTCGCAGCGCGGTTCATCCACAATGACCGGCTCATCGACGCCCTCATGGCTCAGGCATCCAACGCCATCAACGCCTCGCCCGGGGCTCGCGCGTACTACGACAAGCAACGCGCTCGTGACGTCGACTACAACGCTGCCCTGCGCCAGGTCGCCAACCGATTGGTCGGCATCCTGCACGGCTGCCTCAAGAACGGCACTCTCTACAACGAGGTGACCGCCTGGCCGCACCAGGCCCAAGAACCTGCCGCTTGACATCATAGCTCCTGGGATGTCTTCGTCGGGCCTCACGGCATCGCGCACCCAGCTCAGCGCCGCCTGGTGGAGCCTGAGGGCCTCGCCGCCGTTAGCCATGCCTGGCCGTGGCTCCGCATCTCAGCCCCATGGAGTTGTCCGTCTACCTGGAAATCTCGTGGCCGCCCAGCAGGAGTCACATGGCCATTTACCAGGAATGACGTGTCCGTCCACCTGGGCATCCAATCCTGGTCGATGGCCACGTAATCTCTTGATCTTGTTCGTGTGTCTCGGTGCGCGGTGACGCTCTGCCCGGTTTGAGTGGTGGTCGAGGTAACCAGCCGTTTCGACCGGGAGGGGGCTTGTGACCAAGTCCGATGCGGAGCTGATGGAGATCTTCCGCGCCTACGATCTGACCGGATGTGCCTGGTCCGCAGCGCAGCTGGCGGGGTGCGATCCCAAGACGGTGCAGCGCTACATCGCGTTGCGTGAAGCGGGCGGCGTCCCGGCGGAGCGAGCGTTGCGGCCCAGGTCGATTGACCCGTTCCTGGTCAAGATTGAGGAGAAGGTCGAGCGCTCAGGTGGCAGGGTCCGGGCCGATGTGGTGCACAAAGACCTGGTGGCGATGGGCTTTCGCGGCTCGGAGCGGACCACCCGGCGGGCCGTTGCGGCGATCAAGGAGTCGTGGCGGGCGGGACGACGGCGCGTCTACCGGCCGTGGATCCCCGAGCCGGGCATGTGGCTGCAGTGGGACTGGGGCGAGGGCCCGCGCATCGCCGGACGCCGGACGCAGCTGTTCTGCGCCTGGCTGGCCTGGTCGAAGTTCCGGGTGGTGCTGCCGTCCTGGGATCAGACACTGGGCTCGCTGACCGCCTGCCTGGACGCGACCTTGCGCATCATCGGCGCGGCGCCCACCTACCTGCTGACCGACAACCCGCGCACCGTGACGGTCGAGCACATCGCCAAGATCCCGGTCCGGCACCCGCAGATGGTCGAGCTCGGCCGCCACTACGGATGCGTGGTGCACACCTGCGAGCCGTTCGACCCCGAGTCCAAGGGCGGCGTGGAGAACACCGTGAAGATCGCCAAAGCCGATCTGGTGCCCACCACCACCAACCTGCGCTCCAGCTACGGCAGCTTCGCCGAACTGGAAGACGCCTGCGCCCGCTGGGCCGAGCAGGTCAACCACCGCATGCACCGGGTGTCCCGCTCGGAAATACGGTTTCGTGCTGTGAGCTGGGGTTTTGCTGCGTGATCAAGGCGGTCGCTGCGACCATCGCAAGGTGCTCTTATCGTTTGTCTACCGGTTGGTGAGGGGCCTGTTCGGCCTGCTGACCGTGCTGGTCCGCTCTGATCTGTCCAAGGATGTTGAGCTGCTGGTGCTCCGTCATGAGAACCAGGTGCTCCGCCGTCAGCTCGGCGGTCAGCCGCGGTGGGGTCGCGTCGACCGGCTCTGGCTTGCAGCGTTGTCGCGACTGATCCACCGCCGCCGGTGGGCGGAGGTGTTCCCGGTCACTCCGGCGACAATCTTGCGCTAGCATCGTGATTTCGTGGCACGTAAATGGACTTTCACCGACAGGCGGCGCCCCGGCCGGCCCTGCACCCGCCGGCCGGTCAAGGCACTGATCGTTCGGATGGCCCGGGAGAACCCGACCTGGGGCCACCGGAGAATCCAAGGCGAGTTGGCGCGCCTGGGCTACGCGATCGCAGCCTCCACGGTGTGGGAGATCCTCCACGCCGCCGGTATCGATCCCGCGCCCCGCCGGGCCGGCCCGACCTGGCGGCAGTTTCTGACCGCGCAGCCCACGCGATCATCGCGTGCGATTTCCTGGTGGTCGAAACCGTGCTGCTCAAACGGTTGTATGTGCTTGTCTTCATCGAGCACGGCACCCGGAAACTGCACCTGGCCGGAGTGAGCGCGCACCCGGCCGGAGCATGGACGGCGCAGCAGGCCCGCAACCTGGCCATAGATCTGGGTGACCGCATTGCCAGGCTGCGGTTCTTGATCCACGACCGAGACCCGCTCTTCACCTCCGCCTTTCGGGAGGTCTTCGAAGCTGAAGGGCTGCGGCTGGTCACCACGCTGCCGCGAACGCCAAGGATGAACGCGATCTGCGAACGGGTCATCGGTACCCTGCGCCGCGAACTCCTGGACCGGATCCTGATCCTTGATGAACGCCACCTGGCCCGCGTGCTCCAGGAGTATCTGATCCACTACAACGAGCACCGGCCGCACCAGTCCAGACAACAACGGCCCCCGGACATCGCAACGCAACCCTCCCGCGACATGACCGACCTCAACGACTTGCGATCCATCCGCCGAAAACCCGTCGTCACCGGCGTGATCAACGAATACCATCACGCCGCATAACCGCAGCTCAAGCCACGTAACTCAATATTCGAGCGGCACGGTTTCGTGCTGTGAGCTGGGGTTTTCCTGCGCGATCAGGGCGGCGGCTGCGACCATCGCAAGGTGTTCCTATCGCTGGTCTACCGGTTGATGAGGACCTTGTCCGGCCTACTGACAGTGCTGGTTCGCGCTGATCTGCATAAAGACGCTGAGCTGCTGGCGCTCCGGCACGAGAACCAGGTACTCCGCCGTCAACTCGGTGGCCGGCCACGGTGGGATCATGCCGACCGACTCTGGCTTGCGGCGTTGGCGCGACTGATCCCCCGCCATCGGTGGGCGGAAGTCGTCCACGTCACCCCAGCAACGATCTTGCGCTGGCACCGCAACCTGGTAGCGCGTAAGTGGACCTTCACCGACAGGCGACGCCCGGGACGGCCCGGCACCCGCCAGCCCGTCAAGACGCTGATTGTGCGGATGGCCCAGGAAAACCCAACCTGGGGGCACCGGAGAATCCAAGGCGAGTTGGCGCGCCTCGGCTACAACATCGCGGCCTCCACGGTATGGGAGATCCTGCACGCCGCGGGTATCGCTCCGGCGCCCCGCCGGGCCGGGCCGACCTGGCGGCAGTTCCTGACCGCTCAAGCCCACGCGTTCATCGCGTGTGACTTCCTCGTAGTCGAAACTGTGCTTCTCAAGCGGCTGTACGTGCTGGTCTTCATCGAGCACGGCACCCGGCGACTGCACCTGGCCGGTGTGACCGCGCACCCGAGCGGGGCATGGACGGTGCAGCAGGCTCGCAACCTGGTGATGGAATTGGGTGACCGCATCGCCCGGCTGCGGTTCGTGATCCACGATCGGGACCCGCTCTTCACCTCCGCCTTCCGGGAGGTCTTCGAAGGTGAAGGGCTGCGGATCATCACGACACTGCCGCGGACCCCGAGGATGAACGCCATCTGCGAACGCGTCATCGGCACTGTGCGCCGTGAACTCCTGGACCGGACCCTGATCCTCAACGAACGCCACCTGGCCCTCGTGCTGCACCAGTATCTGATCCACTACAACGGACATCGCCGCGCAGCCCGCCCGGCACATGACCGCCCTCGACGACCTACGACCCGTCCGCCGAAAACCCGTCGCCACAGGAACGATCAACGAATACCACCATGCCGCCTAATGGGAGCTCAGACCACGTAGCTCAATATTCGAGCGGCACACTATCAAGAACCCGCAGGTGAGACACCGAATCCTAATACTGAGCCCCAGGATCAGCGTCACATTGGGATGCACACCAAAGGTGTGCATACACAGCCGTATATCACCATGCGTTCCCCTCCTTGCCATCTGACGGCACTCTAGGTCCATGCGGAAGGCGACATCTTCCCGAGCGTCACGTGCGAACACGTGGCGCCGGTCGATGATCGCGGCCATCGTGGTGACGGCGGGTGTGTTCCTGGTGGGGCTGGCCCGCGTCTTCCTCGTCGCCCCACTGGCGACGCAGGATCAACAGGCCAGCGTGGTGAGCATGTTCATCAGCGCGATCGGGCTTATCGTCAGCGTGGCGGCGTTCTTACTGCAGGTACGCGCGGAACGTACGCACACGACGAAATCGGGAGCAACTCTTCAGGGCGAGGCGGCGCAACATGACCGCAACCCTTCCCAACCGCGATCCGGCCAGATCGTAGAGGGCAACATCCCGCAGCGCCCTCCCGGCCATCAACTGCGTGAAGACTCCCTGCTCCGGCTGCGAGAACTGCTAGATCACCAGACATCGACAGCGGGCGACGGCGCGGTGATGTCCTGCGCCGTGACCGGCGGGCCGGGCGTGGGTAAGACGATGCTGGTCGCCTCGTACGCCTGGGGTTGTCAGGCCGCGGGCTGGCCAGTCATTGTTTGGATTATCGCGGAAGAGGTCACCCAGATCGTTTCCGGCCTGGCCTCCCTCGCCGATCGGCTGGGGCAGCGGACCCCCGATGACAACGAACTTATCGCCGCTGGCCGGGCCAAGGCATGGCTGGCCACGACGACGGAACCGTGCCTGCTGGTGTTCGACAACGCCCTCAGCGTTGCCAAGGTACGCCAGTGGTGCCCGGCGACAGGCGCCACCCGAGTGATCATCACCTCACGCAAGCGTGAATTCGAGCGCGCTTTCGAACATCTCGAAGTCAGGCTGTTCTCCAGCGAACAGTCGGTCGCCTTCCTGCAAGACCGTACCGGGCTGTCCGATCCGGTCAGCGCCGCCCGGCTCGCGGTCGAGCTCGGGCACCTGCCGCTGGCACTGGCTCAGGCCGCCGCCATGATCACCCAGACGCAGCTGGACTACTCCGAGTACCTGGATCAGCTGCGCGACGACCGCATCAGCGACTACCTGCAGGCTCAGGACGGCGACGCTTACCCGGTTGGCGCCGCCGAGGCCATCCTGCTGTCGGTCTACCAGGCCGAGGAGTCTTTGCCCTTCGCCCGGCGACTGCTGTCATTCCTTGCGGTCTCGCCAGCCACGGGCGTCTCCGTTTCGAGGCTCGCCGCCGAGATGGGCGCCGAGCTGATGCACGTGCGGAAGCTGCTCGCCGACTTGACCAACACCTCACTCGTCGCATTCAGCGAAGACCGCGGGTCGGTCTCGATGCACCGCCTGGTGCATCGAGTACTGCGCGACCGCGCGGCCCGCCAAAGCGACGTCGACTATCTCCTCAAGCAGGCCATCGGCCCGCCACAACAGGTCGAGCAGTTCTTCCACCATCACGGACGGACGTTGATCAGTGTGGCCATGCTCGCCGGTGCCACGCGCGACGAAGCCGACAAGGCGGTGCGCGCCACCATGGTCGCCCTAGGAGGCCGCTGGAACGCGATCAACGATCACAAGGGCTACGCCGGCGAGATGGTCCTCGCCACCTTTATCAAGCAGCGCGGCAAGCAGCCGTCGGCGACCACAATTACCCCCTGGGAATCGCGGCTGACCTTGTGGGAGGACCGCCACTGGATCGAGCTCATGCTCGACGCATTGCCGCCCACGCGATGGGACACAATGGCCTGCTACCTCGCTGGAATGACAAGGCCCGGCATATCCGAGCATCTCGGGCGGAAGTGGACCGTGGTCGGGGAGAACCTGCGGTTCGCCCGTGAACGGCTTCAGCAGATCGTCGACCGGCCGACACAAAGCCTCAATGAGGAGAGCGACAAATGAACTCCTCCGAACCCCCGCAGCAACCGTCACCATACGACTCGGTGGCCGATTACCTGAACTTCATCGATGGGATCAGCGAAACCGTCGAGCATCTCTCCGATCAGGACATGGCTGATCGGGCTCGGCGAATCTTCGGTCCTGCCGAGTTGTCCCGACCGGAGTGGGGAGACGCGCAGCCCCAGTTGGATCGCGCCCCGCTGACCTTCGATGACGTGCTTCGCATTGCGATGGACAAGTGGCACAGCCCAGCACTCAACATGATGCAAATCACACAGGGCTACCACGCCATGGCACTGGCTCTCGCCCGACTCCTGGGCAGGGACGCCAACAACTGGTACTGCTACGCGACGTGGTCCTCCAAGACGATCACCGAGAGCCTGAGCCTCGATGGACACGGCCTATTCGGCACGGACTCCAGCCGCCGAACCGCTTGGACGCGCCTCAGATTGCTTGTACGCGGAGCACCGCGCTCTCCGCTCGGCTCCGCCTACGCCCGCGGTGTCGCCTTGGCCAACCGGGCGATCTTTTTGGAGACGGTCAGCGCGACGATCCACCTCATGCACGATGGGCCCGCCTCCTACATCAGGGTGAGCCCGGAGTCGGATGCGACGCCAGTGGCGCCTGAGTTCCTCCCCTACCTACTTGCCGAGGCCGACCCACGCTTCCTAGGGGACGCCGCGACGCTCCTCTCCGAGGCCGTGGAGGAGGATGATCCCGTCGTCCGAGCCGAACTCGTCCTCGGCGCCAACATAGCACTGTCGGCCTACGAGCAGATGCGGATGCAACGAGTCCTCGAACTGAGGCTGTATCGGCCGGTACGCTGGCTGACGCAAGTATGGTGGCGCTCATTGTGCTCGCTGGTGACCCGGCAGCCCTTCCACAGGTTCCGCTTGTACAGCACGGGACACGAGGACCAGCCCTTGCTGACGCGCGTGCTGGAAGACCTCTGGGCGGCATTCCATACTCGCTTTTTCTTATCGTTGAAGACCCCGGCCGGCAAGGTCAAAGTCGGTGAGAGATTGACTCCGTCTCCAAGCACTGGCTTAACGCGAGCATGGGCGCCTATTCGGGACAAGAGGGTCCGCAGGCTCGCCGAGGAATTCATCACCGATGACCTCCGGGGGGCCACCGCGGGAGTCGCCAACTGGTTGAAGTATCACGAACGCATGCGCTTCATCGTCAGCTACTTCCGCCTCTACCAGAACGAGCCCACTCTCTACGATGCACCATTCGCCGAGCGGATCGCAGAAGAGCTCAACCAGCGAGAGCTGCCCGAAATCAACAGCGCCGACTCCAGACGGAGGCTCGACCGGTATCCCCCGGCGATGGACCCGGACGCATACGAGATGGCCCACTTCTCTTTAGAACCATTTCTGGAGATGGTCGGGTTATAGAACCGCCCGTACTGTTCATCCAGCGGATGGGTACCGAATATTGTGTCACAGCATTTGCTGTGAGGTTTGCTGTGCTCAATGACTCTGCTGGTTAACCTTGATTCTTCAGTGGGCTGGGTTGTGTGAGCAGCTCCGCGGTTTGCCGTAATGTCCCAGACGCGGTTGGGTGGGCCGTCGCATGACGCTGCGGGGGCGCCGGGTTGAGGTAGCAGCGCAGGATCAGCCAGTGCCGTGGAGCGTCCCACGGCAGCGTCTCCGACAGTGCGCCTGCCGATAATCACATCCGCCCAGGTCATGACCATGTGAGGGCTTCACGTGGCGACGCGAGCTCCAGCCACCAGGAGGGCGAACGCGTGCGGCATGATGATGGACCGTGCTCCTTCGCCTGGCCTATCTCACCGTCACGAACACCTTCGCCGCACTGCGACTGCTGCCCATGAGCGATCGAGACAAGGACATCGAGATCCTCGCCCTGCGCCACCAGATCACCGTCCTCGAACGCCAACTCGGCGCCGACACCAAAGTCAGATTCGCTCCCGAGGACCGGGCCTTTCTCGCCGCGCTCCTGACCTCGCTGCCCGCGAGGTCCTGCGCCGGCTACGGCTCCTCATCCGCCCGGACCCCGTCCTGCGCTGGCACCGCGATCTGATGAAACGGCGTCATGCCCATACCTGCCGGCCGAAGCGGCCCGGCCGTCCACCCACCGTCCAGTCCATTCGCGCTCTCATCCTGCGTCTGGTTCGGGAGAACCCCGGCTGGGGCTACCGGCGGATCCACGGCGAGCTCACCACCCTCGGCATCAAGGTCGCACCGTCCACAGTGTGGGAGATCCTCAAGCAAGAAGGCCTTGACCCGGCACCCCAGCGGGCGTCCACCACCTGGGCCGACTTCCTGCGCTCGCAAGCCGACGCCCTACTGGCCGCCGATTTCATCGAGACCATCACCCTGAACGGGCAACGCCAGTACATCCTGGCCACCATCGAGCACGCCACCAGACGCGTCCGCGTGCTCGGCACCACCGCACACCCGACCGCCGACTGGGTCACCCAGACGATCAGGAATCTGGTGATGGACCTGGACGATGCGGGCTGCCGGGCGCGCTTTCTGCTCCGAGATCGAGATGGGAAGTTCCCGGCCCTTATGGACGAGGTCCTCGCCGAGGCCCACATCAAGACGGTGCTCACCGGTATTCGGATGCCGCGGATGAACTCCATCATGGAGCGGTGGGTGCAGTCGTGCCGTCACGAGCTTCTCGACCGCTGCCTCGTATGGAACGAACGCCACCTGCGGCACGCCCTGCGCGAGTACGAACGGTTTTACAACCAGCACCGCCCCCACCAAGCCCTAAACCAAGCAGCACCGCTGCGCACCGTCCCCGATCCGATAACAGACCCCGGGCGAATCATCGACCTGAACATACGCCGACGAGACCGGCTCGGCGGCGTCCTACACGAGTACTCACATGCCGCTTGACCTGCATGTATGGAATTTTCGGCAGGCGCAGATTCGCTCTGGATCTGTGATTGGGTCCGGGGCGGGGCGCAGTGGGGCGGCTTGGTTCAGGGCTTGGTGGGCTCGGTGCTGGTTGTAGAAGTGTTCGTACTCGCGCAGGGCGTACCGCAGGTGGCGTTCGTTCCAGAGTAGGCAGCGGTCCAGGAGTTCGTGGCGGCACGACTGCACCCACCGCTCCATGATCGAGTTCATCCGTGGCATCCGAATACCGGTGAGCACCGTCTGGATGCCCGCCTCGGCGAGGACCTCGTCCATGAGCGCCGAGAACTTCCCATCCCTATCGCGGATCAGAAAGCGCGCCTGGCAGCCCGCATCTTCCAGGTCCATCACCAGATTCCTGATCGCCTGGATGACCCAGTCGGCGGTCGGGTGAGCGGTGGTGCCGAGCACACGGACGCGCCTGGTGGCGTGCTCGATGACCGCCAGGACGTACTGGCGCCGCCCGTTCAAGGTGACGGTCTCGACGAAATCGCAGGCCAGCAAGGCGTCGGCTTGCGAACGCAGGAAGTCGGCCCACGTGGTGGAAGCCCGCTCGGGCGCCGGCTCAAGACCTGCCTGCTTGAGGATCTCCCACACCGTGGACGGCGCGATCTCGATGCCGAGCGTGGCGAGCTCACCGTGGACTCGCCGATAGCCCCAGCCGGGGTTCTCCCGGATCAGGCGCAGAATGAGGGCACGGATGGAGCGGACCGTGGGCGGACGCCCGGGCCGCTTCGGCCGGCAGGTACGGGCATGACGACGTCTCATCAGATCGCGGTGCCAGCGCAGGACCGTGTCCGGCCGGACGAGAAGCCGCAGCCGGCGCAGAACCTCGCGGGGCAGCGAGGCCAGGAGCGCGGCGAGAAGGCCCGGTCCTCAGGCGCGAATCTGACTCTGGAGTCAGCGCCGAGTTGGCGTTCAAGAACGGTGATCTGGTGACGCAGGATGAGAATCTCTACGTCCTTGTCCCGATCGCCCATGGGCAGCAGCCGCAGCGCGGCGAAAGCGTTTGTGACGGTCAGGTAGGCCAGGCGAAGGAGCACGGCCGACCATCCTGCCGCACTTGGTTCCGTCTCCTGAGCGGCCAGAGCTCGCGCCGCCACGCGAAGCCCTCGCAGAGTCATGACCTGGGCGGATGTAATTATCGGCAGGCGCACTCTGCTCGTCATGAGTGCGGTGATCGGTGCCATTGAGGGCGTGGTCGCGCGGCGAACTCGGACGAGGCCCTCTCCCTCGGCGTCGCCCGACGCGTTGCGCGAGATGGTCGTGCAGATGTGCCCGCACTTCGGGATGGAGTCCCCTCAGTGCTGTGACTATCGTTATGCGTAACCGAACTGCCCCAAGCGGTGCTGAGCAACGTCGATCTCCGCCGGTGTGAACAGGTGCGCGAACTGCGGCTGGGTGACCAGCGCCTCTACGGTGAGATCCAGCCTCCCTCGTTCCCAAAGCGCGGCAAATCCATCGGAAACAGCAGGCGTGTTGAGCAACTTCCGAGCGGTCGCGAGACTGCCATGCTCGGCGAGCATGCTCAGGAAGTACGTCGCATGGTAGTTGGCCTCGTTTCGCGCGCGATCGTAGATCGAGCGCATGGCTCTGTCGAACGCATCGGGCGAAGGCGTGTCGATCGGGGCAGGTTCGGTCTCGGTATCGCCGGCCCTTGCCTTGTTCAGTCGTTGCGCATAGCCAAGCAGCGCATCGACTGAGGTGTAGACCTCGTAACCGAGTTCTTCGAGCCGGGCAATGTCGGAGGACTCGGGGTCCAGCTCCAGGAGAACCGGTTTGCCCTGACCAGGCTGGAGGCCGTCCGCCCAGAAGGCCTCCGCGACCGCGAGCGCCCGGCCTGTAGCGGGGTCAGCGATTTCGCTGTCGAGCGCCGGCTCCGCGTAGCCCAGTCGCTGGAGTTCTTCCACCATGCCCTTGATCTGGACTGTCCGGACATCGTCCTGAGGTCCCGAAACACCGACGGGCTGGAGCTCGATGGCGGCGACCGCCGTCGCCCCATCTCGGAGCTCGGTGAGGAACGATTGGGCGGCGTCGGCGAGTAGCTGACGACGGGCAGCGAGGAAGTCCATGTAGCGCTCGGCCCGCCACAGATCCGGGTCGGTGGGGATCCACTGGGACGCCAGCACTCCCGGGTGCCTGGCCTCAGCTTCGGCGAAGTAGTCTTCCGGGGAACGTTTGCCAATCTGCAGGTTGGTGTCCTGTGTCAGGAAGCAGAAGTTGGCGATGGCGTTGACGTGAGCGCGTTCGTATCCCGCCTTGTAGAGCAGGGCCTTGGGGAAGATGTGGTGGACCTGTAGCGAGGTCAGCTTACCGAGCATCTCGGCCCGGAGCTCGAGACCGCTTCCGAGGTCCCGCGCCCCCTTGACTCTGGTGAGCATGTACAGCAGCGGGTAGAAGCGTGCCCCTCGGGTGGATCCCTCGAAGTCGTGCTGCTGGATCTCCAGGTTGCCGCCCCGCCAGCGCTCCAGGGACGAGATCAGCCCGTCGATCCCGGATCGGGCGGCGATCTCGTAATCCTGGGCGAGCACGGTCTCGGTAGATCCGGCGAAACGTCCCCACAGCGCCGAGTGCACGTACCAGAACAACACGCGGTCCCGATGCGCGGCGTCGGCGAATCGTCCTCCTGCGGTGAGATGGAGCAGCCGGGAGATGACGGGGACGGCGTAGCGCCCCATCAGGACCTGGTCGTGATCCAGCCCGAGCCGGCCGGAAGCGGCGTCCAGCAGGCTTCCGACGTAACCGACCGACTTGTTCAGCGCGATCTCGAAGTCCTGGTCGGATACCGCGTCGAGCGCGGTGAACACCGCCCGGCCCGTGGCCACTGCCGTGGTGTTGCGCAGGAGCCAGTCGAGCGAGAAGTCGAACCCGGCGCGCTGCCACCGGTTTAAGTGGTCACGCATGACTTGGCGGGCGGGTGGCCACTGGGCGCAGATCTTCGCGAGAGCCAGGTCTCCCTTGGAGAGCGCCGTTCCACCGGAGTTGACCCGGTTGAAAATGTCGACGACCACGTCGACATCTTTGTCCGGACCGGTGATCTTCTCCTCGTGAAACTCCCGGTTCTCCAGGTTCTTCAGCCGGTTCAGCCGCGCGAGATAGGTGGCAAACCTGTCGGGGAACTGGCCGAACTCCTTGATGAAGGGCTCAAGACCGTCGCTGAAGAGCCTGGTGACGTCCACCCACCGGGCGTCGTCCCGCATCTTGGCCGGCCCGTAGAACTCGAATGTCTCGTCCTCGACGTTGAACCGGAGCCCCGTGAACGCCGAAGCGTCACCTTCGAAGAAATCTGGAGCCTTGCCCCTGATCACTCCGTACAACGAGGTGATCCGTTGCTGGCCGTCAAGCAACAGCAGGCGGACACCACCGTCCGTTGCTCCGTTGCGGATGGAGGCGGCGTCCGGCTCGGTTTCCCACAGGAGGAGCCCGCCGACGGGATAGCCCTTGTAGAGCGACCTCATGAGCCCGCGCACCTGATCACGATTCCAGACATAGCCGCGCTGGAACTCAGGCAACAACACTGTGCCGTTGTCGATCTGGTGCAGCAGTACCGAGAGGGTAGCCATCATGCTCCACGTATCACGAAGGTCAGTAACTTAACGTTATGAGGTAAATCCCGAAAGGAAAATACTTGGTGCGCCGTGCCAAGACACGGACAGGCGTTCGCGAGCTCTTGTGCATGCCACCAAAAGCAGACAGCGCTCCCGTTGCAGATCGTGCGCGTGCGTCAGTTCGTCCTCCGCCACCGGCGTAATCGCGCTCGGCGGCGGCAGCACATGCTCGCCTGCCCCGATGACCGCGACACAGCGGAACTCGAGCCCCTTCATCCGGTGCATGGTTCCCGCCCGCACGACGTCGTCGTCCTGCCCGGCCTTGGCCAGCGAACGGACGGGCACATCCGCGCGTTCCAGAACGGCGATCGCCGTGTCGGCCAGCACATTGGAACGGGCCGCTATGCCGATCTCCCTCGGCTCCACCCCGCTGGCCAGCCACTCGCGGACCCTGGCCGCAAGTCCGTCCAGCTCGGCGCGCTGTGTCGTGAATCCCTTCAGCTCCGGCCCAGGTCCATGGACCTGCGAACGGTAGCCGGCGACTGTGTCGAGTCCACCGTCCATGTCGTCGATCGGTTCGCCCCGCAGCATGCCGAGGCTCCAGGCAAGGATCTCGGCGGTCGTCCGGTAGTTGATCGTGAGACGGGAGGACCGACCCGCGATCTTGATCCCCACGTCGCGCAGCGACACCCGATTGCCGTAGATGCGCTGGTGAGTGTCTCCGGCGACGAACAGGTCGTCAGGCCCTTCCTCGACGGCCGCTCGCAGCAGCCGCCATTGCACAGGGTGCAGATCCTGCGCCTCATCCACGACAATGTGCCGGTACGGCTTCGCGGGCCGCTCCTCCAGCAAGCGGGTCGCTTCAACACAGATCGTCTCGTGGGTCCACACCTTGCGACGTTTGAGCTCCTCCTCGAACTCCCACATCGCCTGCCACAGCTGGGCTTTCTGCCGCGTCCCCAAGCGGCGTCCTCGTCCGGCACGCTTGGCGGCGAGATATTCGGCGGCACTGGTCACGCCTTGGGCCAGCACGACCTGCCGCCACTCCTCCGCCAGGAAGGTTTCGGTGAACGGCAGCTCCAGACGCTTGACGATCTTCTTCCATACATCTTTCTCCTCCTTGTCTCGGAGAATGGCGGCGCGGCCGTGCCGTTCGGAGAAGATCTGGTAGGAGAGCTGGTCCACATGCCGGACCTCGATCCGGTCGCGGACTTCGGCCGAGCCGGTCAGCAGCCGCAGCCCGGCCTCCAGTGACGATGACAATGTCGAGGTGAAGGTGGTCACGAGCACCGGACCGGCTCCGAGGCCGGCCAGGTGATGCGCCCGGTGCAGCGCGACCACCGTCTTTCCCGTGCCCGGCCCGCCGGTGATCCGCGCCGGACCACTGAACGTCGTGTGGGCGACCTGGTGCTGCGCCGGATGCAGGTAGACCCGCCACAACGCGAACGGGTGGCGGAAGATCTCCATGAGCTCGTCTGGCCCGTCGACCAGAACGACTCGGTCAAGGGTCCGTTCGACGGCTGCGCCGACATCGCCTGTGTCGAACGGCGCGTGCCCTGGAGCTATCCCGAGCTCGGCCCATACCTCTTCAGGGGTGAGCCCAGCGGCCAGGCCGTAAAGGGCATCCCACTGGTTCTGTGGCAGAAATGCGCGTGACGCGTCAAGCTGGACAACGTCCGTGAGCACACGGGCGAAGCGCAGAGTCTGGTCGTCGATTCCGAGCCTGGTCAGATCGACGTCGCTGATGGCCTCGAACAGCAGAGCAGGCGCCCGGTCGGCCATCTTGACCAGCTCTGGCAGGGTGGCCTCAATCGCCACACAGTCAGTGATCTCGATCCGGCCGGTGGCGGCGTTGACGGAGACCTGCCTGCGCTGCGCCCAGGTATAGGAGTCGTCGTGTGGCAGGACCTTCAGCAGGGTGAAGGAGTCACCGCTCTCGGGCGCGAGCACGACTCCCCGCCAGAACTTGTCGATCCGGATTGTCCGGAACCGGTCGTCGCGTGCGTTGTTCACCTTTTCCAGGTGCATTCCCGCGTGGGTGGCCTGCTCGAACTTGGCGAACACCTCAGAGACGCGGTCCTGAACGGATCGTTCCAGTTTCGCGAAGTCGCGCAGGAAGTCCTTGTCGATTCCCAGCTTGGCCACGTCAGCTGTCCCCGTTCAGCTCGTCCAGGATTTCCTGGACCTTGGTCACGTTGGGATGCGCCTGACCGTAGCGGGCTTTCAGGTCGGGCAACAACGCGGAGAGCGTCTTCCTGGCGCCCACGCGGTCTCCTGCGCCCAGTTCCAGCAGGCCGATCTGGCGTCGCAGCTCCAGGGTGCGATCTTCGTCAACCTTGAAACGGCGCTCGTCGTCCAGCAGGCGGCCGAGTTGTGTCAGGGCGATTGTGGTCTCACCCGCGGCGGCGTGGCTGTTGGCCTCCATCAGCCGGAAGCGCAGGACGAGATCGTTGTCGTGACCCTCGCGTTCGGCGAGGTCTACGGCGAGCCCGGCGAACTCCGTGGCCGCTCGTCGGTAGGCACCTCCGAGGAACAGGACGTCGGCCAGTTCGATCCTCAGCGAGATGACGTCCGGGTTCGCCGCACCGAGGGCACGCGCGGCCGGCTCCACCGCCTCGGCAAGGACATCGGCGGCTTGAGTGAAGCGCGATTCGGCCTTCAGCAGGTGCGCGTCTTTCTTGGCCAATGCCATGTCGCTGTGCCGGAACGTGTCCGGGGCGGGAGCAGGCCGTTGGACGGGTGCCAGTTCGCCGGACGATCGGGGCGTCGTTCCGATCCGGCCGACCACCTGGGCGTACATCCGGACCGGATGGGGCGCTTTCACATCGACGTATCCGAGGAACGACGGCAACTCCCGGCAGAAATCCAGGAGTCGCGCGTAGACGGTTTCGGCCGAGGACGGTCGCTTGTCCGGTGTTTTGGCGAGCAACCACAACACGAGCCGCTCCAGGCCTTCCGGCACCTCGCGGCGTCGCTGACGCAATGGTTCCGGCTCCTGGCCCATGTGGTTGTGCATGGTCGCCAGAGGAGTGGGGCCGCAGAACTGGTTGTCGCCCGCGAGCATCTCGTCGAGGATCACGCCCAGCGAGTAGAGGTCGCTCTGTGGGCCGGTTGAGCCGGACATCGCCTGCTCAGGCGCCATGTACTCAGGCGTGCCTACGACGATTCCGGTGCTCGTGAGCCTCGTCGCCGTCGGGGAGGTGGCAGCCGCGATCCCGAAATCCAGCACCTTCACGGTGCCGTCCGGGCAGAGCATGAGGTTGCCTGGCTTGAGATCCCGGTGGACCAGCGACTTTTCGTGTGCCACAGCCAGCACGGAGCAGACCTGGGCGGCGATCGCCGCGGCCCAGGCGACGGGGATCTCCGTCTCATCGATGAGGAAGCCCACAGGGCAGCCCTCGATCAACTGCATGACCAGGTAGAGCTCTTCTCCGTGTGTGCCGCAGTCGTAGACGGTCGGGACGCCCGGATGCTCGAGGCGGGCGGTGATCCGAGATTCCCTGACGAAACGATCCGTCAGTTCCTTGTCCGGCTTCCCGTCGGAGAGGCGGTCGACCCTGATGAACTTGATCGCGATCGGCCGGTCGAGGCGGGTGTCCCAGCCGAACCAGACCTCGCCCATCCCTCCGGCGCGACGTGACATCGGATCGAGCGCATAGCGGCCATCGATCGTTCGCCTGTCCACCCCGGCCGCCTTCCCTCAAACACAGGCAATGTTTACCGAAGAAATTACAGAATCATCCCAATGATCATCGAGACATGGAACCCCTTGGTTCCAGATGATGTGCGGGAAGGCCTTCGGCGCCGGGCTCGGCCTCCGGCTGTATCTCGCCGTCGACGAGCGCCTCGAAAATCTGCGCGGCGAGCGCACCGCCGGTCTCGGCCACGGTGCGCACGGCGTACTCGAACGATTCGAGCCGGCGGAACGCCTCGCCATAGCGCCGTTGTTCGGAGATCGGCAGGCGGGGCACCTGCGAGCGGCGCACATCCACGCGGTAGCTCCCGGAAAGGGTGTCGGCCGCGCGCGCGGCCGACACACGAAGGAAGCCCGCGACGAAGTCCGGGTCCAGAACGCCCTGGTCAAGCCGGATGAGATAGAGGTGGGGACCGACTAGCACTTCCTCGGTGACCACCCGGGCGACCGATGAGCGGCTGACCGCCGGGATGACGATGTTTCCCGGTCTCGCGACCACCGACTCCGCCTTCACCTCACCTAGGCCGGAGGGTCCCCGGCCGAGTGTGACGTCCTTGGTGGTGAGCAGCGGCACCGTGCCGGAGTCGGTCTCCATCCGCATGGGTGTCTGCTCCACCTGTACGGCTCCGGCGCGAATGAGCTCTCCCACGGTGGTCATGGTCAGGTCCCGGCCCTGACGATTGACCTTCGGCAGCAGTGTGGTCAGGGCCTCCGACAGTTCCGTCAGCTCTACGCGGATGGTGTCGAGATCCTTTTCCGGTATGGCCGATGCCTTGGGAAGGCGCCGGGACGGTGTCAGGTCGACTTCGTCGTCCAGGAGATCGATGATCGGCACCGGTCGCCCCGACTCCAGGCTGCCTTCCGCCATGGCCACGTGTGAGGGGACGGCGTCCGAGTCCTGTGGCCGGCGCAGCACCCACAGGTGAGGTGGAAGGATGGACTGTGGCGCGGACCCGGCGGGGAGACCTATAACGGCCTGTAGTGTTCCCGTCCTCAGTAGTTGTGACCGGATTCTTCGCCCTGAACGACGGTTGGCAGCGGCGGGGGGCATCAGCACGACCACCTGCCCGCCAGGTTTGACCCGGGCCAGGCAGTGTTGCACCCAGGCGAGTTCCGACTCCCCCTTGGGCGGCAACCCGTACTGCCAGCGGGTGTCATTGGTGAGCTCCTCGTAGCCCCAGCCTCGTTCGTTGAACGGCGGGACGCACAGCACCCCGTCGGCTTCCCGATCAGGGAACGCGTCGGCCAGGAGAGCATCGCCCGCCCGGATGTCGGCGGCGATGCCGCGTGCGGTCAGACGGGCACCGGCCAGGCACGCGGAGGCTTCATCTCGGTCCTGGCCGATGACGACGCGGGCCTGGGTCGCGGCCAGCAGCAGCGCTCCGAAGCCGCACAGCGGGTCCAAGACGGTCTCGCACTCGCCCAGCAGGCTCGCCATGAGCGTGGCGACCTCCTCCGACACGACCTGCACGCGGCGCGAGTGGGTCTCCACGTAACGGCGGTAGAGAAGCTCGACGGTGTCTCGCAGTCCGCGTTCGGCCGCGAGTGCGGCGGTGGCTTCGACCAGCGGTGCGGGAGCGGAGGCAGCCGGGGCGGTACCGGTGATGGCGCCCGCCACGCTGGCGACGAGCGCGGCGAGTTGGAGGTCGTCGGCAGAGTTGCGGATCTGCTGCCATACCCGTTCTTCCTCCGGAAGCTCCTCGAGCTTTCCCTGGTCGCGCAGCCACGATTCAACCTCGGCCAGAGAGAAGAGCGGGTTGGAGGAGGTTCCGCCTACCGGTTCAGGAAAGTCGTGAAACCTGCGGCGCCAGTTGCTGACAGCGGGCCGGCCCACGCCGGCCATCCGAGCGATGTCGCCCGCCGCCACTGTGGCGTCGTCGTGCATGTCGTTCTCCTCCTAGCTGAGCCGTTCCAGCACCCCGCGGGCGCGCAGTTCGGCGATGTGCTCGGCTGCCCGCTGGGGCGCCGTCCCGCCTCTGATGAGCAAGCCCGCCTCGATGTTCCGTGAGACTCCCGAATGCGTGAGGTTGGCGCTGGAGACCAGCAGTACTCGCCTGTCGGCGACAGCGAGCTTCGCGTGCATCTTGGATCCCTGCGTGCTTCGGCCGGCAGTGGGCCAATGCCAGAGCTCGAGCCCAGGCACGGAGGCGAACGCGGTGGCAGGCTCCGCGCCGCTCAACGCCGAACCCGCTCCCTGCAGCGTCTCCACGATCGCCGCCACACTCACACCACGACTCACCGCTAAGCCGAGGGCCTCCAGAAGCGGGCGGTACGGCTTGGCCGAGTACGTCATCAGCATCAGCTCCCGCTGAGACTCCCCCACCACGTCCACCAGGACCTGGGCCGTCGCCCGAACGGGAACGGCGTGGCTGCTCGGGCCGCTCCAGACAACGTCGACCCGGAACGCGCCCGAGTGCTGAGAATGCCCGTCCGCCACCCCGCGCAGATAGGCCGCCACCTCCAGATCAGAGATCGACTCAGCGTCACGGGCGTCCAGAATGGCCGCGGCATGCTCGGCGAATCCGGGTACCGGCACCGCGCCCGGTATCGCCGCCCGCGGCCAGCCCGCGCCGATCCTGTCGGCCAGAGTCCTGAGCCTGGCGGGGCCGAGCTGGGCGGCGGCCTCAGCCGCCGCCCGCTCGAAGCGTGGGTGTCCGCTCACGGCAGCTCGGGGTAGAGCGCCAGATCGGGGTCGTCGATGGGAACGACGAACCGGCGGTCGAGGAAGCGGTTGCCGCGTTCGCACGTCGTCTCGGAGACGAACAGGCAGACGTGGCAGGCCGCGCCGTGCAGGAAGTCGGCCGGCTCCTGGGGTAGCCGCTCGGCGCAGAGCGGGTCCGATGAGCAGTGCATGGCGTCGTGCAGCGCCCGCCGGGTCAGTCGTGTCAGGTTGGCGGGCTCGGCCAGGGACACCAGGCCGCCCAGTGTGCCCTCGGCGTCCGGGACGGCGGTGTAGATCAGGATGCCGGTGCGGGGATCGTCGTGGCTGCCGGCGTAGATCCGTTCCGACAGGCTCGCCGCGCTGTAGCCGCATTCCAGGGCGATCGTCCGGATCAGCAGGTGCGACAGCGTGTGCAGGGCGTAGAACCGGGCTCCGGGCCAGTGCTGCATCTCGTCGAAGGCGCCGCGGATCCGGTCGCTGTAGCGGTGTCTGCGAAAACGCGCGTAGGCGTCCTGGTGTTCGCGCAGGGCCAGGGTGTTCTCCACCCGTTTCTCCCACGACGACATGAGGTCTTCGGGGAGTTTGAGGAAGATCCCTTCTCCGCGCACCTCACTGGCGGGCACCCAGGTGGGCCGGTCGCGTGACAGCGGAGCCCGGGTCACCAGTTCAGGGTCCTCGGGGTCGGGGGCGTCCAGCCTGGTGAACCCGATCAGCGCGCGGACCTCACGAAGCCGTTCGGCCTGGACTACGTCGGCATAGATGCCGCGCAGCGGTCCCGGCACTCCGTCGGGGTCGCGGCGCAGGGTGAAGTCCTCGTTGGGTTCCGGGAGTTCCTGAGCGGCGAACACCTCCCACTCCGCTGTTCGCAGATCGGGATAGCCGTCGTTCGTCGCGAGCTCCGCGCCCTCCAGTTTGGCGCGGTGGCGTTCCATCGCCGCCCACAGCGTCTGGTCGTCCCACTGCTCGAACTCTCGCAGTGCCGGCACCGCACCCCGGATGAAGGGAAGCATGTTCGGCCCCGGAATGCCGTGGAGGCTGGGATCCCAGTGCTGGGCGACCTTGGCGTCCAGCACGCTGCCGCCCGCCTCAGGCACCCAGAGCGAGGACAGAGTCTGGGCGAACCACTGGTTGGAGGCGCCGACCACCAGAACGCGTACCGGCCGGTTGCAGGACTGGAAGGTGGACAGGTGCGGGTGGCGGCCTCGGCAGCCGGGGAGGTTCTGCTCGCCGCGCCTCCCCATGGCCTCGGTGATGTTGCGCTTCTGGTCGCAGCGCTCGCACTTGATCTCGACGTTGGCGCCCATGTTGCCGCCGCGGTCGTACATGGTCAGGGGCGGGAACTCTACTTCGCAGGCGCCGCCCCGGTGGACGAACGGCACGTAGGGGAAGTCGTCGAAGTGGCCCGCCGTACAGGCGAGCACGAAGCGCGCCGCCACCGCCAGCGGCCTCGGGCCGGCCTTCTTGCGCCCGCAGGTCTTGTGGAAGAACCGGGCCTCATGGGGTGCGTGCGCCTTGGGGTTCTCGAATCCGAAGACGACTTGCGACTCCGTCGGCGCGAGTGTGTTGCAGGCCGTGCAGCGCATCCATGCCGGGAAGGGCATCGTCGGGACGCCCACCTGGGCGGCGGCGCCGCTGTCGTCACGGTCCGGCAGCCAGGGCGCGGGACGCAGCTGCGTGATAGTCCTGCCCACCAGGGTCTGCACCGCGGCCAGCAGCCGCGGCTCGGCCAGCGGCTCCCAGTCTGGAATCTTCCGGTATTCCTGCTCCCAGTCGTCGAGCCCCTTCACCAGCACGGAGAAGTTGGGCAGGTCGACGAGTGCGCCGACGCCACCGGTGAACATCAGGTGGCTGGGCCGGACCGCGCCGACCCTGCGGCGGTGACCTTCGGGCTTAGCCACGGTTCTCTCCAAGCTCGTCGCCCTCGGGCGCGTCGTCGTCCTCGTCCACTCCGGCCTTGAAACTCCAGGCCGGCGCCCCGTACGCGGGGGCGAACATCTCCTCCAGTCGGGGGACGAGCAGATTGATCTCGCTCTCGGTTTCCCGCATTGACTGGCCGACCGTCATGGTGTCCCAGGGTCCGTCACCGGCCGGTCTGAGCAGACCCGTCAGAGGTTGCTTGGTGGAGGAGCTGGCCTGGTAGCCGAGCCTGATCTGGCCGGTCCGCTCTCTGGCCCACCGGTCGGTCACCACGTTCAGCCGCTCGAGCAGGTAGTCGCGGCCCCGCTCGCCCGCGACCGCCTCCGCGCGGGTCAGGAACCGCTGGCGAATCCGGTCTGCGACCTCCCCGTCGAGCGGCACGTCGTGGGCGTCGGTGTTGCGGGAGTAGTTCTCCTCGGCGTTGCGAAGCGCCGCCACGAAGGCGGCGGCCACACCACGGTCCAGGGCCCTTCTCGTGTACGGCGTCACCGACAGCGCCTCCACCTGCCGGTAAAACGTGGCGTGATAGTGCTCGAAGTCCTCGAAATGGGCCAGGTCGCGGGGCCGGGACCAGTTGTAGAGCGTCACCACCAGCCCGGGCTTCTCGGCCTCACGACCGACGCGGGAGGAGGCCTGGATGTACTCCGCGGTGTTCTTGGGCTGGCCGACCACGACCATCAGCCCGAACCTGGAGACGTCCACACCGACCTGCAGCATGGAGGTCGCCAGCACCACGTCCACTGGAAGTCTCCGGCCCAGCCACCTGCTTGCCAGCGGATGCTCGCGACGCTTGTCGCGACGTGCGAAAGCCAGCTCCGTGCGTAGCGCGAGCTTGCGTTGGGAGGTTTCGTATTCGGGAACGAAGCCGACCTCCAGGTTGCGCAGGACCTCGCTGATGTCGGTGGAGGAGATGCGCGAGGTCAGCTCCTGGACGGTGAGCATCTCCAGCCTGGTGGCCAGCCGGTCCGACAGGCCCTTGCGCCTGCCGTGGGTGCGGATGCGAGTCGTCACGTCGTCGTCGACATAGCGCCGCATACCGGCCAGCTCGCGGGTGGCGTTGAAGTAGCCGACCATGGTCATGTACGGGTCGGCGGCCTTGCCGTACCGGTCGAACATGGTCTGTCCGGCGATGAGCAGGATCTCGGCGAGCCGGATCTCAGCCGACTTGAGCCGGACGCCGTGCGCGCACACGCCCAGGTAACGCCGGCCGGGGGTCTCGGGCGTGAGCGGCACCTGGCGCGAGAAGAAGGTGTCGGCGACGTCGAGGACCTGCGGCGGGAAGATCGCGAGGTCCCTGGCGAAAACGCCGAGCACCTGCGCGTCGGCGCGTTTGGTGGTCGCGGTGGATGCGACGATCTTCGGGCCGTAGCCCTGACCCCAGGTGCACAGCTCGTCGACCGCGGCTTCGAACAGGCCGACCGTGGTGCCGAGTGCGCCTGAGATCAGGTGCAGCTCGTCCTGGATGATCAGGTCCGGAGGCCGGAGCCTGGTGACCGGCTGTGCCTGGCTGGCAGGCAGCGCGCCCTTGGCGTTGTGCCTGGGCGTGCAGCCGGTCTTGGCGTTCAGGTCCTCGTGCCGGTATCCGTGGCGGGGGCACTGCTCCCTGATCCGGCCGAACAGGTGACCGGCGAAGCCCCGCCACGGGAGCTGGGCGTATTTGTCGACGGTGGCGATCACCAGGGACGGGGTCAGCCGGTAGATCTCCTCGTCGACGGTGAGGATGGGCAGGCCCTCGCCCGGCGACATGCGCCGGGAGAAGGGGCACGCGTTCTGGCCTTCGCCGTTGGAGCAGTAGAGCAGCACTCTGCGGCGGTCGTCGTCGATGTGCAGGTCCTGGTGACCCTTCAGAGCCTCACCGCACCACGGGCAGGTGAGCGTCTGCAGGACGTTCGGCCGCTTTCCCTCGGGGGCGGACCTGGCGTCACCGACCTCCTTCGCCGCGCCTTCGAACCAGTTCGGCGAGACCGAGCCGCCGACCCACAATCCGATGCGGAACGGGGTGCTTCCCCAGGTGCCCTCGTCCGCCCTGCGGATCATCTCCGCCGCGCAGACCAGCGCGGACGCGCGCTGGAACTGCTGGGCGGTGAGCAGGCGCAGCGTGTAGCGCATCAGTACGGCCACGCCGTCGAGCCCGCTGCGGGCCTGCTCGGCCGTGCCGACGACCTTCTGCAGTCGGCGGATGGCGAAGGTGTAGGCGGTCAGGCCGAGATAGGCCTCGGTCTTACCGCCACCGGTCGGGAAGAACAGCAGGTCGGCGGTGGCTGCGTGGTCGGCGGCTCGTTCTGGGTGTGCCGGGTCGCTCAGTGAGGGCAGGTTGAGCAACACGAAGGCCAGCTGGAAGGGGCGCCAGGACGCGGCCTCCACGCCCTTGGCCAGCACCACCGCGTCGGCCTGCTCGTAGGTCAGGCCCTCCTCCTGCCGCTTCTTCGCGATCGCGGAGTGCCGGCGCTGATCGGCCATGGCCTGGTTGGCGAACCGGAACGCGCGCAGCGCGTCGAGGTCGGTTTCCAGCAGTTCGATGCCGAGGCGCAGGCGTTCGGCGGCGCGTCTGGCCTTGAACACGGCGTTCTCGGCCGCCGCGCGCAACGCTTCAGGCAGCGTCGGGATGTCCGCCTTGCGCTGGTCGAGCCAGGCGGCGTAGCCGTCGGCCAGCGGGGCGAGCCCGGCTCGCAGCCCGGGCAGGTCGGCTTCCGCCAGGGCGTCCATCGACAGCTCTACGCCCGGGATCGGCGGTGCGGTGGTAGCCGGGACGTTGGAGACGGGCAGCCAAGTGGTGGTCAGTTCGTACGCGCACCGCTCGCGGTCGTGCAGCTTGGCGTGGACTGCCGTGTTGCGGCCTGAGGCGTAACGCCTCTCGCTCCGGTAAAGGAGGCGCAGGTGGGAGTCCTCTTCGTCGAGGACCGGGCCGCCGCCGTCGAGAGGGTCGTCGATCGGCAGGAAGATCGATGCGCTGCCGTCGAGCGCCCGGACCCGGAGCTCGGCCTGGAACAGCCAGCCCTCGTCCTTGTTCTTCTCCGGCTCCTGCTGAGTGTTGATCAGCGAAAGTTCGACCACGCGGTGGCCGTTCGCCGCGCGCACCGTGACGGCCAGGTGCACACCGGGATCGTCACGCTTGGCGACCGTGAGAGGGACCCAGAAGTTCGACTCGCCGTCGAGCGGGATCTCCTTGTCGTAGCTCACGGGCTCGCGGGACCAGGTGCGGACCTTCTTGCCGTCCTCCTGCTCGACTTCGCTCTTGCCGTAGCGTCCCCAGGACGCGGTCACGGCGATCGTGTTCACATCGGAGGGGACCGCGAACGACAGGCCCATGGACGAGGCCCAGATGCTGCCGAGGTTCTGCGCCGTCATCACGTCGGGCAGATCCGCCTCGGTGGCGTCGCCCTCGACACCGGTCTCCGTGTCCGGGACAGCGTCGGCTTCCCTCAGGGTGGACGTCGTCGAGCGCTTCGGCCCGATCATGCCCACCAGGTAGCGCTCGCGGGGACCGCGCATGCCCGGCTTGAACTCCTCCAACCGCCCATCCCACGGGCCGAGCAGGTCACGGCAGACCAGTTCCTGAAACTCGTCCCTGACCTGGTAGGAAGTGGCCTCCGCGAATTCCTGCGGCACATCCAGCGGCGCCGGAGGCTCCTCTTCCTGGGCGGACGGGGCCTCGGGCTTCAACTCCAGGGTCTGCTGCTTGTCGCCCAGGTCGGGGAACAGGTCTTCCTGGTCACTCATCACCGGTCAAGCTCCTCAACATCGCTCGGTCCTCTGTCCGCCACGGAGCGTGCGTTCATCAGAACAGGCCGCCCTGGGATGCGGACTTCTTGGACTTCTTGTCGTGCAGGCCCTTGGCGACCTCTTCGGCGTAGCGCGCATGGTTGAGCTCCAGGAGCCTGTCGACCAGCTCTCTCTGTACGGCGGGGCCGACGGTGTAGCGCATCTCCCGGCCGCCGATGAGGTGATGGCCGTGGTCGAGCTGACCGATCAGGTCGTCCCAGTTGTACGCGCGGAGGGTGGCCTCGTCGATCGCGCGGTGGATGGTACGGAGCTCTTCGATGTCGTCGTCGGTGTTCTTGGGGTCGTTGACCAGGTTGTAGGTGGCGGTGAGACCGGCCTGGCGGGAGAGCATGAGGCTGCGGCGGAAGGTGTCGAGCCGGTCGCCGAGGTCACGCATCTCCTGGGTGAGCTCGGGGAGCGGCAGGGTCTCGAACACGTCTGACGCCGTGTAGCGGAGGTCCGCCTTCATCGACGACGCTCGGGCTCGGGCCCACCAGTAGTGCGGGGCGCTCGACAGCAGCGCCAGCATCGCCGTGTCATCCGTGGCGAACACGCCGAGCGTGTGCATGAACACCTGCCCGGTCGGCACCATCACCGGCATCACGACCTTGCTCACCAGCGTGATCACAATGACCCGCTTCAGGCGGGCAATGGCCCCATACAGCTTGGAAGCTCGTTCACCGTATTGCCACCATCGCTCACGGCGAACTTGACGATTGTTCTTGTCACGTTCGGGCTTAACCAGGCGAAGGGCTTGGTCAAACGGCTCACGGTACGTCTCTGCCCTGGCCATCGGCCAGTCCTGGAAATTGATAACCCATCGGCTGGCAGACGAGTCGGGGCGGGAGCTGACATCCTGGCCATTGATGAATGGGGAAAGAACTTCTGCGTTACGTGGGTCCCATTCGATCATCGCTGATGCGGCGTGCTCCGACAACGTGAAGCCAATTCCATCGATCTTCGATGCCTGGAACGCAACTCTTTGACTGGCATCCAGTCGCCCCGGGTTGCCAGTGACCCTCGACTCAGGATCGAGCGATGGAGTGATGCCTGTCACGACCACCCCATCATGGAAGCGCTCGGATTTCTCTCCTGGCCTAATGCGACTGGTCCAAATCGCGCAGTACTCCAGCACCGCGCTCCGGGATGGCCACGGCTTACTCTTAACTGCGTGCCGGATTTCAATCCCGCTCGCAGCAAGCCGGTCTAGGCCAACCTCACGAGTATCGCCCTGGGCGAGAGTATTGGTGGCGATCAGGCCAGTCTGCCCGGTCTGGTTGAGCATTTGATGGGCGCGGAGCACGAAATATGCCACGAGATCAGCGTTTCCTTTTGCTCCGCCGGCGTTCGCCTGGACGAGGTACTCCCGATAGGCCGATCCGTTGAAGCCGCTGATCTTGGATCCGCCCAGGAACGGCGGATTGCCGATGATGGCGTCGAAGCCCGGACCGTCCGAGCGCGGGCGAACCACGACATCGCCCGGATCTGCCCCACCGGAAAGGTTGCCCTCGAAGACCTCGGGGAACACCAGCGGCCAGTGAATCGGGTGGCGTTCGAAGCCTCCGCGAACCTTGTCGGTGTCAAGCCATTCACGGCGCTGCTGTCGCGCCTCGACCTCGGCCATGGCCGAGCCATCGCCGATGCGGCGCACGTAGTCGGCGGCGAGGATTGAGCCGTCCCGCAAGCCCACGACCCCTCGCCCAGCATGGGCCAGGGCGGCGCCCACGGTCAGGTCGGCGAACAGGCGGGCCTGGGCGGTGGTCAGTTCGGCGTCGGCCAGAAGTGCTCGCTTCTTGCGGAGGGCGCCGAGCGGGTCGTCGCCGAGCGGGATCTCGGCCAGCTCGCGCCGTGCCTCCGCCACCTGGTGGGCCACCGTGCGCGCACCGGTCGCGAAGTTCTGGAGTGCCCGCTTCTCGTGGATCTCCCGGCCCTTGCGCGCGTCCATGTGCAGGACTTCGAGCTGGTCGAGTGAGGTGATGCCGAGCAGCGCGTCGCCGGCGACCAGACGGTCATCGACAAAGGTGAAGGGGCGACTCGGGTCCATGGAGACGAGCCAGAGCGACAGCTTCGCCATCTCGACGGCCATCGGGTTGATGTCCGCTCCATACAGGCAGTGCTCGATGATGGTCCGGCGCGCGTCGATGATCAGCGGATCCTCGTCGGCGTCGGCCGTACGATCCGCTGCGAGATAGGCGACCGCGCGGGGATCATCCTGACGGGACCACGCCTCGACCAGGTGACCGGCGAGGTAGCGGGCGGCAGCCACCAGGAACGCCGCAGACCCCATCGCGATGTCGGCGATCTTCAACGCCAGGATCTCGTCCGCCGACTTGGGCACCCACTCGGAGCGGTCCGCGGTCTGCAGCGGCCCGACCCGGTAGACCAGCGGCTCAAGGGCACCCTCGACGACCTGCTCAGCGAGAAAGCGCGGCGTGTAGTGGGTGCCGGTGTTCTTACGCAGGGACGACTCGGTGACGTAGAGCCCGCCCGGCAGGATGACCACGGGCAGGTCGCGCAGGTCGGTCCGGATGATTCCGTAGAACGGCAGCAGCCGCTCGGCGAGGTCGCGGTCTCCCCCGGTGACCGCGAGCAGCAGGCGCAACGCCTCCACCTGTTCGGCGTCACCGAGGGGGACGAGCCGCTTGGTGACGGCGGCGGCCGTACCGATGCCAGAAGCCTTGTAGTCATCGGCCAGCTTCGCCGCGAACCCGTCACCGGAGCCGGCGAGCAGCCGCTCCAGGTGGGAGAGGTTCACCTCCTCCTCCAGACCGGGCTTGCCGACCAGGCCGACGACCGTGTCGGTGGCGCGAGTGCCGTCGTAGGAGAGCAGGCCCTCGTAGACGTAGCCGATCTGTTCGACGTCGAGCGCGCGGAAGCTGAGCTTGCGTCGCTCGCGGGTCTTTCCGGTGCCGAGCTGGACGTACTGCACGGCATTGAGCATGTGGAGGACGGTCCGGTCGTCGATCGACAAGGGCAGCCAGGCGTAGACGTCCGGGTCGAACATGGAGCCGTCATGGGCGTGCATCTTCAGTCGCGGATGATCGACACCCGCGTAAACGGCGTTGAACAGCGCCAACAACCGGTGCCAGGCGGCCTGGGTCTGCTCCAGGTCGTTCTCCGAGCCTTCGAGGGCGATCTGCTCCAGCTCGGCGTACAGCCCGCCCGCGGAGTAGGCGTTGGCGTAGAGCTCGTTGTCGGCGGGCAGCAGCCCGCGTTCCTCGGCGAACAGCAGGAACACGATCCGCATCATGACCGTGACCGCACCCCGGTAGACCTCGTGCGCGGTGGCGTCGCCGACGCCCTCGCCACCCGCGTCGCGGTCGCGGGTGTCGGCGCGGCCGATGGCGGCCACGAGCAGTTCGACGGCCTGTCGGACCTGGACGCCGAGGGCCTCGGTGATGTCCTCCTGGCTGTCCAGGCTGGCCCGCAGCAACGCGGGCAGCGTCTCCCCCTCCGGGAAGGAGAAGAAGCGCGCCCGGTTGAGCAGCGACACGAAGGCACGTACGACATCGCGTTCCGCGGCCTCCGGCCAGGAGATCGCGTCGAACACCGCGCTGGTGGTGACCCCGCCGCGGGGCGCCCAGACCAGCGCCCACCAGCGGCCGTCGGTCACCAGGCCCAGCTCGACGCCGTGGTGACGGCAGAGCTGCGCCACCCGGTCGACGGGGGTGGCGGACCAGTCTTCGCCCTTGACCCTGGCGGTGGGCTGGCCGTCGCTGATCAGGCCGATCAGCCGGGTGGTGTCAGGCTTGGCCTCGGCGCCCGGCTCGATCAGGGCGAAGCTCGGCACCAACGTGGTGTCGTGCTGAGGGACTTCGAGGGCGAGCACGTCCAGGCCTTCGGTGTGGAGCGCGTCGCCCCAGCCCAGCAGGTCGCGCAGGCCGTACAGAACCCAGTCCATGACCGGGCCGCCGGCCTGCCAGGTGCCGTGCTGGAGGCGCAGGCTCTCGCGTACCTGCTTGTCGAGCGGGTCCAGCGACGGCCAGGTACGCCTGAGCACGGGCAGGGACAAGAACGGGCCGGAGACCTCGACCAGGCTCAGCCACTCTTGGTGGACGCGGCCCGAGTCGATCGGCTTGGTGTACTTCATCGGGAGGCCTCCTGCGCGGGCACAACGAAGATCAGGGCGACGGGGAAAAGGTGTTCCTGCGGGTCGCGGTAGCGGGCGGCGATGGCCTCCAGCTCGCGGTCACGCTCCTCCGACAGCCGGGCGAGTCGCTTCTCCCACGACTCTCGGTCCTTCTTGTACTGCCTGAGCCCATCGTTGTCCTTGGTGGCCACGATGCGGCTGAACAGGGCGTCGTCGTCCTCGTCCTCGGCGAGCTTGGCGCGGAGCGTGGCGGCGAACTGGTCGAGATTGGCGGTGATCCGCTGCTGCTCGGACTCGCGGCGCTTGGCGAGCAGGTTCTCCAGAGACTCGCGACGAGTCTTGGCCCTGGCCTCGATCGCGTCGACCACGCCTGAACGCATCCTCGGCCACAGCTCGACGAGGCTTCTCTGCAGGTGCGGCGCGGCGGGCAGACCGCTGGTCAGCGCCCGATCCAGGATCGGGCCGAGCGTGCTGAGAGTGTCGAGGCGGCGGAACCGGCCGCTGCTCTGTGCCCAGCCTCCGGCGTACAGGACCTCCTCGTGCAGGCGCACGCCGTCGCCGCCGACCAGGACGTATCTGGCGTACGCGCCGATCAGCGTCGTCTCCAGGGCGGGGTCGTCGCTCACGACCGAGGTCACCCGGTGCAGGCCGATGTCGGGGTTGGACACGGCCGCGCGGAGTAGCCGGGTGGACATGGCGACCAGCGGGTGGTTGAGGTGCGCCAGGACCACGTCGTCGCGCAGTTCCTTGACGACCAGCGGGTCGAAGGTGATCGGGCGCTGTTTCGGAGTCTCGCCCTCACGGGTGATCTTCTCCAGCAGGCCGGCGCCGGCCCGCTCCCACGAACCGGTGAGCGGCGGCACTTCGAACAGCCCCTCAGTGAGGTGCTTCTCGTCGAGGTACGGCTTGAGCGGCTGCTGGCGAGCCAGGTCGAGCGCGGTGTCGACGACCCGCTTCACGCTCCGCGGAGTGATCCGCAGCTCGCCGATCGTCTCGTCGAGGTTGGAGCGAAGCCTGCGGACCTGGTCGCCGACGTTACTCTCGACCGGTACGTCCTCTTTGGGCGCGACCTCGTCGATGTCGTCGATGGCCACGCTCTCGCCGAGCATGCGGCGCTGGACCCGCTGCGAGATCACCGCGTTGACCGGGCCGAGGTCCTTCTTCTGCCGGGCGACCTTCTCGGCGATCCGGGAGAGGAACTCCAGGTCGGCTTCGTAGGAATCGACGCTCTCGCCCTTGAAGGCACCGACGAAATGGCGGATGTCGGGGGCGTTGCGCTGGCCGTACCGGTCGATGCGGCCGATGCGCTGCTCCAGCTTGTTGGGGTTGAACGGGATGTCGTAGTTGATCAGCCGGTGGCAGTGATTCTGCAGGTCGATGCCCTCGCCCGCGGCGTCCGTGGCCAGCAGGATGCGGACCGGGTATTCGCCGGGATCCTTCTGGAACGCCTGCCGTACTCGCTCGCGCTCCTCCGCCGACATGCCGCCGTGCAGCAGCTCCACCCGGTCGAGGCCTTCCTGGTGAAGCAACTCGGCGAGCCAGGTCTGGGTGTCGCGGTATTCGGTGAAGACGACGACTCGCTCGTCGGTCCAGTGATGGTCGGGCCGGGTCACCGCCTTCAGATAGTCGATGAGCTCGCCGGCCTTGGCATCCGGGCGCACGGCGTGGCGCTGCGCCCAGCGCTGCATCTGGTTCAGCAGCTCGATCTCGTGCTCGGTGGCGCCCTCCTGGAGGGGATGCGCCCGGTTGACCGCGTCGTCCTCGGCCTCGGCGAGCGCCTCGTCGTCGAGGGTCGCGACGTAGTCCTCGTAGTCTTCGAGCCATTCGTCTGGTCCTTCGACCAGCTGGGCCCTGCTGTTGACGGTCTCGAGGTAGACGCCGACGGTGTGCAGGAAGGCGGCGGGGCTGGAGAAGAGCCGTTTCTTCAGCAGCAGCGTGACCAGGTCGGCCGCCTTGCGGCCTTTGGCCTTAGACAAGCGCTTGCGGCGGGCATCGGCGAACTCCTTGAGCAGTCCGTGCACCTCCCGCTCATTCTCGGGATAGTGCACGGGAATCGACCGGGCGCTGCGCTCCAGGAACCGCTTGGTGCCGTCGTCGTTGACGATGTCGCGCTTCAGCCGGCGTACGACCGTCTCCTTCACCGCGGCCGGATCAGGGTCGACACCGCGGGCGAACCGCTGGTCGTCGAGGGTTTCGAGCAGCGCGGTGAAGGACGCCTGGTAGCCGTTGTGCGGGGTAGCCGACAGGAACAGCCGGTGCGTGAAGTGCGGGGCGAGCATCCGGATCAGCCTGGTCTGCTGGGAATCGACCGCGTAGACCTGTTTGGGGGCGGCCGGTGCGACGTGATGCGCCTCGTCGAGGATGAGCAGGTCGAAGACTCTTTTTTCGGGATCCAGCATCTCGTTGAGCAGTCTTTGCGCCTTCTGCCCACGCAGCCACGGCAAGCTGACGATGGTCAGCGGGTAGACCTCGAACGGGTTGGCGGCGCTGCCATGGGTGCGGCGGACGACCGCGCAGCGCTCCGTGTCGACGATCGTGAAGTCGAGGCCGAACTTCTCGGCCATCTCGTCCTTCCACTTGAGCGTCAGACCCGCCGGGCAGACGACCATGATGCGCCGACCGCGGTGGCGCAGAAGCAGCTCCTGGGCGACCAGTCCCGCCTCGATGGTCTTGCCTAGACCGACATCGTCGGCCAGCAGCAGGTTGACCCTGGGTGCGTCGACGGCGCGCGCGACCGGCTCCAGCTGGTAGTCCTCGATCGCCACACCGGATCGGAACGGCGCTTGCAGGGTCTTTACGTCTGCCGACGTCACGGCCGACCAGCGGATCGCATCAAGAAACGCTCCCAGCTTGGACGGGGCGTCGAAGTCCGCGACCTCAGGGAGGGAGCCGCTGGGCAGGACCTGGCTGCCGGGCTCAACCTCCCAGATGACGTCGAGGGTGTGGCCGTAACGGCCGTCCTCCACACTCTGCAGGCTCACCAGCGTGCTGCTCTCAGCCGCTTCGATATCGCTGACCACCCAGCGTTGCCCGCGGACAGCGACCAACGCACCGATGATCGGCCTCTCTGACGTCACACTCGTCACCGCTCACTCCTTGTCGTGATCATCGACGATCACGCCGCAATTTTCACCGGACGCCCTCGCCTCAGGACGCGTGCACCGGAGCCTACGGCCATTCACCACTCCACGTCTACAGCAGCACTTTAACTGTGCGCTTGATTCACAGATAAGTGACCGCTAGGCTCAGAAATGCGCTTTAGGGCCCTCAGGGCCCACGGCATCGTCCTGGACACCGCGGACGACGCCTTCTCCACGGAGCCGCCACTGCCCGGCTGGCTGACCACTCCCCTCTACCTGATCTGGCCGCCGATCCCTACGCTGCGATGATCTGGCGCGCACGACCTGAATCGCTGTCTCGGCGACGCCATGCCGATATCCGCACCAACTGACTGGAGTTCACCTATGGCAGGACGTGGAAAACCCAACGTCGTCACCGTCGTGCAGGCGGCTCTGACGAATGGACCTGTGTCCGGAAACGAGCTTCTCGAGATCGTCCATCGGGCTGGGCTCCGGATCGACAAGGGGGTGTTATGGGAGACGTGTGCCACCCACGGCCTCGCCGACCTGCGAGACGACATGTGGGTGCCGCGAGGATGGGCGGAGCCGCAGGCCGAGCGCCCCGCCTTCTGGGGTTCGATTGAAGACCGGGCCGCCACCGAGGCGAAGCGGCTCGCCATGTCGCTTGGCCTGCCCGCGTACGAGCCCGTGCCTCCGGCAGGGCCGGTACCGCCGGGATGGCCCGAGGCGGCCAGGCAAGCGGCAACCGCGCTCCGCCACGAGCTGACAGCGGTCTCCAAACGCAGGGTCCAGACGGACGTACCGCTGATCGCGACCGCCGAGTCCGCGGGTCGGCTGAGACGCTTCGAAGCGCAGGGTGAGATAGGCGCCGCCGAAGGCACTCCCGCCACCTTGATCATCAAGAACCAGCCGTTCAAGGTGGAGATCGTGTCAGTGTTCGGCAGCGTCGTCACTCTGTCCATGCCATCGGATGCGCCGGTTACAGCCGAGGCGACCCTCCGCATGGATCTGTCCTGGCTGCTGACCGAGCAGAGCAAGCGGCTCAACGAACTGGTCCAGGGTGGGCCCGGCTTCCACGCCGTGGCCGCTCTAGCGGCGGTGACCCCACCCGAACCCGGAACACCCGCTTCCCTTACGAAACCAGTAGGCCCCCCAGGCCTCAACCAGGGGCAGCGAGCAGCCGTTCAGATCGCACTAGATCCTGGCTTGACCTGGCTTTGGGGCCCGCCGGGCACCGGCAAGACGACGACCATCGCCGCCCTCATCGCCGAGCTGTGTGCTCGCAAGCGGCGCGTCCTGCTGGCGGCACCCACCAACGCCGCTCTGGACGTGGCCATCCAGGCCGTGCTCAGGCGCCTGCCCACCCTCACCGACGGAGGGCTCGCCCGTATCGGCCAACCGGCCGACCCCTCCCTTGTCCGCAGCGTTCTCGTCGACGAGATCGCTGCCGCTCGGGGTGCTCCTCTGGCCCAGCGTCGTGTTGAGGCAGGCCGCCAACTGCGTGAACACCGCAAGGATCTGGACACGCTCAAGCGGCGAGACCTGGACCGGGCGGAGGAGACCAGACGGCTGCGGCTGGAGACACAGATCGCTGAATTGCAGGCGCTCCTGCGCGAATTGGACAGCGAACTCGTTCGAGTGCGGCGGCAGGTCTGCCGGGAAGCCACTGTGGTGGCGGCAACTGCTCACCAGCTCGCGTTGGAGACCCTCAAGCACCTCACCTTCGACGTCGTCGTTCTCGACGAGGCGAGCATGACCACAGCCGCCCTCACCATGCTGGTCGCCGGAGCCGGGAGGGGCCACACCATCATCGCGGGTGACTTCCGGCAGTTACCACCGGTCGTCATCGCCGACACCGAAGAGGTACAGGAATGGCTGTGCCGCAGCCCGTTCGAGAAGGCGGGCATCCCTGCGGCTGTGTCGGAGAGAAGGGACCCGCCCCGCTTGGCCACCCTGACTGAACAGTATCGAATGCGCCAGAGCATCGGCGACCTCGTCAGCACAGCCTTCTACGACAGGCGGCTTTCAACGGCGCCCGCCACGGCGGCCAGAGCCACGCGAAGCAAGGCGTCGTGGGCGAAGGCAGAGCTCATGATCGTGGACACCTCGCGTATGAGGAGCCGCACCGCGCGGAGGCAGGGCAGCCTGTCTCGCTACAACCTCGCCCACGCCCAGCTGATCGCGGGGCTCTCAGCCGACGCCACTGCGACGGCCCAGGATCTTGGCCTCATCACGCCCTTTGCCCCGCAGGCACGCCTGCTGGAATCGCTCCTGCCCGAGACTCGCCTGAAGGACTGGGCGGCTTCCACAGTTCATCGCTTCCAAGGTGGCGAAAGGGACATCGTCGTCTACGACACAGTGGACAGCGGGCGTGGAGTTACCCCGCTCAACCGGTGGTTCACCGAAGGCCACGCCGGCAGCGAAGGGGCGCGCTTGCTCAACGTGGCCGCAAGCCGGGCACGTGACCACCTTGTGGTGATCGGTGCGCTGGAGACTCTCCACAAGCGGGCCGCTGCTCGCGATCCGGTGTGGACGTTCTTCTCAAATCTCCTTGATCAGGCAACGCTCCTGCCATGGCGTGCGACCCTTTGCGGAGAGAGGACCGAGCTCATCGAAGATGAGCTGGTAGAGCGACTGCGAGACGACATCAAACAGGCTGCCACGGTCGATATGTGGCTGCCCCGCGGCTCCTTGCGTGCCCTGCCGTCGCTCCTGCCCGAGCTCTCCTCTCTTGCGGAAAGAGCCACGATCTGGGTTGAGCCTGATAAGGATGGCTACCTACCCGTTGAAGCCCTTCAGGCCAGGAGGGAAGGCGTCAACATCCGCGCTTGTCTGCCTATCCTCGAATCCAGCGCTATCGTCGGCGATGTCGTCTGGTCCTCATCGGAGTCGCTGCTCGGATCGAACCCCGGAGTGGTGCTCCGAACCGAGCATCGCGCCTTCGCGGATGCCGCACGACGGGCACAGCGTCGCCGTCCTGGCGCCGGAGCTCCAGGCAGCGGGCAATTTGGTGACGACTGCGGCCGTTGCCGCCGCATGCTGATCCGCTACGAGCGGGACCGACGCGGCAGGATCGGTCTCCGCTACGAGTGCTCAGCTTGTGGAACCTAGCCCAGCGATCGAGAACCGCAGACGGTACGACGGATGATCTGCTACTTTTTCGCCAGCTCGGGGAACACTTCACCGAGACCAGTCCTCTTCAGACCGGGTCCCGGGAACCGACTCCCGTCCCGCCTCCCGAACCTCGGCCTGGGCCGCTGTCCACAGTCGACTGCCTCTATCAGCCTCACGGTAGCTGGAGAACCCGCTGACCCACTTCGCGGGCAATTCTGATTGCTAGCCAGAAAGCTTTGTCCAGCGCCCACGAACGGCCGAGCTGAAACCAAGGATCAACTGATCAAGGCCAAAGCCTTATAACCCGCTGAAGCTGATCATCGAGAGGCCGAACTGGTGATGACTGAAGCTTATCAACTCACCCTCCTTCACGAGTACGGTCCGGCGGCCCATTACTTTCCCGTAATCGAGCGAATCCACGCGTTGGTGGCGGAGCGTGCGGAAGAACTGTCGGTTCCCCCGTTCTCACTCACCGTGGTGTTGTCCTGCAATATGAGCGCGTCCATTGCCCGATACGGCGAACCCGGATTTCACGCCGAACGGCTCGGAGGCATGGTCGCAGGCAAAACCCTTCCTCAGGTACGTGACTACTCCAATACCGTGGTCATTTTGGATGCTGCGGCCGATATGGACGTTGTGGATATAGTCCATCTAGCCACCCATGAATATGGCCACGTGCTGCAGGGCCGTCTCCGGACCGCTGCTGGTACTCGTCCAGCTCGACCTACCCGGGATCAGACGCCCGAGGAGACGGCTGCCATCCTCGCCTTTGAAGCTGCGGATGAATTCCGTTGTGACCTGCTTTCCAACGTGGTGCTCAACACAGTCACCCTGGACGTCGATGGCTCGCGCAGGCCCATGCACTTAGGAGATGCATATGGGGATGGCTACTTTGACGCGCTTGCCGGGATTCTCGACAGTAGAGTACATCCTGGATGGCCTGACCTGGTCGAGGCCTATCGCAATTGGAAGATCGACCTGGGTGCAATGTTCGGCAAGCTGGTGAATGAGGCCGATCAGGTATTGACGCTGATCGGCCATGCAGAGGCCGTCGCTCTGGCGAGCGGGCAGCCTCCCACGCTTGATCGCTTCCGGGCTCACCCCGCAGTGGAACGCTATCTCGCCCCGATGTGGACTCCCATACGCCGCGTCCTGGAGGGCGCCGTGATGATCCCGCCGCTGGCGGAGTTCGGAGACGTGGACCGAGCGCTACAAGATAGCGGGCGGGGCATCGTCGAGGCGTGGGGTCGCCTGGGCATTCAGGGGCGCCTAACCGAAGACCATCAGGTGTATCTGGATGTTGGCGATCCTGTGGAGTAGCTCAAGCCCATCCGAACGATAGGACGTAGTGGATGCATTGTCGCCACGTAGTCACGGGTCGCATCTGAGATGAATCACGGCAGGTTGTTTATCGACCCCGCCATCCAGTGACGCTCCGACCTCGTGCCGCGCGCTACTAGACTTATTATGGTTCGGCGACTCGGACCCTTCCATGGTTCATGATTAATACGAAGCACATGATGCTAGGCAAGAACGTCAGAGAAGTGAGGAATAGGCCATGAGTATGGAAAGTGACGTTTTAAGGGCAGGAATAACAAACGACTTAAAGTACTCTGTGCGTTTCGCACGTAATTTGAACAGTCTGAGATCTACAGCATTTCAGGGAGTCATCGCTCTATGCATGGCCCCTTACTTATCTCTATTTGTACACGAGTCGTACAAGAAGATCAGGGCACTCGACCCGACACTGCCCTCGTTGTTTTCGGAGGACGCCCGGTCGATCGTGGAACGCTCGCGTCATAGCTTGAAGCTGTTCGAAGACACTGAGCGAAAGGTCGAGGGACAACTAGACTACTTTCGTGATAAAATATTTCCCGCCCATTCCGACTTATTTCTCGGCCATGCACAGCCGCAGCTGGCGCTCTTCCTCGAGACAGATTTGGGACTCTTTAGCTATGGCGGGAAACTTATCACCACAACACATTCCGCTACATTTCATCTAGGCGTGGATCCGGTTACGCTTCTCACAGATGGATCAGGTGTCTACCTGCACTCAATCTATGAGGAGTATGGACGTTACTTCGGAGCTTCAGAGGCAGACACTGGCGCACATATCGATACTTTCGTCAGTTGCCTGGACTCCGAGAATTTCAATAGATGGCCTGATGACGTGCGGGCAGACAGATACTACCGTCGCGTCTTCAATGGTGAAGACACCCCAGACCTTAACGCCTTATTGACCGTATTTCGCGGGATGATAAATTTTGTCGATTCGGTCATTGGCGCTAGCGATGACACTCGAGGAATCGAGTACACCGTATTTAAAATACGGTACCTGACTCTGTATCACGTACTGCGCAGCCTACGGATTCTTTCCGATGAGAGACCTCGCGATCTCACGGAACGATCCGCGAGGTCTATAAACAAAATAACACAAACTCCAGAAGTGGAACTGATTCTTGACCCTGCCGTAAGGCCGTTCCGCAATATCCTTGCCCACTATAGTTTGGATTCGCGCGTCGAAGTTGCGAAGATTGATGTATCTGAGCCGCTCTTTGGCCTGATTCCCATCTATTTTCCGTCACACAACACCGCTACGTTCAACGAGACTGTAAATCGATGCATAAGGGCGACTGCGATAGTTATGGAAGAATGGGCAGCCGCCTAGTAGGCAACCGCCATTTGTTAGCTGACCTGGATATATGCGGTGGTCAGGCGGGCTCGATGATGGAACCATCGGGCACGTGCTTGATGACGTCATCTCCAGGCTGGCCAATGCGCGGCGTGTTCCGGTGACGGCGTACGGGTGGTGGCGGCGTTGAACAGGTGCTTGATCTTGGCGACCGTCAGCGGGATCAGACCGGGACCCTCGGGCGGCTGTTCATTGGGGTGGCTGGGGCCATGGCCTGGGTATTGGTGCGGTGCCGGGCGACTGCGGCGCTGGTCACCAGACGGGCAGGGCAGCCATGACAAGCACGAGGTGCCGCATGAGAGCCTCATAGAGACGGACCTGGGATTCATCCAGGCCAAACAGGCTCTTGCCGGCCTCGAAACTCTCCTCCACCGCTATCTACGCCCTGCGGCGGCGATCAGGCGGGGCAGCCTGGCAGACTGGTCGTCGGGGACGAAGCAGTAGTGGAAGGCGAGTTCGCCGGTGGTGCGGTGCTTGCGGATGAGCAGGTAGTGGGCGGGGCTGGCGGAGGCAATCCAGGCCCAGGCGTAGGTGCGTTCGCCTTTGGAACCGGCCCCGGCCGAGCGGACGGTCCACTTGCGTTTTGCCGCAAGTACGTACTTGGCCACGATCTGTTCGCAGGTCAGGCAGGTGCCGCCGCCGAGGATAAAGGTGGCGCGGATGCGCAGGACGTAGGCCTGGCCGCGTTCGTCCAGGAAGGTGCACAGCCGGGTGCAGGCGCCGTAGACCTCGTCTCCGGCCCACGAAGTCCAGGCGTACGTCGTCGGCGCAGGCCTCGCCGGGCAGGTCGATGGCCAGTTCGTCCTTGGCCGCGAAGGGCGAGAGGCCTCTCCCGGCCGCATTTTATAGGCAAAGCTGAGTCGTCAAAACCGTCACAAATTGAATGGTCATGCAATTCCCGTACCGGTTGCTCGGTGGTGCTCCTCGGCCTCCGCACGCGCAATCACGGGGGTGCATTATTGGGCATTTCGAAAGCGCCCAAAACGGCTACAGTGGAACGATGTAACATTTCTAAGCACGGATCGGCATTGAATCTGTCACCTTTTAATCCGCAGGCGCCAACTCCCCACCCTCATCGCTCCAACTTGCATGCCTGGTCGTGGCCTCTTCCCAGATCAGAGGCAGCCGACCGCCGGTCGGGGACGATGAGTGCGCACCGGATACGTATGCCCTGTCCGGCAAGCATGGTCAATCCTTTGCTTAGCCTGCTGTCCGAATTCGTGCCTGGTCACAGGTATTTAGAAAGGTGACAGGGATCAGGTGGCCGGGTGATCGGGCCGCACCAACATGACACACCTCACCACAACACGACCGAATCACATCGTCCGCTGTGCAACGCGACCGCGAGCCATACCGCCCAACACGGCCGACGGCGCCCAACCGCCGACCGATGAAACACATCAGCAGCAACCGCGCGGCCATTCCGGGCCGACGTGCCGGAAACGGCTGCCTCATCTCGCCTCCACGGCTCCGGTGCACACCTGCACAGTCGGGCCCGCCTTTCTCTGCGGCGCCTGCGAGAGGCGATGCGCGGTGAGATGGCGGCGACACCGTTCGGAGGCCGCCGGTGCCCCGGCCCGGCGTTGACCGTCGGATTCGGCTTGACCATCGCCATCCAGGTGGGTGTCGATACCCCCTGTCCGGCACGGCCATCGATGCGACGGATGACGACCACGCGCGTGCTCGCCTGACCGCGCCCGCCGCAACGCGCCGCGCCGGACAGGGCCACGACCATCCCTGGGCTCACGCCGTACGCACGGCGGCATGGGCGACAGGGCCGTGCGTGACCCACATTCAGCGATCGCCCGGGGCCGTGGCCGACAGGGAATCGCGGGATAAGCGCTCGAAACAGAACCGGCCAAGGTCCGCCCTCGGCCGGAGCGACCAGTTCCTTCGCCCGCCGCTTCGGGACCAGGTGCAGCACCCTGCGCCGAGCGCCATCTCGCTCACCGCCCCGCCGATCCCCATCGACAAGCACCAAAGAGAAAAGGACAGAACACACGATGGCTGAAGGACGCGCGTTCAAACGCTGCTCCTGCCGGGACGACGACGGCAAGGCGCTCGGGCAGCAATGCCCGAAGCTGCGCCGCGCCGACGGCGGGTGGAGCTACCGGCACGGTATCTGGAACTACCAGATCGAACTCCCACCCGGACCCGACGGCAAGCGGCGCGGCCCGCTGCGCCGCGGCGGCTTCGCCACTCAGGACGCCGCCAAGGACGAACTCGGCCAGGTGCGCGACCTGCTCGCGCTGGCCGACCCGCGCGAACCCGCCACCCGCACCCAGATCGCCGACCTGATCAAACGCACGCTGGCCGAGACTGACACGCTCCCGAACGCGGAAACGATCCGCCGCAAGATCAAGACCGGGCAGCATCTGACCCAGGAGATCACCGTCGAACAGTGGCTGACGGAGTTCCTCAACCGCAAGCGGAAGATCGAGGAGACCACCCGCCGCTCCTACGAGGGCCACATCCGCCTCTACCTCACCCCCTATCTCGGGCGGCTACGGTTGGAGCAGCTCAAGGTCAGTGACATCGCGTTGATGTTCGAGCAGATCGAGGAGTTCAACGACACCATCGCCGAAGGCCGCGCCGACTCCGACCCGCAGGTGCGCGCCAGCGTCAAGTACCGGCGGCCGATCAGCGTCACCACGATGCACAACATCCGCGCCACCCTGCGCCACGCGTTGAACATGGCGATGCGGCAGGACCGGCTGATCGACTTCAACCCCGCCGCCGTGCTGGAGATGCCAGCCAAGACCCGGCCCAGACCTGTGGTGTGGACCGAGGACCGGGTGCGCGCCTGGCAGCAGGACTACCGCAGCTACCCGGGAGACGGAGAAGCAGCGCCGGGGCGGGCGGCGGGTCGATCCGATCGACGCCTACACCAGCGTGCCGCGTCCCTCCCCGGTCATGGTGTGGACGCCCGCGCACACCCGCCGGTTCCTCCAAGAAGCCAAGGCTCACCGTCTGTTCGCCCTCTACCAGCTGATCGCGCTGCGCGGGCTGCGCCGGGGCGAGGCGTGCGGGCTGCGCTGGAAGGAGGTCGATCTCGACGGCCATGCCCTGACGGTGAACTGGCAGCTCGTGCAGCTGGCCTGGCAGGTTCATGAGGGCACTCCGAAGACCGACGCCTCGGTACGGACCATCGCCCTGGACACCGACACCGCCCGGGTGCTGCGCGTCCACCGGCAGCAGCAACTGCAGGAACGGCTGGCCATGGGCGAGGCATGGACGAACACCGACTTCGTGTTCACCCAGCCCGACGGCAGCCGCCTGCATCCCCAGCACGTCTCCGACCAGTTTCTCTGGCTGGCATACCTTGCGGGGCTCCCGCCGATCCGGTTGCATGACCTGCGCCACGGCGCCGCCTCGCTGATGCTGGCGGCAGGGGTGGAGATGAAGGTGGTGCAGGAAACGCTGGGCCACACCTCGAGTGCGTTCACCGCCGACACCTACACCTCCGTCTACCCGCAGGTGGCCTCGGCAGCGGCCGAGAAGACCGCTGCCCTGCTGTTCGGCGAGGAAGACCAGGCCGAGCCAGGGAAACTCATCTCGCTGAGGAGCTGACAGTCGGATTAAGCATCCGGCCCCGCATTCGCCGCCTGCTCGCGGCGAGGCGGGGCCGCTGCTCTTCCCGCAGCAGTCGGAGATGCCGAATGGATCATGGTATGTGCGGGGTTGGTGCAACCGAGCACGCACGGAGCACACAAACGCCAGAGGAAAATTCTAGAACGCATCCGATCCCGCATCACCGCAGGTCAGGACATGATCAAAGCGCGCCCTGCAGGATTCGAACCTGCGACCGTCGGATTAGAAGCAAGATCCTTTAGTATCGCACCGTGCCGGTTGGTGGTAATTCCTGCCGCATCCGCGCACATTGTGTGTCAGACAGTGCCAGGTGCTGACGACACGTGCCGGGGCGTACGAGCACGCACCGAGCACGGCGGCATCCCGCACGCCACGGGATCGCTGTGCCCGCCAGCCGCGCACGCCCTTCACCACATGCACGCCGCTCCTGACCATGCCCACGGACAGACTACTAAGATCGTCGTCCCATGGCGGCCCGTATCGCCTGCCGCACTCGCAGCGACGGCGTACTGTCCTCCAGATATCTTGCTCCCCACCACGTGGCTTCCCGCAGCCTGCCGAGATGCTCGGCCTGTTCGACGGCACGGCGGGCCAGTAGCCGGCGCCGGGCCACGTCGGTCTCCGGCGCAGCCAGTCGCTCAGCCAATTCCTCCACCTGCGCTCGTTGATCGGCCTCCGTGATTGCCAGGTCGATCTGCCCACCCGGATACGAGACGGCCTGAATCCGGTCGAGCAACCGCTCGAACGCGGCGCGGTGCCTGCTGAGAAGCAGTCGCACTGCCATGACAGCTGCGACCGGCCAGGCGACCGCAGTCACCAGCCCAGCGAGCGATTCGATCAGCTTGGCCCACTCCCCCACCGGCGTCACCCGTTCTGAACGGCCGAAAGCCGGGCAATGTCGGTGTTGAGTCGTTCATCCAGCCGTGTCCACTGCTCCAGCAGCGGCCCGGGATCGGAGACCGCCAGCACCCGGCAGATCTCAGGGAGAGGTCCCAGCGATGGCCGGGGCTGCCGGATGTCTTCGAACTCGGGAAGCAGCGGCCCCGCACCGTCCACAAGAGAGTCGTCCAGGAGCAGGGCGTACTCGCGGGCCGCGGCGCCCCCGGCCGGACTCGACCCGTTCGCCCGCGTGGTGTCGTGCAGGATGGGGGGCAGGGTCAACGCGGGCGGAACCTCAGTTCCGGGGCGGTGCAGCGCCCGGGGTTCGAGGATGCCACGCCGGTAAGCCTCCAGCATCTCCTCGCGGAAGCGGCTGAGCCCTTCGTCTCGCGTCGCGCGCAGGTCGGAGTACGCTCCGCTCAGCCTGGCCAGGGCGGCCTTCACCTCGTTCTGGACCTTAGTGCACAACCGGTCGCTGCGGCGTCTGCGCAGCCTGGCCGTGAGCACGGCATCGGCCTCCGGATCGTCCCCCTTGATCTTCATCAGGATGGAGGTCAGTGTGAGCAGACCGATCAACCCTGCAATCAGCAGGACCTGCTGCTCCGCCGTCACGCGCACGCCCAGCTCGAAAGAGAACGACTCGTAGGCCCTCAGATAGGCGAAGTAGCCGATCATGGCCAGCACCACCGCGAGGTAGCCCACCGGCACCAGCCAACGCAGCAGGCTCAGGAGCCGGTCACCTCCGCCGGACTGCCTAGCGAGTCTGCGGGTGAGACCACCGATCAGGGTGGCACTCAGCAGGATCATGAACACCACTGCTAGGCCCGGCACCAGTGCGATTGCGCTCTGTACCCAGCCGGGATCCCCGTCCGTGCCGTTGTAGCCGATGTCAAGGAAGTACTGCTGAAAGAACCACACATCGAATGCCCCGATCATTACGATCGCCGGCCAGCGGCAGATGCGCAGCCACACAGGAGGCGCCGCCGTGATCCGTTCGGTGCGCGCCCGTTCGGCCTGGCAAGCACGCCCCACAAGGTGTGCATGCCGCCCTTCGGTCACGAACGTCTCGTAGGTGTGTAACGCCATGGTGGCACCGTGGTGGGCCTTGATGAGGCTGTCTCTGCGCTCACGCATGGTGTCGGCCGCCTCCAGCAGGCGCCGCAGGCCGGTCTGCGTACCGCCCATCAGCGCGCACGTCTCCGCGTAGCTGAGCACGGCCGGGTCAGGGTGGTGCTCGCGCGGTCCGGCGGGCTGCTCGGCGCCCGGAACGGGGTCGTCCTGAAGGTTCTCCCACAGCGCACAGCGGCAACCGTCGCTGCAGTAGGCGGGAGCGGCTTTTCGCGTGCGGTCCCTGGGCACCGCCGAACGCGAATGCTCGTCCATCATGACCATTGGTTCTGCTCTCCGATCCAGCTAGCCGGCGGCCTTGGCGGCCGGGGTGGGGACGTCATCGGTCGGAGCCCCGGTTCGCACTGTGCAGGTCTGGGTCATCTGACGGCAGAGCGCGTCCCAGAGCCGGGCGAGAGAGGCGATGGCGCCGGGCCGCGCGGCGTGCATCTTGCTGGAGGACGTACCGAGGCCGACGATCGTGATGGTGATACCGCGCAGGTTCTGCGGTAGCTCGGAGCGGCAGCCCTCGACGATCCGGGCGATGTCGTCGCCGGTCAGCTCCCGGCCGATCTTCACTTGTGCGCAGCCCTCACTCGGGTAGCCGTCGGTGGCCACGTAGATGTGCTTGGCCGTGCCCGGCATGCTGACTAGTTGCGTACCGGCCGCGTAGAGCGCCCCCAGGATGTCGGTCCTTTTCCGTACCCCGGGCTTGAGCACCGTGCGCTCCATTTGCTCAGCGAGGCAATCCGTCACGGCAGCCCTGATCGGAGCCTGTTTCCTGCTGGTGCCCCTGATCTGTGGCGCGACCAGCGGTGTGTCCGGCCAGGACAGATGACGGCCGCTCGCGAACGGCGCGATGAGGTATTTCGCACCGTCTCCGATGGGAATCACCGCGCGCAGGCTGGCCGCCCAGTCCGGGACGAACGCGGCGGGGTCATCGGCCTCCGTGGAACCGGACCGATCGATCAGGATGGCGTGAATCGTGGCCGTCGGCAGTGCGGCCGTCGGCTTCGCCATGACCCCGCACGAGTCGCCACCCGCGTTCAGAAGGTTCGGCTCCGTGCTCACGCAGGCGCTGAGGGACATCGTGGCCATCGCGGCCACGGCCAGTGGAGGGTAGATCCCGCGCCACCAGGCTTGCTGAACGGTCATCATCTTCCTCTCACGAGCTCTCGTCGTCCGGTCGGGGCGAGGGCACGTGGCCGTTGCCGGGGTGCCCAGTGGGGTGAGGGGGTAGCGGGCTTGTGTGGGGCCCGTCGTCGGCGTCGTCCTGCTCCGGCGGGCTGCCGGGCGCCTCTTCGGACTCGCCCTGTTGCGGCCCGTCGTGCTGTTCGGCGTCCTGATCGTCGGGTTCCTCTGCCAGCTCCTCGCCCTCATACCAGAAGTCCGCGGGCCTGTCCCCGCTGGTCCGGCCGTCGCCCGAGTTGGTGCCGAACATCTCGGGCTGCGGATCGGAGGCGTCCGGGTGCTGATCGTTTCGCAGGCCGAAAACGTGCGCCATGGGATCGCTTTCGGTGTACGGCAGGAGTTCCCTCTGGAGCATCTCCCCCACGAGGTCGTAGCGGGGCAGGTTGTATGCCTGGATCATCTTGTTGAGTGTGTCCTCGACCTGCTTGGCGAACTCGTACTGACCGGCGTTGCGGTACTGCTTGATGACGTCGTTGTAGAAGCTCACCGCGAAGGTGACGTCCCGCCGGCGCCGCCAGTGCATGCTGGCCACCGTCTCGGTTACTTGTTGCCCTTGCTCGGCCAGCCGGATCGCGAATGGGACCCGCCAATCATTCGTGAGAGCGGCGGGGTCCGCGCCGAGGAACACCAGCCATCTGTCGCGCAGCTCCGAAAGGGTCTGAATAGTGCGCTTCGACGTCGAGCGGTGCGCCTCCAGGCCCAGCCTGGCCCGCCATTCTCGCTGCTGGAAGGTGCGCACCGGCTCGGCCAGATCGAGCTCGATCCAGGCTGAGCAGGTCGCGGCCATGTCGTCTCTGGACACCGCGCCGAGCGAACGGGTGACCTCGTCCTCGAGGGCCTGGTTCGCATCGTCCTCGGCCCTCTTGGCGTCGTACGGCTCGTACGCCCGTGCGGCACCGCGCACGACGCGGCGGATGACGCGCTCGTCTAGTGGCCTGCGCTCGGCGATGAGCCGCTCCAGAGCTGCGCTGTCGTACCCTCCGCTGGCGCACCAGCAGCACCTCACGGTCACGCTGAAGGAGAACGCGTCGTCGCGGGCGGGGGTGGTGAAGGTGAAGCCACCGACGACGTTCACCGGAGGCACTTCGGGGGGGTGCCAGCGGTTGCGCCGGAACCAGCCCAGCACGCGCCGCCCGAGGCCCGGCCGCGTGCGCCCGAGCGTTGTGGAAGTTGCGGTCATGGTGTGCTCGACTCCCATCGAGAAGCTCAGATAAGGGGAAAGGCGCGGAAGGAGGTGCCTCCACGGCGCCTCTTCCACTGCTGGATCTGATGGTGAAAGCGCCGCAGGTCCAGACCGCCGTGGTCGGTGGCCATCGGTACGATGACGGCGCGGACCGGCTCTATCAGCGCCTCGTCGCCGTCGGCAGCCTCCACCCACAGACGCAGGACGTCCCACGCGCGCTTGCCCACGTCCTTGTCGGCGAGCGCGGTCCGCCAGATCGGCTGGAGGCGTTCCTCGGTCACTTCGCGGTTGGCGAGCATGACCAGTAGCGCGGGCGGGCGCGGATGGGCCATGCCGGGGGCCGGCAGCCGCGCCACGCGGGCCATCGCGCGGGCCGCCACCATGCGCTTGACGAACGTCTCGGCCTCCTCCTTCTTCTGCGACGGCCCGCCGGTCCAGTCGTGCAGCTTCTTCAGCACGGGGAGGGTGGCGCCGCTCGCGAAGATCTCGGTGACGATCGCCGCGATCCTGTGCAGGTCAAGCGTGGTCGAGACCTGGATCTGCTGGTAGTCGACGAGGAAGCGCACGCTGTCCACGGAGAGGATGGAGTCCTTCACGGTGTCGGCCCTCCTGGCGGCGTCGCGAAGCAGGACGTCGATAGCGTGCAGGGCGTCGTCGGGGAACAGGGCGCCGATGCGGGTGCCGTACGCGTCGACCAGCGTGCCGCGAGCCAGCAAGGAGCGACCGGCACCGGCGCGAAGCAGGCGCCGCACCTGCTCCGCCGTCCGCTCATCGGCGCCCGCGGCGGCTTCGAGGGCCCAGCGGAATGCCTGCTTGTGCCGATTCTCCGCCGAGCCACGCCAGCGTCGGAGCGTCGTGTCGGCGACGTGGTCGAAGTCGAGGACAGCGAACATGCCGACCGCCTGCGCGGCCTGGATACACATGGCCGGGTCGTCGCCCTCGACCATGGCCTCCAGCCAGCCGAGCAGAGTGGGACGCAGACCGGGCATGTCACGCCACACCACAGTCAGCACGTCACGACCCAATGACTCCGGCCGCAGGACCACCGGCGGATCGTCGCCCCGCATCGCTTCCGGTTCGTCAAGCCCCTTGAATCCCTTGACGAACCCGTCCAGTGCCTCGGGCAGGGGGTCCTCGAACGGGTCCTGCCGCAGGCGCTTGCCCGGGACGTGCCGCAGCAGCCGCTCGTTGGCGCGGACGACTTTGCCCACCGGCTGGCCCTGGAACACGCTGGCAGCGACCAGCGGCAGAGCCTGGTGTCGTGGATCGACGCCGCGAAACGTCCCGCGCAACTCCTCCCTGCGACGGCCGGGCAGCCAGGTGAGCACCTCCTCCGCAGTCGCGCTGTCCAGGAGTTGGAGCGCAAGGTCCCCGGCCAGCCTGACGGCCTCCGCCGGATACCTGAGCCGGGCCACCTCATCGTCGAGGGCTGCGGAATCGAGCAGCCCCTGCGCGTTCCGCACAACCTCGGGACGGGCATGCTGCAGCCGCGCCCACAGGTGTTTCTCCAGCACCGCCATCACGATCGGGCGCTTGTGCGGGACCACGTCGGGATGGCCCGTAAGGTCCTCGGCCAGGGCGAACTGCGCGGCCAGCACGATCACCCACGATTCATTGCCCGTTGCTCCCCGCAGTGCGTCGAGCTGCGCCCGGTTGATACGGGCACGCAGGCCGGAGGCGTCCAACACGTAGCCGCGGCCGGGCTTCAGCTGCCAGCCCGGCGGCCCGTCGCCCGGAGGCCGGGGAAAGAGGGCTCCGATGGTGTCGACTTCGGCGATCTCCACGGGGAAGTCGTGTGCCTCGTCCGCCGGGCGTGCGACGGGAACGATTCCCGCCAGAGCGCAGAGGGCGCTGTCACGTCTGCCGTTGCCATCGTCGCCGCTCAGGACGACAGCGCCCATCCGGATCCGAGCGCGCAGAAGCTCGTCGGACCCGGTGTCGACGTGGAGTTGCCGCCGCAGGTTCAGATGGGCTCTCGTCAGGCCACCGAACCGGGGTGGGGTGTCGAATTCCGAGGCGACGTAGTAGTTGTACGTGCGGGTGAAGTGCATGTCGTCCGCGTGGTAGCTGTGGGCGTCCCCCGCGGCGAATGACGTCGTGCGATCGCGGGCGGCCCGGCCGGTGCCCGCGTAATAGTCCGGGCCGAGGAAGTAACGCAGGCCCTGGGCGCGTCGATCGCGTTCGGTGTCGACCTTTCGCTGCTCTTCCTCGCTACCGGGCTCGTCGAGCGGCGGCGGTATCGGAGGGGCATCCGGCTTTCCCTCGGCCTCTTCCGCCTTCGGGTCCTCCGGCATGGGTGCGCGTGCGAGCTCTTTGCCTCTCTCCGGCGGCTCGGGCGCCGCCAGTTCCACTTCATGTGTGGTCATGGCTGCTTCCCGAAGTACATCGTGTCGGCGTGGTAGGTCTTCACGCGCTCGCCGAGGTTGATGACGGTGTCGCGGGCGGAACCGGCGGGAGCGGCGGAGGGCTGTGCCGGGTCCTCTCCTGGCTGCGGCGCCTCCTCCTCCGCAGCGGCGGACCCGTGTGAGACCGGGTCGTCCTCCGGATCGTCCACGCGGTCCACGCGGGTGACAGTGGAGGCGTACCGGGGCGGCACTTCGCGCGGGAAGACGACCGACTCCGGATTGAGCAGGACAGGGTCTTTGTCGAACATCCGCTGGCCGAGCTCCCGCAACTCCTGGATGTCGGTGGCGGTCTCCTCCCGTGCGTACGCGTTGGCCCGGTCCTGCACCTGCTGCACGAGGTCCAGGCGGCCCTCCCGGTAATACGCGTGCATGAGCAACCACGTGGCCTGGGTGTTGCCGGGGTCCTCTGATAGCAGGCCGATCAGCGGGGCGACCTGTGGACGGTGACGGCCCTGCCTGATCTCGGCCTCCGACAGGAGCAGCCGCGCGTCCTGGACCTCTCTCGCGATGCGCGCCCTGACCCCGCCAATCAGTGGGCCGGGCAGGGAGGCGAACGGGGCCCCTTGGCACCAGCCAAGCGCGTCGGCGAGCGCCTGGGAGGCCAGGTGTTCCTCGCCCTCCGCCATGAGGCGCGCGGCTCTTTTCACGTGCGCGCGAAATCGCCGGACATCTACCAGGTCGTCGTCGATGATCAGGCGGTACGCCATTCCCGTTCCGGGCAGATCCACCTGGATTCCCGCCCTGCGTAAACTACGCCGGAGATTGCTGGCGAGCTTGTGGATGGCGTCGGAACGTTCCCTTTCGCTTTCCACGCCGTCCCAGACCCACTCCTCAATCTTGGCGAGGCCGACCGTATCTCCTTCGGCCAACACCAATGCCACGAGCAGGCGCCGTTCCTGCGGCGGGCCCAGCGACCAGCGCTTCTCTCGCTCGCTGACCTCTACGGGCCCGAACAGACGCAGCACCGGTCGCGCGCCGCCGGGAACCGCTATTTCTCCCGTCATCTCTCTCCCTCTGAATTTCCTCCGTGAAATCTCCGTGAACTCCGGAGAGCAGCGTATGCACACCCAGAACGCACCCAGCGGGCACCCGGCCGACGACCGGGTTCTTTCCCCCCGCAGCGCGCGATCGTGAAATCAGCAAGAAAAACCCACCACCAAGAAAGGAAGTCTCGAAATGGACCGAATCAAACTGGACGCGTCGGTGCGATTCCGCAGCCCCTGCGAAGGCGGCACGTGCGTCGAGGTCGCCATGATCCACCTGGTGGCCGTGCGCGACTCGAAGGACCCGCAGGGGCCCGTGCTGCTGTTCGACCGGGACGAGTGGCGTGACTTCACCGGGGCCGTGAAGTCCGGCGAGTTCGACGTACCGGCCGACTGGCCCGAGGCCGGTTGATCTGAGCGGCCGAGGCCGGGGGACGCCGGGGCCGGTTGGCCCCGGCATACCCCTCCGTGCGGGCAGGTGATCGGCATGGGTCATCTGCCCGCACGAATGGTGTCAGCAACCTCGGACAGGAACACCCTGGCCTCGTCGTCGAAAACCGCCATCTGTCGCAACAGCGACCAGCGCGTGCGATACAGGCCCACGCTTTCGTCACCCTTGACAACGAGGTTGGCGTGCACCGTCTCGACTGTGACGACGGTGTCACGCTCTTCGTCCTCCCCCTCCTCGCGGGCGGCGCCATCGTGAGCGGTCTCCGGGTCGTCCGTCTCGAACATGACGAATGCGTGCGTCATGCTGGCCACGGCCTGAGCGGACAGCGGGATGAGCCCGACGGAGACGTTCTCCAGCGTGCTCAGCGACGCGATCCGGTCCAGTTGCGCGAGCAACAGTCGCGGCGGGCCGGGCCGCCAGCGAAGCGCCGCCTCGGTGATCAGGAACTCGAACTCCTTGCTCTCGTCGTACAGGATGAGCTGGCGATCCAGCCGGGCCGCCAGCACGTTCGCGATCTTGCCTTCCGGATGGCCGGGCTGGAACAGGGTCAGCACCCGCTTGGCGTACTCCGCCGTTTGCAGGAGGCCCGGCACCAGCGCCGGCTGATAGGTGAAGATCCGGCGGGTGCTCTGCTCCAGCTTCTGGATGTCCCGCTGCAGGTGAGGCCGGGTGTGCAATGCCGTACGCCAGGTCTGCACCTCAGTGAACGCCGCCTGGACGAGCGAGTCGAGCACCTGCCGCGCATCCTCGGGGGCGCTCACCGCCACCGCCCACTTCGCCACCTGGACGGACGACGGCATCGCCGCCCCGGCCTCGATACGGGACACCTTGGACTGGCTGATCCCGATGAGATCCGCGAGCTCTCGCCCGGAAATGCCGGCCATGTCGCGCAACCGTCTCAACTCTGCTCCAAGCACCAGCCGTTTGATCTGCGGATCCACACCGTCGTCCATCACCACAGGGAACTTGCCTCCGTCGTCAGAGCCAGCTATGCACTCTGATTCAGATTGATTCATCAAGATGTAGCAAGTATGTGGATGATTCAGGTCCGGAGTCAACACGGTACAGACAACCTGGCCCGAGGTCAGACCACACGGAGTGGAAAGTGACTGAGTTATGCCGACCTAGCATGATTCTTGTGGATTGAGGGCGACAAGACGGCAGTTGTGGCATAAGGGGCTGATGGGACAGTAAGCGCCTGCGATTGCACAGGAACGTCGGTCCAGCGTCCGGCTCGCGGCCAGCCCACTCCGCGGCCAGGGTGTCCCGCTCGGAAATACGGTGTCATGCTGTGAGCTGGGGTTTTGCTGCGCGATCAGAGCGGCGGCTGCGTCGGTCGGGTTGACGAGTGCGCGGCCGCCGCCGCCTTTGTGTGTGCTGTCGGTGTGTGCCGTGCCGGACCGGTGGTTTCGGTCGATCACTGTGCGCTGGAAGGGCAGCGATCAGCCCGTGACCTGGTATTTTTCGCGCGACGCGCATGCCTCAGCCGCCTGATCAGCCCGAGGGGAAGCTTGTTTCGGATCGATGGTGGCGGGATGATCAGGTTTGCACCTCGGCCGATCAGCACCAATGTCAGCGGGGTGCGGCACACTGTCGGTGATTCCTGTGGGAGCCGAGGTGAGGAGCCGACTGGTGAACACTCCCAGGCAGTTCAGTCTGTTGATCCGGTTCGCCCTGGACACTCTTGGGGAGCGCAATGCGCACCACGAGTTCGAACAGCTCTGTCTGGACGTGGCCCGTCTGGTGCTCGTGAGCAATTTGGTGCCGGCGACCGGCCCCGTAAGCAGCGGGGGCGATCAGGGTCGGGACGCCGAGAGTTTCTGGACGAGCCTTGCCGCGGCTCCGTCGCCGGTCTCGGCTTTCGCGCGCCTAGCTTCGACGGAGAAGGTCGTCATGGCCTGCACGATCCAGAAGGACCGCGTCCCCGCCAAGATCAGAAGGGATTTGGCCTCGATCTGCGGCCAAGGCAGTCCCGTACAACACGTGCTGTACTTCACAGTGGCCCCGGTGCCGGTAAGCACACGACATACGCTGGAGGATGAGGCGCGGGATGTCCACCAGGTCAAGCTGGACATCTTCGATGCGGTTGCTCTGACAGATCTCCTGGCCAGGCCCGAACTCTACTTCCTGGCCGAGCGATATCTGAGTCTTCCGCCGCTGCCGGGTATCAGCGACGCGTCCATCGGCGACCTGTCGCTGGCAGTGCCCGAGGACTTGGTCGAGCACCGAATCCGCGGACGGGAGGCGCTGCTGACCGCGTTGGAGGAGCGGGTGGCGAACGCCGGCGGGCGGTTGGTCCTTTGCGGGATGGGCGGCACCGGCAAAAGCACGGTCGCGCTGGCGCTCGCCCGACGAGTCGCCGTACGGCGGACAGTGTGGTGGGTCGATGCCGCGACCCCGGCCGCCTTCGTGGCGGCGTTGCGTGAGGTCGCCGTACAAGCAGGGGTGGAGCGTGCCGAGGCGCGTGAGGTGTGGCGCAACCACGAGGCAGCCCGAGATGTGCTGTGGGACGCTCTAAACAGGTCGACCACTGCGCCATGGCTGCTGGTCGTCGACAACGCCGACGACCCGGCGCTGGTGCGGGACTGGATCAGGCAGCCGGTCACGGGGAACACGGTGGTAGTGACAAGCCGCGACCAGCGCTCCGACTCTTGGTGGACGTCGGCGGCAATCCATGCCGTTGCCCCGATCTCCGAGGCCGAAGGCGCCGAGATGCTCCGTGAACTGGCGCCCGACGCCGGCTCCGAGGGCGATGCAGTACACCTGGCGCGGCAATTGGGCGGCCTTCCTCTCGCTCTGCTGCTCGTGGGCAAGTATCTGGCGATGACGAGCGGTGACCTGGTGCTCCCCGAGTCGGAGGTGCCTCGGACATTCGCTGCGTATCGGGAGTCGCTGGACACGGAGTTCGCCGAGGCGGTCACAGCGCTGCCGCACGATCCACACGGCCCGCTGGCCCGTACATGGGAGATGTCGCTGGATCTGCTGGAGATGCGGGGCACAGTGGCCGCGCGGCCGCTGTTCCGGCTGATTTCGTTCTTCGCACCTGAGCCACTGCCGGTCGCCCTGCTTCGCAGGAGTGTGCTCGCTGCCGCAAACGACTTCAAGAATTTGTCCTCGTCTGGGCTCGAAGCTGCGGTACGCGGTCTGCTTGGGTGCGGACTGCTGCACCGTCGGCGCTTCGAGGGGCTCGGTTCGACGGCCGAGACACTGATCGTCCACCCGCTTGTCAGGGAGATCACCCGTACCCAGCCACCCGCCATCGAGGCAGCACCGGTGTACGCGACTCTGTCGACCGCCCTGCTTGCAATGGTGGCGAAAGGGCTCGACCCGGTCGTCCCGGCGAACTGGCCTCTGTGGCGGCTACTGCTGCCGCACTGTGTCCACGTCGCGGCAGACACGACGCACGCTGCCGCGCTGGAGCACCGGATGCGAGGCGACCTCGCAGATCGGGCGGCGGTGTACGCGCAGCAGTCAGGCCAGTGGTCAGTGGCGGAGGAGCAGTTTGGCCATGCCCTGACTGCATACGCCCACACCGCTCCCGATGACGGCCCCAGGACTGTGCTGACGACACGGCACAACTTCGCCCTGCTGAAACGCGATCAGGATCGTCTCGATGAAGCGGAGGCAGACTTCGGTGACATTCTGCGCACAGCGACGCGGGCGCTCGGTCCAGATCACGCGAATACGTTGACCGCTCGCCACGAATTGGCCCGGTTCCGCCTCGACCGGGGGGATGTCGAGGGCGCGCACACGGAGTTCTCAAGACTCGTCCCGCATCTGATCGCCGTCCTAGGCCCCGAGCATTCGACCACCCTCGCGGCGCGCCACGAACTCGCCAGAGTGCTGCGTGGCCGAGGAAACCTCGCCGAGGCCCGCAACTCGTTCGAGCAACTGGTTCCCGACATGGCGAACGCGCTGGGCGACGCTTCTCCCAATACGCTAACCTCCCGCCACGAACTGGCGGACCTACTGCTCGAACTCGGTGAAGTCGAGCAGGCCCTCGACGAGTTCGAGGCGACTCTCCGCCTGGAAAGACGGACGCTGGGCCACGACCATCCAAGCACGCTGGTCACTCGACACAACGTCTGCAACGCGTTTCTACAGCTCGGTCGGTTCGACGAGGCTGAGACAGAGCTGCGCGCCATCCATGCGACGTGGGCCCGTATCGCCCCCCAAGGGCACACGTCCTCCCATCGAGCCCAGGGCACTCTCGCGGGGTTGCTCTCCGCGACGGGGAGGCCCGCCGAGGCCGAGGGACATTTCCGTGCAGCGGCCGAGGCATTGGCAGCGGCGCTTGGTCCCACTCACCCTGAGACAGTCGTCGCCCGCCTGGGCCACGCCGACACGCTTCGTCTGCTCGACAGACATGCCGAGGCGCAGGCCATGCTGCAGTCCCTGTTGACCTCTGTCCTCGCCTCTCACGGCACCGGCCATCCCAGTCTGCTCTCGGTGCGCCGGCACCTGGCGGACGTGTACTTCGAGCAAGAGCAGGACACCGCCGCCGAGCATCAGCTGCGGCTTTTAGCTGAGGCGCAGAGCGACGTTCTGGGGACGGGGCACCCTGACACCTTGAGAACCCTAAGTCAGGCGGCGGCGGTCGCTCTTCGCCAGGGCGAGGTCAACCGCGCCACCCGCGAACTGGCTGCCCTAGTCGACCCACTGGCCTCGCACCTCGGCAGCGACAACGAGGACGCCCTGAGCGCTCGGCTGAACTTGGCCTACGCGTATCTGCTCCTCGGCGACTCTGCAGCGGCAAGTCGCCAACTGACCGATGTCTTAATGGCGTACGAGAACGGTTGTCGTGCTCCGGACGAGCTGCTGGCATCCGCACAGGATCTGCAGCGTCAACTAGGCTAAGACCGCACTGAATTGGCAGCAGGCATGGTCGTGTGCCGCGTCAAAACGTGGCCACGATGGCGCTGGCCTGCGGCTTGACGGGCTCCGTTCTCGCAGACAAGATCGCGTCTTGTGCTTGTTCGCCTGCTCTATCTGATCACGCTGCGAGTGTTCGGCTGGTTGATGTTGCTGGGCCGTAGCCAGGCGTCGAAGGACGCGGAGATCATGGTGTTGCGTCACGAGGTGGCGGTGCTGCGGCGTCAGGTCGGACGCCCGAAGCTGGGTTGGGCTGATCGGGCTTTTCTTGCGGCGCTGGCCCGGTGGTTGCCGGCGGCGCTGCGCGCCCATCGGCTGGTTACCCCGGCGACGTTACTGACGTGGCATCGTCGTCTGTTGCGCCGGGCCTGGACCTACCTACCCACATCGGCCCGAGCGTCCAGGAACGAGCCAGGAGATTCGTGACCTGATCCTCCGCTTGGCGAGGGAGAATCCCGGGTGGGGCAATCGACGGGTGCACCTCGAGGTGGTGCGACTCGGCTTCCAGGTCAGCGCGGCGACCGTGCGGCGCATCCTGCGCTCGAGCCGCTTCGGACCGGCGCCCCGACATCTCGACACCTCCTGGCGGACCTTCTTACGTTCACAGCCAAAGGCCCCCTGGCCTGCGACTTCTTCCACGTTGACACGATCTTTCTGAAGCGCCTGTACGTGTTGTTCGTGATGGAGGTCCACACGCGACACGTATACGTCCTGGGCGTCACTTGCCATCCGACCGGCGCATGGACCGCTCAGCAGGCCCGCAATCTCCTGATCGACCTCGGCGAGCGAGCAGGCTCGTTCCGCTTCCTCATCCGCGACCGAGACGCCAAATTCACCACCGTCTTCAATGAGATCTTCGCCGCCATCGGCATTACGGTGCTGAAGACGCCTGTGCGGTGCCATAACTCGTCCACGGCATCTGACCTGGTCTTCTATGCTCAGCGTTCGTGTTTCTACGCCTCCTGTACCTGCTGATGGTCCGGTTGTTCGGCTGGTTGAGCCTCCTCGTGCGAAGCGATGCCTCCAAGGATGTGGAGATTTTGGTGCTGCGGCACGAGGTCGCCGTCCTGCATCGTCAGGTCGCCCGGCCGCGACCGGACTGGGCCGACCGGGCGCTGCTGACGGCGCTGGCACGGCTGTTGCCCAAGCGGCTTCGGCTCCATCGGATCGTGACGCCGGGCACCTTGCTGGCCCGGCATCGCCGGCTGGTCACCCAGCACTGGAGTTACCCGAGCACAGTCGGGCGCCCGCCGGTCCCGGACGAACTACGGGATCTGGTGCTCCGGCTGGCCCGGCAGAACCCACGATGGGGGCACCGGCGCATCCGAGGTGAAGTACTCGGCCTCGGGGTTAGTAACCGATCTCCCTGACGGGAGGCCCGTTCCGGGCTGAAAATCGGGGTGGTTGCCCGCCGACGTCGTTCCTCTATGGTCCGCTGGAGGCCGTGGGTTAGTAGGACGCCGGAAGCCGCGCCGTGGGCTGCGGGTGCCGAGTATTCATCCGTGCAGGTCATGGAGGTGATGCGTTCTCCCCCGCTCCCGTCGCGCGCGCCCCGCACGGCATGATGGTCGATCGTGCTATTGCGCTTGGCCTACCTCACGGTGACGACCACCTTCTCGTTCCTGGGGCTGCTCCCCCGAACCGACCGGGACAAAGAGATCGAAATCCTGGTGTTACGGCACCAGTTGATGGTGCTGCAGCGGCAGGTGACCAAGCCCGCTTTCACGCCGACTGATCGGTACCTCCTCGCTGGGCTGCTTCACCGCCTGCCCACGGAGAGACTCCGGCACCTTGTGTTGCTGGTCCGCCCGGACACCGTCCTGCGCTGGCACCGCGATCTGCTGCGGCGCCGTCACGCCGCAGCCAGCGCACCTCGCGGGCGCGGACGTCCGCGTACCATCCGGCCCATACAGTTGCTGGTGTTGCGACTGGCACGGGAGAACGCCTCGTGGGGCTACCGGCGCATTCACGGTGAGCTGGCCGCGCTCAGCATCAAGGTCGCTGCCTCCACCGTGTGGGAGATCCTCAAAGCACACGGCATCGACCCGGCTCCCGAACGGACCGCCACAACCTGGGCCACCTTCCTGCGCAGCCAGGCAAATGCCTTGCTGGCGTGCGACTTCTTCGAAGTCCGCACCCTCACCGGCGCCCGCCTGTACGTTCTGGCGGTCATCGAGCACGCCACCCGCCGCATCCGCGTCCTCGGCGTCACCGCCCACCCCACCGGCCAGTGGGTCACCCAACTCGGCCGCAACCTCGCCATGGACCTGCAAGATGTGGGTAGCTCGGCCAAGTTCCTCATCCGTGACCGGGACGCCAAGTTCGCCGCGGCCTTCGACGCGGTGCTGGCCGATGCCGGAATACGCATCGTCAAGAGCGGTGTCCGGCTACCGCGAATGAACTCCATCATGGAGCGCTGGATCCAGACCTGCCGACGCGAACTGCTGGACCGGACGTTGATCTGGAACCAGCACCACCTTCTGCACGCTCTGCGCGAGTTCGAAACCTTCTACAACGAACACCGGCCGCATCGGGCTCTCCGCCAGGCAGCTCCGCTCCGACCGCTTCCCATTCCCAACGCCGCACCAGCCCAGATCACGGCGCTCGACATCCATCGACGTGATCGGCTTGGAGGCATCCTGAAGGAGTATCGGCATGCGGCTGGACCTGGCCGGATGATTAATCGGCACCCGCAGGCAAGGAGATGAACAGCACCCAACTGGGATACGCCGTCATCGACGTGGAAACCACCGGCCTGCGTCCGTCGTGGCACGACCGGATCATCGAGGTCGCCGTCGTCCTGCTCGACCCGATCGGACACGTCACCGCCGAATGGAGCACCCTGGTCAACCCTGAACGCGACCTGGGACCACAACACATCCACGGCATCACCGCCGCCGACGTCCGACACGCGCCCGCCTTCAAGGACATCGCGGGCACACTCACCGGCCTGCTGCAGGGCCGCGTCCCCGTGGCCCACAACCTCCGCTTCGACCTTGGGTTCCTGCAGTACGAATTCGGCCGGACCGGGGCCCCGATCCCCAATCTCGACGCTATCGGCATCTGCACGATGACCGAGGCTGTCCGCTTCCTGCCTGCCGCCCCCCGCACCCTCGCCGGCTGTTGCGCCGTCGCTGACATCTCGCTCGACGGTCACCACGACGCGCTCATCGACGCCCGAGCCACTGCCGCGCTGTTACGCCACTACCTCAGCCTCGCCCGCCCCGACTCACCATGGACCCACCTCCTTCGCAACGCCACCGCACTCCCCTGGCCAGCCATTCCACGCACCGGCTCCACCCCCGTCCGGCGAGGCGTGTCCGCCGAACGCGACACCCATTTCCTCGCCCGGATCCTGGACCGGCTACCGCGCGCCTCCGACACCGTCCGCGCCGACCCCTACTTCGCGCTGCTCGACCAAGTTCTGCTCGACCACCACATCTCGGCCACCGAAGCCGACGCATTGACCGCCTTGGCCGCCCAGCTGGATCTCAGCCGTACAGAAGCCATCCGCCTGCACCACGAGTACTTGAACGCGCTGGCCCAAGCCGCCAAGGCCGATGGCATCGTCACACCCACCGAACGCCACGAGCTCGACCTCGTCGCCGCCCTGCTCGATCTCCCATCGGCAGCGGTCGAAGCCGCGCTGGCATCGAGCCACGTACCCCACCATCTCTCCGCCGCCGGCGGCTTCCGTCTCCAGCCTGGTGATCTCGTCGTCTTCACCGGAGAAATGGCGGGCGGGCGAGAAATATGGGAGGAGCAGGCGCGCCAGCTTGGCTATGTCCCCCACATCGGTATCACCAAACGCGTCCGGTTGCTGGTCGCCGCCGACCCTGACTCGATGTCGGGAAAGGCACGTAAGGCTCGCGCCTATGGCATCCCCATCGTCACGCCGGACGCCTTCACACGCATGAGTTCCTCAGCCGCTCATCAAGGCCTGTAGCACACGTAGCCATGTCATCCACGTCGGATGAGCTTCCCCTGTAGCCCGGATACCTGAGGTCACCTGATCGAATGGGCCCCTGATAGCTAGGCGCGTGCTGGAGGCAGACCGTAGCGGCTGACGGCCAGGTACGTCTCCGGCGTCGCCGCTTCGAGAAGCCCCTCGTCGCCTTCCAGGTCGAGTTCTGGCTCCTGAGGACGGCGCAGCAGATCACTCCAGTCGCTTGTCGCTCCCCGCTCGAAGGCGTCGCGGAGCCGAGGGCGCAGCCGGGGGCGGGCTTCCTCCTGCTGCTCGCGGAAGATCCGCCGCTGGATGAGTCGCTGTTCTTCCTGAGCGTCGTCGCTGAGTTCCTGGTCATCGGCCCGCAGGTCCTCGGCGCGCAGCCCCAAGGTGCGCTGAGCGATGGCCAGGTCTTCCTCGTGGAGGCGCTCGCAGGCGGCGTACAGCTTCCGGGACATGCCGAGGTGAACCTCGGTTCCGGGGATCCGGCAGGTGAGGAAGTCGTCAAGGCCCCAGGAACGGACCCTGGCGCGCAGCGTGTGCCGCTCGGTGTAGGGCGCTACTCCGCGGGCTTCGGCCCTCATGGCGCGGGTGAAGTCGTCGCCTTCCAGGGGCGTGGTAAGCCCGGAGCGCCGACGACGGGACGCGCGGTCGGCGGAAACGAGCACGGTGCGGAGCTGCGAGGCAGGAGCGGAGCGCAGCGCCAGGTAGGCGAGCATCTGGGCGCGGGCCGCACCGATGAGCGCGTCGTCGCTGTCGCCGAGACGGTCTTCGAGATTGCCCGGGCCGCCCGCTGACTCGTCGTCGATGTCGAATCCGGCTGCGGTGAGCGGCGGCTGTCCGAAGTGCAGGCCGTGGTCGATGGTGAGGAAGAGGTCGTCACCGGGCCGCACACACGCTCCGACCAGGACGGTGCGGTGGGAGTACGAGCCGAGAATCTTGCTGCCGGCGGCCAGTTGCTCCCACCCCTTGCGGAGTGTGCCGAGACCCACGTCGCCCCCCTTGGCCTCGATCAGCCAGTACAGATTTTCTGCCTGGTGCTGCCCCCACAGGTCGGGCAGCTTCTCTTTCGGATCCTTGAACGTGTTGCGCAGGGCGGAGATCGGGCCACCCAGTTCGAGGTGCTCGGTCTGACCGAGGCCCAGCAGTGCGCGGCAGGCCCACTCGGCCATCGTCATACCCAGCCGGTAGCCGGCTGCGTTCTTCGCGCTGCGCTCGGTGCCGTACGCGTACACCGGGTTCAGGGTCAGGCGCCGGCCCTTGATGCCTGGTACGAGGAACGGAGACATGAAGGGGTGCATGCCGAGATAGGCGTACAGCGGCGCAACCCGGGCGACGAGCTCCCCGTGCGCATACCGCGGCTGATTCCGCAAGTGCGGGGTGACGTCGCGGCCGACCTCAATGGCGGCCTTGATGATCTCCCGCCAGGTGGTGGTCGAGACGTACCAGCCGTCGGCCGCCGGGAACCCGCCCGACCCCGCCCACGGCTTGAGCACGGCCGTCCGCCACTGCCTCCTGGGCTTCCTCGCAGGCCCGTTACGGAAAAGGACCGGCACGTCGAAGCTGTCGGCGTAGGTGAGCGGCGGCTCGTCAGGGACGTGTGCGGGGATCATGTGGATCACTCTGGCACGGTCGGATCGCTTCCGGCACCGGGTATGGGGTTGCCAGCCGGTTCCAGTGAGAGCCATTCGGTTGGCCTGGGAGCGGGTGTGAGGCCCAAGAACTCGCGTACTTCGAGTGCAGAGCCCTTCGGCCGGTGGAAGGAGGGGTTCTGGGGCGACGAATGGCTGGTCTGGGTCACCTGGGATCACGTTCGTGATCTTGGCAATGGTGTACGCTGTCCCGCTCGGAAACACGGTTTTCGTGCTGTGAGCTGGTGTTTTGCTGCATGATCAGAGTGGCGGCTGCGACCATCGCGAGGTGTTGTTGTCGTTGCCTACCGGTTGGTGCGGTGCTTGTTCGGCTTGCTGACAGTACTGGTCCGCACTGAGTTTCGGCAGGCACACTGCGAACACGGTGCCATCATGAATGCGCAGGTCAGCGCCTTTGTCCTAATTCTGACACCCTTCGGGGCTTATGTCCCGTATGTCCAGCTTCCTATCTCTCCCACGCGATTGAGATGGATCCGATATCTGGTAACGCCACTGACCAGGCCATGCCTGCCACCTAGCAGGTCAGCAGCACGCTGCACTCGATTTCTTATGTTGCGTTCCGACACATCGGCTTCCGGCACACCACTTTGCCCCTCCCGCGATGAAGCCCTACAAGTGCGAGTCGACCGACAAGTGCGTATGCACGCGTTCTGACACCACACAACGCACACCGCACGATGATTTCTCGACGTCGAGATTCCTGCCGCCGTTGAGGGAAGACTGTGTCCTTCGCAGGACAGTGTCGAGACCCTTCGCTTCGCCGGCCCGCCACGAGGGACCCACCGATGCGGGGACACGGCGAAGGCCGGCCATGCACGGATGCCCGTTCGCCTCGCCAGCACCGACACTCTGCTCGTGCAAGGCTCGCTGCGGCGATCCGGGCAGGTCACCCCTACTGGCGATCAGCCAATGACACACCCCCTCGGACTATCCCGCTACAGGAACTACCTATTTGGACGTCCGCTATCACCCTAAGAGGGCGTCAACAATAAGCGGCGCGTCGAAACATTTGAACCCTACGTGACAATTGGCACGTACCTATATAGGCTCGGCAGCTATGTCGGAGCCTGATTCGTCCTATGTGCGAAGTCGCGCCTGTCGCGCGACCAAGACACCATGGCTGTGCATAGGCGACGAAACAGTGCTCACCCAATTTGCACGCAAAGCGGACAAATACCTGAATGAGCCGCGATACGATCGAGAGCGGGAGATATCTTTATTAACCGGCATGCTCACGATCGAGCAGGCTGCCCGCTACGTGCTCAAGGCGGTATTTCCCAGAGATATCGAGCGGGCCAGCGTACGATATACAACGGCGCGAGACCTAAGGAAGGCCGACTTCGCGATCCTGCATACCCCAGGCCGCATTTCCGCAGCTTGCGACGGTAAGCTGAGTCACGTCTCGGTGATCTGGCCTGCAGACGACCCTGTGCAGAGACAGGACATCCCGTGGGATCTCGACGTGACGGAACGCTTCATCCAATGCTTCAATAGGCAGAGGGATGAGAGGAGGTAGGGCGGTGAATCTAGACTCCATGATCAAGCGTGGGCATCCTCCTTGGCGTCCCCGACCCGAAGCCTCCGACCTAGACGTGTGGCACGAGTACGAGGTCCCCCTAACGGGAACCTTCCGCCTCAGTGGACATCTCGTCCTCTTTACGCAAGTGGCGGCTGCCACCGAAGAGCGAAGCGCGTGGGCATATGTGTGCGTCGATCCAGACTGCGCCGAGTTGGTAGAAAATGCCGATTTCTCGTCGCTGGACGAGATGGACGCGTTCGTACAGCGCAGGTTCGCTAACCGGGAAGCAGTGATCGCCCTTGCGGACGGTGACAAGCTCCTCGACACCTGGACACGCGAGACCATCGACTCCGGTGGCTTGCAGCAGGCGCTTGAGAGCGCGCTCAACAAAGTGATCCAGAGCGTAAACCGCGTGGGTGAGCAGGAGCGCCGAATCCGAGCCAAGTTAGCAGGGGTTGAGGCGGCAACGGCAGAGCTTGACCTGCTGACGGCTTGAGGTCGAAGGCACTTAGAGGTCCTGACAAAGGACCTTCGGACGAGGCGTCGCCAGCAGATGATCGCGGCGGCGAGAGTCATGAACGCTTCGTGGATGTCGTCGCGGATCTCCTAGCGGATGCGCAGACGGCGGACCCAGTGCAGCGCTATCGTGCTTTCGGCACCCAGCGGTGCACGCCCAGGCCGGAGCCTGTGCTGCGTCACAACCCAGACACGATAGCTCTGACCTGTGGTTTGACGGGACCGTCCCTGCAAGCAAGATCGCGTCTTGTGCTTGTCCGCCTGCTCTACCTCATCACGCTGCGGGTGTCTCGCTCGAGAATACGGTTTCGTGCCCTGAACTGGGGTTTTGCTGCATGGTCAGGGCAGCGGCTGGGAGCATTCGCAAGGTGTTGTTGTCGCTTGTCTACCGGTCGGTGAGGGTGCGAGTGCCGAAACCCCGTCCGACAGTCTCGCCTGCAAGTCTTTAATAGGCGAAGATCATCTCTGAAGCGGGCGCTCAAGCGATATTGTGCAGTCGCGACCTGCCGTCCGCGTTGGCAGCAGAAGCACGCCTGATGCGGCTGGTGCAGCGTCTGACCGCCGCCTGTCTCCGTCCCTGATCAGGCACAAACTGCCTCATTGTCAGGGCTCGGTGACTCTGCCACCATCAAAGGATGACCGGGAGGCGCCGGTGGTCCCCTGTAGCCGCCGGAAGCGCTTGTCTGCTCGGAGCGGCGACGATGGTCGCGGCCCTGAGCGGAACGGGGTGGGTATTCGTCCTGGGAATAGGCACCGTAGTGGCGGTCCCCACCCACGTCGCACTCCATCGCGCCCGCAGCCTGACCTCACTCGAGACTCACTCGGACGAGGGCAGCCAATTGCTGCCCGAGGAGCTCCTGGAGAGCGCCGGGGATCTGCCGCGACGTTCCTCCTGCTCGAACTGGCTGAGTGGTTGACGATTCAGTTCAGGCAGCTAGCCGGGCAGTTGCGACGCCGCGAAGCCCTGGCGGCGATCGAGCGGAGCATCGTCCTCTACCGTGATCAGGCAGAGACGCAGCCTGTCCCGCTCGAAAATACGGTTTCGTGCTGTGAGCTGGGGTATTGCTGCATGATCAGGGCAGTGGCTGCGACCATCTTGAGGTGTTGTTGTCGCTTGTCTACCGGTTAGTGAGGGGCTTGTTCGGCCTGCTGACCGCGCTGATCCGCTCTGATCTGTCCAAGGATGTCGAGCTGCTGGTGCTCCGTCAGGAGAACCACGTGCTCCGCCGCCAACTCGGCAGTCGACCGCAGTGGGGTCATGTCGACCGGCTCTGGCTCGCGGCGTTGTCCCGGCTGATCCGCCGCTGCCGATGGGCGGAGGTGTTCCCGGTCACCCCGGCGACGATATTGCGTTGGCATCGCACCCTGGTGAGGCGTAAGTGGACCTTCACCGACAGACGACACCCGGGACGGCCTTGCACTCGCCGGCCGGTCAAGGCACTGATCGTGCGGATGGCGCAGCAGAACCCGACCTGGAGACACCGGAGAATCCAGGGTGAGCTGGCGCGCCTGGGCTACTCGACAGCGGCCTCCACGGTGTGGGAGATCCTGCACGCCGCCGGCATCGATCCGGCGCCCCGCCGGGCCGGGCCGACCTGGAGGCAGTTCCTGACCGCTCAAGCCCACGCGATCATCGCCTGCGATTTCCTGGTGGTCGAGACCGTGCTACTCAAACGGCTGTATGTGCTGGTCTTCATCGAGCACGGCACCCGGCGACTACACCTGGCCGGAGTGAGCGCGCACCCAACCGGAGCATGGACGGTACAGCAGGCCCGCAACCTGGTCATGGACCTGGGCAACCGCATCGCTGGGCTGCGGTTCTTGATCCACGATCGCGATCCGCTCTTCACCTCCGCCTTCAGCGCGGTCTTCACAGCTGAAGGGCTGCGGATCATCACCACGCCGCCGCGGACTCCTCGGATGAACGCCATCTGCGAGCGAGTCATCGGCACCCTGCGCCGCGAACTCCTCGACCGGATCCTGATCCTCAATGAACACCACCTGGCACACGTGCTCCAGGAGTACCTGATCCACTACAACGGGCACCGGCCACACCAGTCCCGGCACCAACGTCCCCCGGACATCGCAACGCAGCCCACCCGCGACGTGACCAAACTCAACGGCCAGCGAACCGTCCGCCGAAAACCCGTCGTTGCAGGCATGATCAGCGAATACCACCACGCCGCTTAACCGCAGCTCAGGCCACGTAACTCAATATTCGAGCGGCACAGGCTCGGCGGCGTCCT
>NZ_JBHSPA010000037.1:165969-168627 GCF_042656245.1 Nonomuraea insulae
CTCAATATTCGAGCGGCACAGGTTCTACGAAGCTGCCAAGACCAAGCTCGCCAGCCTCAACCGGATCCCCGCCGACGGCCGCGCGCGCTTGGTCGCCCTCGGCATGCCCACCTTCACCGACACCACCACCGACAGGAGAACTTGATCAATGACACCGCTACGCCTGATCTCATTCGGCTACTTGCACCAGCCCATCGGGCCCGACGGCCTACCCATCCCGCCTGAAGCCGATCGGATCGAAGACGTCCGTGAACGCCTACGCGATCCCGCGGCCGCCAAGGAGATCCTCAACCTGGACGGCCTGCATCCCCGCGTGCAGGACATCGTCCTCAACACCCCCGGAGCTCCAGAGCTCATCGACAACCTCGTCGCCTACGCGCTCCTGCCCGCCGGCCCGAAAGTGATCGCTCTCGGTTGCGCAGGCGGAAAACACCGTGCTGCTGGCCTGGTGGAACTCACCGCCAGACGCGTTCGCGCCCGCGGCCGTGAGGTCGAGATCGAACACCTCCACGCTCACCTGCCCCGCGTTCTAAAGACGGTGACCTCGTGATCAGCAGGCTTGGCCACCTGATCCAGATTCGCCGCCACTCCGGGTCAGGGGACGAACCTGCGGTGCCACCACGACTCCGAAGTCGGTATTCCAGGGTCAGCGATCGACCGGGATTCGAAGATCTCGTCGAATGGGGCGATAAGTTCGCGCAGCTCGCGCGCAGCCTGAGCAGGGAGCTGTCTTTCCGCCGAGTCCAGAACATCACGTGCGGCAAGGTGACCACGGCAGCACTCCATGATGCCGCAGTCATCATCTCTGAACCTCAGAAAGCGGGTTGGCCCCTGGACACACTGTTTCCAAACGGACAACGCCCTCGCTACAGCACCAGCGCCGAAACTATGCGACTCCAGTCTGGCAACCGCCTCGGACGCAGAACGAGACAGGCCGTGCACTTCAGGCGATCCGTGGCCGGCCCGTTTGGTTGCTGCAGCTCGGACAGCTGCCGGACTTTTACGAGGCATCGCTACTACGGGGCGCAGTCATGCCTTCATGCTCCCGAGCGCAGCCCTCGTTCACAAGCGCTTTGTGCGGCGGGATCGGCCTGCCGACGAGTAGCACCGCTGATCGTTTCCTTAGTCCGGAAAAGCAGTGTTGTGATGGCCTGCCAGATCGCCGCCGAACTCGAGGATGCCGGCGCCAACGTGCGCGTCGAGCATCAGGACATCCGCCGACCCGTCATCCAACGGCCCGCCTGAATCTCCAGGGGTGTTTGCGCGGCGCGGCGCGACCATCCCCGGGCCACAGCACACGAACTGTGGCTCACCGAAGCCAACGTCCAGCACGATTCGGATAACTCACCCGAAGCCATGGCGATCAGGGGACGGGTCCCGCCACGATGGGAGGCCGCCGCCCTCAACGCATCACCCGCGCCACCTTCCAATCCCGAACAGAAGGAAGAACGCGATGCAAAATCCGATACCCGTCCCCGAGCAGATCGGCACCGTCGACCTGGCCTCCTGGACCGTCATCCCAGGCCAGTCCAACCCGAACAAGGACGACCATGGCGCCTGGGCGGTGACGGCCGGCGACGTAGAACAGTACGACTTGTACTTCGAAGTCGCCGACGCTGCCCGCCCTCGCCAGGTCGCCGAGTTCATCGTCGAAGCGGTGCAAGCGCACGCCACCCGGCTGCGGCTCGGTGCTGCCTTCGCCGACGTCGAACGGAAGCGGGAAGGGCTGCGCACCAAACCGCCCGGCGCGGACCTGTACGAGGGGGACCGCAGTCGGGTCGTAGCAATGATGGCTCAGCTCGGCAAACTCGCCGCCGAAGCTTACGAGCCGGCCCCTGCTGCTGAGCGCGACGCGCAGAGACAGCGCGTCTACGACGGCGTCACAGAGGTGGCAGCATTGGCCGTGTGCTGGTTGGAAGCCCACCACGCCCAATACGGCATCGACGGCGGATAAGGCATCACGACCTCGCCCCTTTCCGCAGCATGTCCACGACGGCGGCCAGGTGGTGGGACAACGAGTAGGCCTTCCACTCGTTGGCGCCACCAGCGCCGCCGTCACTGCGCGCGGCCCTGGCGATCTGCTCATCACCCCAGGAGAACGTCGCTCCCTCTAGAGGCCAGTCCGGCGATTCAACCAACTCCTGGCAGAGATCGAAGAACGGTGTGTGCTTACGGTCCTTTCCTACAGGCCAGTAGTACAGGAACCACCGACGCTCGACCGCGTAGCGCAGGTTGGGCTCGGGCCATCCGGGGTCGTCGAGCAGCAGACCAGGGTGGTCAACCCCGTAATCGCCGTAGTTGACCGCCTCCCACCGATTGGCGATGCGGCGCCACAGGTCCGCTTCTCGCCGGGGGATGCAGGTCACTTGCGACTTCGAGGGGACGACGAAGTCTTCAGGAGGTGGAAATGAGCCAGCCGCGATGGTTACCGACTGCCAGCGGTCGACGTCGTCGAGCAGGGACCCCACGGAGTTCGCCACGCAGTCAAAGGTTGTGGCGGCTGAGGTGATATAGCCGCAGTCAAGCACCAGATCGGTACGCTGTGTCGGCTCCCCGAGGGGGCGCAATTGCTCGACTAGCATGTCTGGGTCACGCAGGGGTCGCGTCCGAGATGCGGTGTAAAAGGGAACGAGCGTAGGTTGCCGTGCTGAACCGTCC
>NZ_JBHSPA010000038.1:0-56002 GCF_042656245.1 Nonomuraea insulae
TCCCGCCTGAACGGGACGCCGGGCAGACGATCCCGGGTGATCGGGACGCCGGGCCGGGCGTGTCGTTCGTGATCATGTGGGGCCGAGGCTCCAGATCCGGAGCGTGCCGTCCTCGTCCGCTCCGGTGACGGCGGTCCGGCCGTCCCGTTCCGTCAGCGCCAGCGTGCGGATCTCGCCGCCCTCCCCGGGGCCGAGCACGCCGAGGATCTCGCCGTCGTCGAGGTTCCACACGCGGACGATGACCTGGCCGCCCGCCGGGGCGTGGGCCACGGCGGCGATGGGCACGTCGCCGAGCCGGCCCGCGGCCAGTGCGGTGGCGCCCCGATCGTCCGGGCTCTGGTCGCTGAACTTCCACTTCTTCCTGCGCTTGCCGCTCGCCAGGTCGTAGACGCGCAGGGTGGCGTCCAGGTGGGTGGAGACCAGGACCGGCTTGCCCTTCAGCTCGCCGCAGGCCAGCAGTTCGATGCCGCCGATCTCGCCGGTGGGGAACGAGTGCTTCAGCCTCCCGTCGGCCAGCCGCCACACCCGGACCCGCTCGCCGCCGTCCCCCGTGACGAGCACGTCGTCCCCGCCCAGGCGGCCGAACGCCAGCCCGCGGATGCCCTGGAAGTGCTCGGTGACAGGGGTGCCGATCTGCTTGCCGGTGGAGACGTCCCACAGCCGTACGACGCTGTGCAGGTCCTTCATGCCGTCGTACTTCTCCGACACCGCGATCGCCCGGCTCGCGACCGTCACGGCGATGATCGGGTCGCCCGCCCGGTGGTTCGCGACGCTCTGCCCGTCCAGACCCCACAGCCTCATCCGGCCGTCACCGTGCCCGGAGGCCGCCACCTGCCGTCCGCCCAGGCTCCCCGCCGCCACCGATGTCACCCGCCCGCCGCCGTCGCCGAGCCGTACGACGGGCGCGCGCGTGTCCCACCCGAACACCACCCCCTTGGCGGTGCCGCACACGACGACACCCGCCGCGGCGGCCACGGCCGTGGGCTCCCCGGCGCCGCCCCCCGGCAGCTTGGCGGGGTCGGTGAGCGGCGTCCCGAACGGCTCCTCGCCCGCGGTGTTCCCACCGGAAGGGGACGGCGACGGGGCAGGGGACGTGGGGCCGCCCCTCGTCTGCCGCGGCGAGGTGCCGCCGGTCGGCTGTCGCGGTGAGCTGCCGCCCGTCGGCTCCGCCGGCTGGAACAGGCCGTTTCCCGGGCGGACCACGAACGCCAGCACACCCACGGCCGCCACGGCGGCGCCCCCGCCGATCAGCGCCCGCCGCCCGACCGCCCGGCCCCGCCGCGCCGTCCTCTCCGCCCCCGGCCCCGCGTCGTCCGAGGGCGAGCCACCGTTCCGCGGGCCGCCCTGGCGGATCAAGGCGCGTAACAGGTCGGTGGGGGCGGGGCGGAGCGAGGGATCCTTGGCCAGGCAGGAGCCTATCGGCCCCACCAGGTGGCCGGGCACGCCGTCCAGGTCGGGGAGCCCGCTCAGGATCCGGTTCAGCAGGACGGCCATGGAGCCCCCGCCGAACGGCGCGCGGCCGGTGGCGGCGAACACCATCGTCCCCGCCCAGCTGAACACGTCGGAAGCGGGCCCCACCCGCTCACCCCTGAACTGCTCGGGCGACATGTACGCGGGAGTCCCCACCACGCCCGACGTCCGCGTGGTCGCGTCGAGGGCCTTGGCGATGCCGAAGTCGATGACGATCGGCCCGTCGGGGCCCATCAGGACGTTGCCCGGCTTGAAGTCCCTGTGCACGATCCCCGCCTGGTGGATCGCGGCCAGCGCCGTCAGGGTGGAGATCGCCAGCCGGTCGAGGGCCCCGCCCGTGCGCGGCCCCGAGGAGAGGACGAGCGCCTGCAGGGTGTCGCCTGGAACGTACTCGCTGACGATGTACGGCCGCTCCTCCAGCATCCCCACATCCAGCACGGCGGCCGTGCAGAACGCGGCCACCCGCCGCGCCGTCTCCACCTCCCGCAGGAACCCCCGCGTGACGGTGACGTCCTGGGTGAGATGGCTGTGCAGCAGCTTGATGGCGACCTCGCGCCCCGAGTCGCCGACCCCCCGGTAGACCACTCCCTGCCCGCCGGACCCGAGCACCCCGAGGAGACGGTATCCGCCGATCCGCTCCGGATCGTCCGGCCGGAGCGGGCGCGCGTCTGGCATCCCGCCCCTCTCCGCAGCAGCAGTCGGACAGCATGAAGGTCGAGTCCGGCCGACCGCGACCCCGACACCACCGTACCGGGTAGGTTGTCCCTCCATGGAGGCACCCAGGAAGCACCCAGGCCGCGCGCTGATCACGGCCGCCGCCCTCATCGGGGCGGTGGCCTGCGCGGCCCCCACGCAGAGCGGCCCGGTGGCCCGCCCGTCCACCGCCCTTTCCAGCACGACGGCGTCGGCGAAGGTGCTCCCCGCGCCCGACGAGAAGATCCCGGGCACCGCCGCCCCGCTGGCCACGGCGCTGAAGAAGACCAGCGCCGCGCTCGACGACGCCATCGACGCCTGGACGAAGAAGGGCGAGCCGCCCGAGGACGTCGTGCTGCTGGCCCTGCACCACCAGCGCCTCTACCGCTACGCCGCCCGCCACCCCAAGGTCGCCTCCCGGGCCTTCGCCCGCCTGCCCTCCGCCCTCGCCGCCCAGGCCAAGGACAACACCAGGGCGATCCGCGAGCTGCTCGCCCTGGCCCACCCCATCAAGCCCAGCGCCACGTTCAAGACCCAGCCCGCCCGCCCCGCCGCCGAACTGCTCGGATACTTCAAGAAGGCCGAGCGCCGGTTCGGGGTGGAGTGGGAGGTGCTGGCGGCGGTGATGCTCGCGGAGACGAAGTTCGGCCGGGTCAAGTCCGACAGCCATGTCGGGGCGCAGGGTCCCATGCAGTTCATGCCGGCCACCTGGAAGGCGTACGGGCTGGGCGGCGACGTCCAGGACCCGCGCGACGCGGTCATGGGGGCGGCCAACTACCTCAAGGCCAGCGGCGCCCCCCGCGACTACCGCCGCGCGCTGCACGCCTACAACCCTTCGCAGGCGTACGTGAACGCGATCCTGCTGCACGCCCGCCAGATCAAGCGGGACCCGCGCGCCTACTACACCTACTACAACTGGCAGGTCTTCGTGCTCACCACGGCGGGCGAGCGCCGCCTGACCGGCCCTTAGGCCGCGGCCTTCAGGTCACGGCCCGCAGGTCATGCTCAGGTCACGGCCCTCAGGTCACGGCCCGAAGGTCGCGATCCAGCTTCCGCCGAGCGAGCCGCCCACGCAGACGAACTCGGAGGGACCGTCCGGGCCCATCCCCAGCCGCCCGCCCGCCTCGACGCACTGCTGGAGGGTGACGGAGCCCTCCGGGGAGGCGGCGAAGGCCGCTCCTCCCAGGGGGAGGGCGGCCAGCGCGGCGCCGGCGAGGAGAGCGGTGGCGAGATGACGCATCACAATGGTCCAATCACGTAGAGCGACCGATACGCCACCCTTCGTTGCCGGATCCAGCCCTAGCGAAACGTCCGCGCCCGTAAACGGATCACGCGTGGTCGGCGCGGCAGAGGGTCGGGGAGGCCGTCCGGGCCGTCCTCGATGGACGGCCCGGACCGGGGTCAGAAGTCGTACTCGTCGATGTTGGACTTGTCGAAGGTGAACGGCGGGCCGAGGATGATCTCGCCCTTGGCGCCGATCGTCCGCTCGCCCAGCTTGCCCGCGGTGAACTTCTCGCCCTCAGCGCCGGTGATCTGCCCGGAGGACAGCGCGGCGGCGGCGTACGCGGCGAGGTAGCCCAGGTCCTTGGGGTTCCACAGCGCGAACTTCGCGACCGTGCCGTCCTTGACGAACTTGCGCATCTGGTTCGGCGTGCCCAGCCCGGTCAGCGTGACCTTGCCCTTGTACTTGGAGCTGGAGATGTAACGCGCGGCGGCCGAGATGCCAACCGTGGTGGGGGAGATGATGCCCTTCAGGTCCGGGTAGGCCTGCAGCAGGCCCTGCGTCTGCTGGAAGGACTTCTGGTCGTCGTCGTCACCATAGGCGATCTTGACCAGCTTCATCTTGGCGTACTCGGGCTTCTTCAGCTCGTCCTGCATGAACGTGATCCAGGTGTTCTGGTTCGTGGCGTTCGCCGTCGCCGACAGGATCGCGATCTCGCCCTCGCCGCCGATCAGCTCCGACAGCAGGCGCACCTGGCTGCGGCCGACCTCCTCGGAGCTGGCCTGGTTGATGAAGATGTCGCGGCAGTCCTGGCTCGTGTCGGAGTCGTAGGCGACGATCTTGATGCCCTTGTCGCGGGCCTGCTGCAGCGGTCCGCACACCGCGTTGGGGTCGTTGGCGGCGATGAGGATGGCGTCCTGGCCCTGCTGGGCGAGGGTGTTGATGTAGGAGACCTGCGAGGAGGCGGAGGCGTCGGACGGCCCGACCTCCTTGGCCTCGGCCTTGAACTCCTTGGCCGCCTCGATGCCGGCGTTGTCGACGATGGTCTCGTACGGGTTGTTGATCGCCTTGGGCAGGAAGGCGAGCTTGAGTCCCTCCTTGAGGGGGGCGCCCGGGTTGGCGGAGGCCGACGCGGAGGCGGAGGCCGAGGCGGCGGGCGCCTGGCTCTGGACCGACTCCTTGGTGGTGCCGCCGCAGGCGGTCAGGCCGAAGGCCAGCACGCACGCCGTGGCGGTGAGCCCGGCGCGCGCGAATCGGGATCTTCTGCTCACTGGGGGAACCTTTCCTGGCGGGGGATTCAGGGGGTGAGGTCAGGCGTGGGCGGCCTGTCTTCGTGCGCGGGCCCGGCGGACGATCGTGATCAGCCGGGGCGTGAGGACCGAGATGATCAGCAGCAGGCCGGTGACGACGGCCTGGATCTCGGTGGTGACGTCGTTGAGCATGAGCAGGTTGCGCAGCACCCCGATGAGCAGCACGCCGGCGATGACGCCGCCGAGCGTGCCCTTGCCGCCGTCGAAGTCCACGCCGCCGAGCAGCACGGCGGCGATGACGGTGAGTTCGAGCCCGGCGCCGTTGTCGGCCCTGGCACTGCCGTAGCGCAGCGTGAACACGATCCCGGCGAACGCCGCCACCAGCCCCGACACCGTGAACAGCCAGAGCTTGACCCGCTTGACCTGGATCCCGGCGAAGAACGCGGCGTCCTCGGAACTGCCGATCGCGAACAACGAACGCCCGAACCCGGTCGAGTGCAGCACCAGCGCCGTCACCACCGCCAGCACCGCGAAGAACGCCACGGGGATCGGGATCGGCGTGCCGGGCACGTCACCGGTCAGGGCGGTGTACGAGGGCGGGAACTGGGAGATCGCGCCGGTGCCGAGCACCACGTACGCCAGCCCCCGATAGAGCGTCAGCGTGCCGATGGTGACGGCCAGCGACGGCAGCCCAAGCCGGGTCACCAGCAGCCCGTTGACCAGCCCGCACACCACCCCGGTCACCAGCACCAGCGGGACGATGGTCTCGAACGGCATCCCGGCGTCCCACAGGTACCCGGTCAGCGCGCTGGCCAGCCCGAGCACCGACGCGACCGACAGATCGACCTGCCCGCACACGACCAGCAGCGTCATCGGCAGCGCGATCAACGCGATCTCGCTCAGGTCGTTCAGCGCGAAGGACAGGTTGCCGGCGTTGCCGAAGTTCGGGTCGGCGCCGAGGCCGCCGAAGAAGACCACGAGGAGCAGGGCGGTGACGACGACGTCCCACCGGACGAATCGGCCCAGATCAAGCTGCATGGCGGGCGCCCCTCCTGCGCAGGACCCTGGTCATCCGCAGCGCGAGCAGCCGGTCCACGCTGATCGCGAGCAGCAGCAGGAGGCCGATCAGCGCGTCCTGCCAGAACGAGTTGACCTTGAGGACGACCAGCACGCTGCCGATCGTGGTGAGCAGCAGCGCGCCGAGCGCGGCGCCGTACACGGTGCCGACGCCGCCGACGATGGCCACGCCGCCCACCACGACGGCACTGACCACCTTCAGCTCCCAGCCGTGCGCGTTGTCGGCGATCACGGTCCCGAACCTGGCCAGCCACAACACCCCGCCGACGCCGGCGAGCAGCCCGCTCACCACGTACGCGGTCAGCACCCTGCGCCGGATCGGCACCCCCGCCAGCCGGGCGGCCTCAGGGCTGGAGCCGATCGCGTAGAACTCCCGGCCCGACGGATAGGAGCGCAGGTAGTAGCCGACGGCCAGCATCACCAGAACCGCGATCATCGGCAGGTAGGGGACGCCGAGCACGTTGCCGCTGCCCAGGTCCAGCAGCGACTGGGGCACGTCGGCGGCGTTGATCTGCCGGCCGTGCGCGAGGTAGTGGTCCAGGCCCTGGATGACGTACAGGGTGCCCAGGGTGACGACCAGCGCCGGCACCCCGCACAGGCTCACCAGCAGGCCGTTGACCAGGCCGCACGCCACGCCGATGGCCAGCCCGGCCAGCATCGCGAGCGGCAGGCCTGCGCCCTGGCCCGAGACGAGGTCACCGGTGACGAACGCGACCAGCCCGACGACCGACCCGACCGACAGGTCGATGTTGCGGGTGATGACCACGAGCGTCTGCCCGATCGCCAGCAGCGCCAGGATCGAGGCGTTGAGGAAGATGTCCTCGACGCCCTGGACGGACAGGAAGCTCGGGTTGGCGATCGCGGTGGCGGCCACCAGCACGACGAGCACGCCCAGGATGCTCAGCTCCCTGGCCCGAAGCACCAGGTCGAGCAGCCCTCGCTCGCCTTCCGGTTTCGTCCGCGCCGAGGGGGCGGTGCTCAGCGCCGTCATGCGACTTCCTTCCCGCGCCGCCCGGTGGCGGCGGTCATCACCGACTCCTCGGTGGCCTCGCTCCCCGGCAGCTCGGCGGCCAGCCGGCCCTCGTGCATGACCAGGATCCGGTCGGCCATGGCCAGCACCTCCGGCAGGTCCGAGGAGATCATGAGCACGGCCAGGCCCTGCCCGGCCAGCTCCGACAACAACCGGTGCACCTCGGCCTTGGTGCCGACGTCGATGCCGCGGGTGGGCTCGTCCACGATCAGCACGGCCGGGTCGGTGGCCAGCCACTTGGCCAGCACGAGCTTCTGCTGGTTGCCGCCGGACAACACGCCCGCGGCGTCGTCGGTCCTGCCGTACTTGAGCTGGAAGCGCACCGCCCAGTCCCGGGCGTTGGCCCGTTCGAGCGCGCGCGAGATGAACGGCCCCCTGCGCAGCGCGCGCAGGCGGGTCAGCCCCAGGTTGCGCTCGATCGACATCTCCAAGATCAGTCCCTGCTGGCGGCGGTCCTCGGGGACGAGCGCCAGCCCCGCCCCCATCGCCGAGATGGGGCTGCCGGGCCGCAGCCGCCGCCCGTTCACCTCGGCCCAGCCCGCGTCGGGCCGGTCGACGCCGAAGATCGCCCTGGCCACCTCGGTGCGGCCCGCGCCGACCAGCCCGGCCAGCGCGACGATCTCGCCGCGCCGCACCTCGAACGACACGTCGGCGAACGCGCCCTCCCTGGTCAGCCGCGACACCTTCAGCGCCACCTCGCCGGGGGCGACCTGCTGCTTGGGGTAGAGGTCGAGCTCCCGGCCGACCATCCGGTTGACCAGGTCGCCGGCCGTCAGCCCCTCGACCGGCTCACTGGCCACCCACCGCCCGTCGCGCAAGGTGGTGACCCGCTGGCAGAGCTCGAAGATCTCCTCCAGCCGGTGCGAGATGAACAGCAGCGCGCAGCCCTGCTCCCGCAGCGCCCTGACCACCGAGAACAGCCGCGCGGTCTCCTGCGCGGTGAGCGCGGCGGTCGGCTCGTCCATGATCAGCACCTTGGCGTCGCGCGAGATGGCCTTGGCGATCTCCACGACCTGCTGGTCGGCGATGGACAGCCCGCGCGCGGGCCGGCGCGGGTCGAGTCCGACGCCCAGCCGCGCGAACAGCTCCGCGCCCCGGGCGTGCATGCTCTTCCTGTCGATCCTGCCCAGGCCGGCGCGTGGTTGCCGGCCCATGAAGATGTTCTCGGCCACCGACAGGTCGGGGAAGAGCGTCGGCTCCTGGTAGATGACCGCGATCCCGGCGTGCTGGGCGTCGGCGGGCCCGTGGAAGACCACCGGCTCGCCGTTCAGCAGGATCTGCCCGGAGTCGGGCCTGTGCACGCCGGCGAACGTCTTGACCAGGGTGGACTTGCCCGCCCCGTTCTCGCCCGCCAGGGCGTGCACCTCGCCCGCGTACAGCTCCAGGCTCACGCCCTCCAGAGCGCGCACCGCGCCGAACGCCTTGCTCACCTCGACCAGCGCCAGCACCGGCGCCGGGTCGCTCACCTGACAGTTCCTGCTTTCATGTCATATGCCCTTCACGTAAAAAACGTTTTACGTTTGGCCGCCTGCCCGGACCGTAGAATGCGCGCGCTCCGCTCGTCAAGGCTTCGGGGAGCGGCGAGTTCTTGGGCTTGACACGTTTTAAGGGCGTTGGCTCGGGAACCGCCTCACGACAGGGCCCGGGCGGCGTGCACGAGCGGCACGTGGCTGAACGCCTGGGGGAAGTTGCCGACCAGGCGGCCGTAGCGGGGGTCGTACTCTTCCGCCAGCAGCCCCACGTCGTTGCGCAGCGCCAGCAGGCGCTCGAACAGGTCCCGCGCCTCCTCCTTGCGGCCCTGCATCGCCATGACCTCCACCAGCCAGAAGCTGCACGCCAGGAACGCGCCCTCGCCGCCCGGCAGGCCGTCCACGTCGTTGTCGGCGGCGATGGGGTATCGCAGCACGAAGCCGTCCGCCATGAGCTCCTTCTCGATCGCCGCGATGGTGCCCGTCACCCTGGGGTCGTCCACGGGCAGGAAGCCCACGATGGGGAGCATCAGCAGCGACGCGTCCAGCTCCGAGGAGCCGTACGACTGGGTGAAGGTGTTGCGCTGCTGGTCGTAGCCCTTCTCGCAGATCTCCGCGTGCACGATGTCGCGCAGCGTGCGCCACTTCTCCACCGGCCCGGTACGCCCGAAGTTCTCCACGTACTTGACGGCCCGGTCGAGCGCCGCCCAGCACATCACCTTGGAGTGCACGAAGTGGCGGCGCGGGCCGCGCACCTCCCACAGGCCCTCGTCCGGCTCGTCCCAGTGGTCCTCCACGTAGTCGAGGAGCTGGCGCTGGATGGTCCACGCCCGGTCGTCGGCCGGCAGGCCGCGCCCGCGCGAGACGTAGAGGCAGTTCATCACCTCGCCGTACACGTCGAGCTGGAGCTGCCTGACCGCCTCGTTGCCGATCCGCACGGGACGGGAGTCCTCGTAGCCGTCCAGCCAGTCCAGGCGCAGCTCGGGCAGGCGGCGTTCGCCGGCGACGCCGTACATGATCTGCAGGTCCTGGGGCCGGCCGGCGATCGCGCGCAGCAGCCACGCCCGCCAGTCGGCCGCCTCCTCCAGGTAGCCGGAGCTGATCAGCGCGTCGAGCGTCATCGTCGCGTCGCGCAGCCAGCAGAAGCGGTAGTCCCAGTTGCGCACCCCGCCCAGGTCCTCCGGCAGGGACGTGGTCGGCGCGGCCACGATGCCGCCGGTCGGGGAGTACGTGAGGCCCTTCAGGGTGATCAGCGACCGGACCACGGCCTCCCGGTACGGCCCCTCGTAGGTGCACTTCGCCACCCACTCCGCCCAGAACGACTCCGTCTCGTGGAGCTGGTCCTCGCACTCGATCCGCGTCGGCATCGGCTCCTGCGAGGGATGCCAGGTGAACACGAACGGCAGCCGGTCGCCCTCCTTGACGGTGAAGGTCGCCCGGTGGGCGTAGTCACCGCCCTTGAGCGGCACGGGGGAGTGCAGCCAGACCGAGTCGGGCCCGCCGATGGCCTGCAGGTGCCCGTTGGTACGCCGCACCCACGGCACGATGCGCCCGTAGTCGAAGCGCACCCGTAGCTGCGTGGAGACCTCCACGGTCCCGGAGACGCCCTCGACGATGCGCACCACGTCGGGGTTGCGGTCACGCGGCGGCATGAAGTCGATCACGCGGACAGTGCCCGTGGGCGTGTCCCACTCGCTCTCCAGGATGAGCGTGTCAGGGCGGTAACGGCGTCGTGTGGCCGGCTTCCTGCCCGTCGGCCCGAGCCACCAGTGCCCGTTGCGCTCGCTGCCGAGCAGCGCCGCGAAACACGACGGCGAGTCGAACCTGGGCAGGCAGAGCCAGTCGATCGAACCGTCCCGCGCCACGAGCGCGGCCGACTGCATGTCTCCGATCAGGGCGTAATCCTCGATCCGCATGCCTAGACGCTACTCGGACGAGGGGTGATCCCGTGACCGGGTCGATCATGTCGCGTCATGCCGACCCGGTCTACGGGATCACGTCAGAGGGAACCAGCGGGTGAACAGCTGCGTCAACGGCCCGATGGCCAGCGCGAACACCAGCGTCCCCACGCCCACGGTGCCGCCCAGCAGCCAGCCGGCGATCAGCACGGTGACCTCGATGAGCAGGCGCGCGAGCCGTACCGAGAGGCCGAGCCTGACCAGGCCGGTCATGATGCCGTCGCGGGGTCCCGGGCCCATGCCGGCTCCGATGTAGAGCACGGTCGCCAGCGCGATGGCGGTGACGCCGAGCGCCACGTACAGGGACTGGACCGCCAGGTTGTGCGGGGTGGGCAGGAGGAAGATCGCGGCGTCGGCGAACAGGCCGAGGAACAGCACGTTGCTGACCGTCCCGAGGCCCGGTTTCTGCTTCAGCGGGATCCAGAGCAGCATCACCAGGGCGCCCACTGCGATGATGACCGTCCCGATGGACAGACCGGCCTTCAGGCCCAGGCCCTGGTGGAAGACGTCCCAGGGGTCGTTGCCCAGCCCCGACTCGACCTGCAGGCCGATGCCGCCGCCGTACACCGCCAGGCCGCCGTAGAGGCGGAGGAGGCGGGCGGGCATGGATCTCAGCCTCGGGGCGGTCGTTTCGCTCATAATGGCCCTAGAATGGACCTCGCCAACTTGCCAAACCAGGGCCAATCACGAAAAGTGGCCTTATGAGGCATATGTCGGCGATGCAGGTGGCCCGGCTGGTCAAGGCGGATCCGGCCGCGCGCCCGTACTACCGCGCGCTCGCCGACGGCGTACGTGACCTGATCATGGACGGCCAGCTCCCGGTACGCGTCCGCATGCCCGCCGAGCGCCACCTGGCCGAGACGCTCAAGGTCAGCCGCACCACCGTGACCTCCGCCTACGACCTGCTGCGCGAGCGCGGCTACCTGGAGAGCCGGCAGGGCTCAGGAAGCTGGACCGCCCTGCCCGACCCGGCCACCTCCGCCGACAACCCGTGGCTCAACTCCGACGGCGACGGCTTCCTCCAGCTCCAGGCCGCCGCCCCGCCCGCCTCCACGTCCCTGATCGCCGCCATGACGCGGGCGGTCGAGGACCTTCCCCGATACGGCATGGGCAACGGCTACGACCCCATGGGCCTGCCGGTGCTCAGGGAGCGGATCGCCGCCCGCTACACCGCCAGGGGAGTGGCCACCAGGCCCGAGCAGATCCTCGTCACCACCGGCTCCCAGCACGCCATCCAGCTCGTCATGGGCCTGCTCGTCGGGGCCGGGGACCCGGTGCTGGTGGAGTCGCCGACGTACCCGCACGCCCTCGACGTCGCCCGGCACCGCGGCGCGCGCATCGTCCCGGTCGGGATCTCCCGCGAGGGCTGGCAGCCGGACCTCGTCGCCGGCGCCATGCGCCAGTCCGGAGCCCGCCTGGCCTACCTCATGCCCGACTTCCAGAACCCGACCGGCGCCCTCATGCCGGACCCGGTCCGCGCCGCCGTCGTCAGGGCCGCCCGCCGGTCCGACACGCTGCTGCTGGTGGACGAGACCTGGTCGGAGCTGGCGCTGGAGGAGGTCCCCGAGACCGCCCCGATGGCGGCCTTCGACACCGACAGCCGCGTGATCAGCGTCGGCTCGGCGTCCAAACTGTGGTGGGGCGGGCTCCGCATCGGCTGGGTCCGCGCCACCGCCGCCCTGACCCGCCGCCTGGCCATGTTCCGCGCGTCTGTGGACATCGCCAGTCCGGTGCTGGAGCAACTCGCGGTGGCGCACCTGTTCGACCGCCTGGAGGAAACCCGCGCGGAACGCCGCCGCACCCTCCGCGCCTCCCGCGACGCCCTGGCCTCCGGCCTGCGCGAGCACCTGCCCGAGTGGACGTTCACCCCGCCCCGCGGCGGCGGCATGCTCTGGGTCCGCCTGAACGGCATCGGCTCGACCGCCCTCACGGAAGCGGCCCTGCACCACGGCGTACGCCTCGCGCCCGGCCCCTGGTTCGGCCTGGAAGGCACCCTGGAGGGCTACCTCCGCCTCCCGTTCACCCAGCCCCCCGCCGTCCTGACGGAAGCCGTCCCCCGCCTCCGCGCCGCCCACCACCACGGCCCCCTCGGCCCACCCCACCCCTCAGACTCGCTCATCGCGATGGTGTGAGGGGGCTATCCGCGTCCCTCACCCCCGAGCCCCCTGGCCAGGGGCGCGCGCCAGTTGCGGCGCATGGCCGCGATCCGGAGCCCGAAGGCCAGCACCGCCGCCGCCAGCGTCGCCGGCCACCCGTGCAGCGCGTACGCCCACAGCCCCGCCATCGCCCCCGACCCCAGCATGGCCGGCACCGCGTAGAGCTGCCGGTCGTACAGGAGTGTCGGGATCTCCCCGGCCAGCACGTCGCGCAACATGCCCCCGCCGATCCCCGTCGTGACCCCCAGGAGCGCCGCGTGCAGAGGGCTGAGCCCGTACTCCAGGGCCTTCTCGGTCCCGACCGCGCAGAACAGCCCGAGCCCGGCCGCGTCCAGCACCAGGATGGCCGGCATCACCCGCGCCACGTGCGGATGCCAGAAGAAGACGATCACCGTCGCCACCACCGGCACCAGCACGTAGCCCAGGCTCTGGAAGGCGGCGGGACGCACGTTCAGGATGAGGTCGCGGATGACGCCCCCGCCCAGCGCGGTCATCTCGGCCAGCATCCCCATCCCGACCACGTCGAGCCGCTTGCGCACACCCATGAGCGCGCCGGACAACGCGAAGACGAAGATGCCGGCCAGGTCGAGAAGTTCGGACACTCGCCCATGTCTATCGCATGGCCGGTTCGTGGTGCTCGGCCATCATCACCCGCAGCCGCCGCGTGAACATGAACAGCGCCACCCCGGCCACGACCGCCATCGCCGCCAGCACCAGGTAGTACATCGGCTCGGACAACACCCGGTTGAGCCGCCCCGTCTGCCCGCCCACCGCGTCGCCCACCGACAGCGCGATGAACCAGATCCCCAGCATCTGCCCCTTGAACGCCTCGGGCGCCAGCTTCGTCGTCACCGACAACCCGACCGGGCTCAGCGACAACTCCCCGAACACCTGGATCAGGTAGACCAGCACCAGCCACCACACCGACACCCGCCCGGCCCCGGCCAGCCACGCCGCCAGGGCCATGACCACGAAACTCAGACCCACCACGACCAGCGCGAACGCGAACTTCTGCGGCGTGCTCACCCGCGTGCCGAGCCGCATCCACAGGGCCGCGAACACCGGCACGAAGATCATGATGAACAGCGGGTTGAACGACTGCGTCGTCGCGGCCTGGATCGGGACGCCGAACAACGACAGGTCCGTGTGGTCGGCGGCGAAGAACAGCAGCTTGCTGGGCGCCAGGTCGTACAACATCCAGAAGACGGCCGCCGCCACGAACAACCAGATGTAGGCCTTCATCCGGATGCGCTCGTCCTCGGTCAGGTCGTGGCTGCCCAGCATGATGTAGGCGAAGTAGGCGATCGGCACGAGCAGGATGACCACGGTGATCGCCACGGTGAGCCGGTCGATCGTGAGCGTGCCGGTCGCCGCCCACACGCCCAGCGCGATCACGATCAGCGCCGCGCCGAGGGCGGCGAAGCGGCCGAAGCGGCGGCGTTCGCGCGGGGTCAGGCGCAGGCTGGGGTGCTCGCCGACGCCGCTCAGGTTGCGGCCGCCCCAGAGGTACTGGAGCAGGCCCAGCGCCATGCCGACCGCCGCCGCGCCGAACCCCAGGTGCCAGCGGTCGCCGGCGGCCAGCCAGCCCACCACGATGGGCGCGAAGAAGGCGCCCAGGTTGATGCCCAGGTAGAACAGTGAGAACCCGGCGTCCCTGCGCCCGTCGTCGCCTTCCGGGTAGAGGCGGCCGACCATGACGGCGATGTTCGGCTTGAGCAGGCCGGTGCCGGTGATGATCAGCGCCAGCCCCAGCCACACGAAGAACGGCGACGTCACCGGGATCGCCATGCTGATGTGCCCGAGCATGATGACGAACGCGCCCCAGGCCACCGACCTGCGCGCCCCGAGGATGCGGTCCGCGATCCACCCGCCGGGCAGCGCCACCAGGTAGATGAGCGCCCCGTAGACGCCGACGACCGCCTGGGACGTCTCCTGCGACAGGCCCAGGCCCTGGTGCGCCGGGGACGTCGCCATGAACGTGGCCAGGATCGCCCGCAGCCCGTACCAGGAGAACCGCTCCCACATCTCGGTGCCGAACAGGGTGGCCAGGCCCCAGGGGTGCCCGAAGAAGGTCCTGTCACTCATGCCCCGCCCCCCGACGACACGCTGCGCATCCGTCCGCATACTCTACGTCAATACGGATGCAGATCTTTCTTTCCCAGCACTTGCCGCTGCCCCGGGGGTGTGGTGCGATGCATGCCATTCATGCAAGTGAATACTGACTGGAGGCGGGCGCCATGGCCGAAGTCCTCGAAGTCCGGGCCGAGATCGCGCGTCAGATCACCGGCCGAACCGTCTGCGAGCAGCTCAAACGGGCGGCGGAAGAACACCACGACGCACCGGCCTACTCCGATCCGGAAGGCGACGGCTGGCGTACGCTCACCTACGGTCAGGCCCGCCGCCGGGTGCTCGAGATCGCGGCGGGGTTCGCCGCGCTCGGGCTCGAACCAGGCGAGGCCGTGGCCCTCATGATGGTCAACCGGAGCGAGCACGTCCTGGCCGACCTCGGCGCGGTGCACGCGGGCGGCGTCGGCTGCACGGTCTACTCGACGTTCGCCTCCGACCAGATCGCGTTCGTCGCCGCCGACGTCGGCGCGAGGTACGCCGTGCTCGGCGGCCCGGCCGAACTGGCCCGCTGGGAGCCGGTGCTCGACCGGCTGGACGGCCTGCGCAGGATCATCATGCTGGACGGCGCGCCCGCCGGCGACCGCTTCATGAGCTGGGCCGACTTCCTCGCCTTAGGCCGCGAACGCCTGGACGCCGACCCCGCCCCGGTCGAGGCCCGCTGCGCGGCCGTCGCCCCCGGCGACGTGGCCACCGTCCTCTACACCTCCGGCACCACCGGCGCACCCAAGGGCGTGCCGCTCACCCACGCCAACATCTTCTACGAGGTCGCCGCCACCGACCGCATCACCTCGCTGCCCATGCGGGGCACGCAGATCTCCTACCTCACCTACGCCCACATCGCCGAGCGCGTGCTCAGCCTCTACCTGCCGCTGGTCAAGGTCTCGCACGTGCACTTCTGCACCGACCTGGGCAACCTGGGCGCGACGCTGGGGCAGGTCAGGCCGATGATGTTCTTCGGCGTGCCGCGGGTGTGGGAGAAGATGATGGCCCGCCTGCTCGCCATCCTCGCCACTCAGTCGGAGGAGCAGCAGACCGCCGTACGCCAGGCCATGGACGCGGGCGTCGCCTACGTCGAGGCCGGCCAGTACGGCCACACCGTCACCCCCGACATCCAGACCGCCTACGAGAAGGCCGACGCCTCGCTCCTGTCGGTCATCCGCGGCATGATCGGCTTCGACCGCGCCGAATGGACCGCCACCGGCGCCGCGCCGCTGCCCGCCGAGGTCCAGCGCTTCTACGCCGGGCTCGGGCTCAAGGTCATCGACGTGTACGGCATGACGGAGACGACCGGCGCCTTCACCGGCAACAGCCCCGCCTGCTACCGCCTCGGCAGCGTCGGCAGGGCCGAGCCCGGCGTCGAGATCCGCATCGCGGAGGACGGCGAGATCCTCACCCGCAGCCCCCTCAACACCGGCGGCTACCTCAACCGTCCCGAGGCCACCGCCGAACTCCTCGACGACGGCGGCTGGCTGCACACCGGCGACATCGGCACGGTCGACGAGGACGGCTTCTACCGCGTCGTGGACCGCAAGAAGGAGCTGATCATCACCGCCGGCGGCGAGAACATCTCCCCGGCCGAGATCGAGGGCCACCTCAAGGAGCACACTCTCGTCGGCCAGGCCCTCGCCTACGGCGACAACCGCCCGCATCCGGTGGCCGTGCTGACGCTGGACGCGGACACGGCGCCCGGCTGGGCCTCGGCCCGCGGCATCGCCTTCGCCTCCCTGGCCGAGCTCGCCGAGCATCCCGAGATCCTCAAGGAGGTGGAGACGGCCGTGCAGGCCGCCAACGACAAGCTGGCCAGGGTGCAGCAGGTGAAGAGGTGGGCGCTGCTCGGCGTGGAGTGGACGGCCGAGACCGAGGAGCTCACGCCGAGCCTGAAGCTGAAGAGGCGGATCATCCACACGAAGTACGCCGACATCATCGAGGCGCTGTACATGAGGTGAGCCTGGCTGGGCCTGATATGAGCTGGGCCGGGTTTTGCCATTCGTGGCGTGTGTTGGGGTCCTGGCCATTACCGGACGGTTCCTACCGTCTCGATCATGACCAGAAGTCTTCTTCTCGTCTCGCTCGCGGCGGGGTCGCTCACGGTGCCCGCACCTGCTGCCTCCGCCGCGACCGAGCCCGCCATCCGCTCCATCACCGTACGCCCCGTGGATCCCGTGGTCGGGGCTGAGGGTTCCGTACGCCTGGTGATCGATGTGATCGCCAAGGGCGCACGAGGCAAGGACGGCGTCACCGTCAAGGTCGAACCCGGCGCTCCACCGGTTCAGCAACCGGCCCAGCAACCAGTCCAGCAACCAGTCCAGCACCCGGTCCGGCCGCCGGCCCACCCACAGTGGGCACCGCCGGTCGCCCAACCCGCAGAACCTCCGGCTCAGGCGCCGGTCCGGCCGCCGGCCAAGCCGCCCGCCCAGGCTCCGGCCAAGCCACCCGCCGAACCGGCCGCCCAGGCTCCGGGGCAGGCAGCCGCCCGGCCGCCCGTCCAGGGACAGGCGCCCGCCGAGCCTCTCGTCAAGCCGCCCGCCCAGCCACCGGTGCTGGCGCCGGGCCAGACCCCGGCCGAGGCCCCGGCCGAGGCCCCGGCTCTCACCGCGGCGCAGGCGGCGGCTCCAGAGCCGGATGTCGCCCCCGCCACGGTCCCGTCCCGGGCCACCGGCGCCGCGCCATCGGCTCCGGCGCCGGTCGGCGAGGTGGTGTCCCCTCTGAACCCGCAGGAGGACGCGTCGAACCCGCGGCAGGTCCCGGCCGCCGCGGACGCGACCGCTCCCAAGGTCAGCGTCCCCGAGGCGCTCCCACCGCGCCTGGTATGGCGCCAGGCGCCGGACCCGGCGTTCCGGATGACGGACGGCTGGCAGACCTGGCGCTTCCTGCCGGACAAACGACTGAACCGCTTCTACCCCGCGGGCACGTGGACGATCACCGCCACGGCCAAGGGCCTGAACGGGACGACCGTCACGCAGTACGCGTCCTTCGAGCTCAAGCGTGAGACCAAATTCTCGGAGGTGCGCGCGGAGAAGTCGGCCCGTGCCGACGGCGTACGAGTGCGGGGCTCGCTGACGCGCGTGGACCCGCGCGGCCTGACGGACTTCGGCCCGTTCGCCAAGCAGCGGCTGGAGATCCTCTGGCGCCGGGACGAGTCCTCGGCCTGGGAGCGAGTCGGGGAGACGCGTACGGACGCGGCCGGCGGCTTCGTCAGCACGATCGGGGGCCACCTGGACGGTCAGTGGCGCGTCCGCTACCCCGGAACCGGGCATTACGCACCAGAAGTATCTAAATCACAACAAATCACTCAATAGTCAGCCATAAAGGCCGCGTTAAACATCATCACTTCGGCTGTTGCGGAATCGTGATCGGCTTTACCGCAACTTTTCCATACCCTTACGCGTCATTGGCGTTGATGTGCCCCGGCTTGGGGTGCGTTTTCCAGACGGGGAAGGAATTGCGATTTTGATGATGCGACGTCTAGCCGCCGGCCTGGCGGCTGCGGCCCTGGGCGCGACGGTGCTGGCCAGCGCCGCTTCGCCCGCGTTCGCCGACGAGCCGAACGGCCTGGACCCGGATGTCGCGGGCGGCCACACGAGCCTCTCGTTCGACGCAAACCCGGAGCCCGCGTGGCGCGGCAGGCCCATCACCCTTGAGGGCAAGCTGTCCGTGGAGTGCGAAGAGGACTACATCAGCGGCTTCGTGTCGGTCCTCCACTCCGACCGCTGCAAGAAGCAGGAGACCTGGCACCGCCTGGCCTGGAAGCGGATCGTCATCCTCTTCCAGCCGGACGGCAGCGGCCGCTGGGAGCACGTGGACACGATCCGCACCAGCGGCAAGGGCTACTTCGGCCTGAAGGTGCCCGCCCGCTCGTCGGGTACGTGGCGCGCGGTGTTCGAGGGCAGCAAGTACCTGTCTCCCTCGGAGGGCAAGGACTACCTCAGGGTCGTCGGCCGCCGTCACTAGTCACATCCGAACGCCCGGCCACTCCAGGCCGGGCGTTCGCCCTGTCCGGATTGGCATGTCCGGACTATTTAGGAGGACACGGAGATCTGAACCCGGTGGTGCTCCGGACTCTCCGCCTCATCCACCAGCGCCACCGCCAGATCCGCGTAGGAGAAGGCCGGATCCCCCTGCGGCACCCGCCCGTCCCCGAAGCGATACCGCCCGGTCCTGGGAGCCTCGGTGTCCAGCATCACGGGCGGCGGCGCGACGACCACCCAGTCGAGCCCCGACTTCTCCAGCACTTCCAGCTCCACGGCATGCCCCAGCGAGAACGTACGCGCATCGTCGGGAAAGCCCGGGGTGTCCACGAGCCGCACTCCGGGTGAGACCTCCAGCAGGCTCCCGATGCCGAGCGCCACCAGCCGCGACACCCCGGCCCGCCCCAGCCCTTCCACGAGCGCGCGGGAGGCCGCCCCGTAGAACTCCGCCGACGACATGTCCAGCCGCGCCGCGACCTGCACCGCCACGTCGTGCCCCGCCGCCGTCTCCGCCACGCTGCCGCCGTCGGTGACGTCCCCTGCGACCACCCGCACCCGTTCCCCGCCCAGCCCCGCGTGCTTCGCCGGCTCGCGCACCACGGCCGTCACCTCATGCCCCCGCCCGGCTGCCTCGGCGACCACCTTCACCCCGGCCCGCCCACCGGCCCCGAACACCACGATCCTGCTCATGTCACACACTCCGTCCGCCCGGCGGGCCGGACCACCCGGCCGCCTCCGCAGACGGTAAAGGGCGACATATCGCTTTCCGCAACGATAGTTACCTACGATGACGGGATGGCCGAGCCCCTCGATCCGGACATGTTCACCGGGTGCCCCCCGGTCGCCGCGCCGATCCGCATAGGCGACAAATGGACCGCGAAGATCATCCGCTGCCTGGAGACGGGCCCCAGGCGCTTCACCGAACTGCAGTCGGTGCTACGCGGCATCACCCCGAAGGTCCTCACCGAGTCCCTGCGCGCCATGGAACGCGACGGATTCCTCACCCGCACCCCGTACGCCGAGATCCCGCCGCGCGTCGAGTACGAGCTCACCGGCCTCGGCCGTACCCTGCTGGAACCCATGAACGCCGGCTGCGAGTGGTCACGCAAACACCTGGCCGACCTGATCCACGCCCGCGACGCCTGGCAGGCCCCGGCTCCCTAGGTCGGACACGCCCCGGTCTCACATCTTGCGAACAAGGAATCGATCTAGGGAAGAATGTGTTGTCGTGCCATGAAGAGCCGGATTTTGGGGGCTGCCCGACAGCCGTCGTAGTCTGGCCCTCTGGCGAACGGAAGAGGAGGTGACGCCCCATGTTGCGAGACTCGTTCGGACGGGTGGCGACAGATCTTCGGGTGTCCCTCACGGACAAGTGCAACCTGCGCTGCACGTACTGCATGCCCCCCGAGGGCCTTGACTGGCTCCCGAACGCCCAGCTCCTCACCGCCGACGAGATCGTCCGCCTCGTGACGATCGGCGTCGAGCGCCTCGGCATCGACGAGGTCCGCTACACCGGCGGCGAACCCCTCCTCAGACGCGAACTGGTCGACATCGTCGGCCGCACCACGACCCTGACCCCGAAGCCCCAGGTCTCCCTCACCACGAACGGCATCGGCCTGGCCCGCCTGGCCGAGCCGCTGGCCGCCGCCGGGCTCGACCGGGTCAACGTCTCCCTCGACACGCTCGACCCTGGCACGTTCAAGCGGCTCGCCCACCGTGACAGGCACGCCGACGTGATCGACGGGCTCGCCGCCGCCGACGGCGCGGGCCTGCGCCCCGTCAAGGTGAACGCGGTGCTGATGCGCGGCGTCAACGACCACGAGGCCGCGTCGTTGTTGCGCTGGAGCCTCGACCAGGGCTACGAGCTGCGCTTCATCGAACAGATGCCGCTCGACGCCCAGCACGGCTGGAGCCGCGACAACATGGTCACCGCCGACGAGATCCTCCAGCTCCTGTCCGGCTCCTTCGACCTCACGCCCGACGACCGGGAGGAGCGCGGCAGCGCCCCGGCCGAGCGGTTCCTCGTGGACGGGGGGCCCGCCAGGGTCGGGGTGATCGGCTCGGTGACACGGCCGTTCTGCGGGGCGTGCGACCGGGTCAGGCTCACCGCCGACGGCCAGGTGCGCAACTGCCTGTTCGCCACCGAGGAGTCCGACCTGAAGACGCCGATGCGCGACGGGGCCTCCGACGAGGAACTGGCCGAGCGTTGGCTGGTCGCCGTGTCACGCAAACGCGCAGGACACGGCATCGACGACCCCTCATTCCTCCAGCCCGCCCGCCCCATGTCCGCCATCGGCGGCTGAGCGGGTCGGCGCGGCATGCCCGCCGGAGCCTCACCAGGGCAAGCACCGTCCTATGACGCGCCCTATGACGCCGTCATCCTGGCCGGTGGCCGGGCCCGCCGTCTGGGCGGGGCCGACAAGCCGGGTCTCACCGTGGGCGGCAGATCCCTGGTCGAGCACGTCCTGGCGGCCGTCGCGACCGCCCGCCGATCGATCGTGGCGGGCCCGGAACGTCCCATCCCCGGGGCGATGTTCGTCCGCGAGGACCCGCCGGGGAGCGGCCCCGTGCCGGCCCTGACCGCCGGGCTGACCCAGGTGACGGCCCCATGGCTGGTGCTGCTGGCGGGCGACCTGCCCTTCATGACGAAGGGACACGTCAGGGCCCTGCTCAACGCGGCGCGAGAGGCGGCGGGCGGCGTGGTGCTGCTCGACGACGGCGGGCGCGAGCAGTGGCTGGCCGGCGCGTGGCCGGCCGCCGAGCTGAAGGGGGCGCTGGCGGCTTACGACGGCCGCTCGCTCAAGGGCCTGCTCACTCCCTTGGTACGCGTCCGCCTGACGTTGCCAGGACGTCCCTGGTTCGACTGCGACACAATGGACGACCTAGAGGAGGCCCGCATGAACGTGCTCAACGAATGGACCATCCTGGCCTGCGAGGAGCTGGGCATCGACCCGGCCCGCGTGGACCGCGACCAGATCCTCGACCTGACCAAGGAGGTCGCCCACGGGGTCGCCAGGCCGGCCGCGCCGCTCACCGCGTACCTGCTGGGCCTCGCCCAGGGAGCGGGCACCGCGCCCGAGGACGCCGTCGCGAAACTGACCACATTGGCGAAAAACTGGGGGGAAACCGCCTCGGAGACGCTGACAGACGGCTGACACTCGAACGAACTCTTGAAGTCAAGCCCGGCCCCGCCTGAAGATTTCCTGGGAATAACGAGGCGGGGGCGAGTGTAAACGATTTCGGGAAAGCCGTCCTATCAGACTCCGGGGACGGCCCGAACTGATCAATGCGCCGGCTGAGAAAAGGGCGACGCCGGGTGGTTACGGGGGCAAACCACCCGGCGTCGCTTCATCGGCGTTCCGACGGGGGCCCGGAACGCCGGCACCAGCACTCCGACGGGGGACCGGAGCGCTTGGCTAAAGCGTACACCTACAACCCATGGGATGCGTCAAGACTTAGTCACGACCCGATCTCGCGTCGATGCAGCGGTATCTCGGTTTGGTTAGCTTCGGGGGACTGAAAGGTAGGTGGGGGGGCAGGTTTGCCCCTCTCATTGGCCCCGATTACCGCTATGTATGGCAAAAACACGGCCGCGGCGATGAACAGCAGCCGGTACGGCCACGGAACTGGTACGACGACCGCCAGGATCAGGCAGATCGTGCGGATCCCCATCTTGATGAGGTAGCTGATCTCGCGCTTGTGGATGTCGGCCGTCAGCGACGGCTTGGCGTCCGTGACCTGGTGGACGTCCGTTTTCTTGCGCCACCCCTTCATACCTCCCAAGGTAGACCTCGGATGCTCCGGGCGCGACGGCAGCCCCGTCGGCGGACGGGGGTCATGCGATCATGGCCTTCGAGTAAGGAGGATGTGGAGATGACGGATCGTACGTACCGGGTCACCGAGATAGTCGGCACGTCGGGAGAAAGCGTCGACCAAGCCATCCGCAACGGCCTCAAGAGGGCCTCGGAGACGCTGCGCCACCTCGACTGGTTCGAGGTGACGGAGATCCGCGGGCACATGGACACGGGGGAGGTCGCGCACTTCCAGGTCGGCATGAAGGTGGGCTTCCGCCTCGAAGACTCCTGACCGCTCCGCCGCGCCAGGGCGGTGACGAACACCTGCGCCACCGCCCTGACCGCCACGCTGACCACCAGGCTGACCACCAGGCTGACCGCCACGCTGAAGCGCACGCTGAACGCCACCGCGCCGCTGCGGTGACCATCGCACCGGCTGCTGCGCCACAGTCCTGACCGCTACGCCACCGCGCCACCGTCCTGGCCCCGGTGCCACGCCTGACCGCCTGATCGCTGTGTCGGCGCTCTGATCGCCCGGTTGGCCATATGAGCCCCGGCCGGCGTCACGACCCCGGAGCGCCCCCAGAACCGCCTCAGCGTCCATCTCAGCCCCGCCGCGACGGCGGCGGCAACGCGCCCGCCCATCCCGACGGCGGCGGCAACGCGCCCGCCCATCCCGACGGCGGCGGCAACGCGCCCGCCCATCCCGACGGGGGTGACAATGCACCCGCCCGTTCCGAGGGTCGGACCCCCTGACCCGGGAGACCGCGAGCGGTTAGATTGGCCGGTGTGAGCAGTGAGTTCCGCATCCTGCTGGTGTGCACGGCCAACATCTGCCGTTCCGCCATGGCAGAGGTGATCGCCCGGGCGATGCTCCACTCCTCGGCCCTCCCCGCGGCCACGGAGAGCGCAGGCGTGCGCGCGATGGTCGGCCACCCCATGGCACCACACGCCGTCACCGCCCTGGACAGGCTGGGACTCGACGGCCGCGCGCACCGCGCCCGCCTGCTCGACCCGGCCCTCGTCAGGTCATCGGACCTGCTGCTGACCATGGAGAACGAGCACAGCGCCCTGGCGGTCGGCCTCGACCCGGCGGCGCGGCGGAAGGCGTTCACGCTGCCGGAGTTCGCCGAGCTGGCGGCGGGCGCGAGCCAGCGCCGCTACCGCTCCGACACGGCGGAGCGGGCGCGCGCGATCGTCGAGTCCGCCGCCGGACGCCGCGCCGAGCGCCGGGCGACGGAGGTGTACGACCCGTACGGAGGCCCGCCGGAAGGCTACGAGAGGTGCGCCAAAACGCTGGGCGAGGCCCTCAGCCACGCCCTGGCCGCCCTCCTGGGCCCCCGCTGAACGGCAGACCGCGCGCGGATGATGACGGCGATCACATCACAAATGAGGCCGCCCGTGCGCACCGGGGGCCGGCCCTCCTGGCCCGAGGCCGAAGAGGGCCGGTGCCACCGCCTGGAGCGTCAGCTCGCCTGGCTGACCGTGGACATGTTGAAGTCGGGCACCCGTACCGCGGGCATGACCGTCCGCTGGAAGTAGTCGCCCCACTCGCGCGGCAGCGTCCGCTCGCTCGCCCCCACCTCGCTCAGCCGCCCTAGCAGGTCCACCGGGCTCTCGTTAAAGCGGAAGTTGTTCACCTCGCCCACGACCTCGCCGTGCTCGACCAGATAGACCCCGTCCCTGGTCAGCCCGGTCACCAGCAACGTCTGCGGATCGACCTCGCGGATGTACCACAGGCAGGTGACCAGCAGCCCGCGCCGCGTCGAGGCGATCATCTCCTCCAGCGACTTCCCGCCCTCGGGCCCTGACATGATCAGGTTGTCGATCCCCGGCGTCACCGGCAGCCCGCTCAGCTCCGCCGAGTAGCGGGTCTGCAGCAGCGCCTCAAGCCGCCCGTCCTTGACCCAGTCGGTCGGCCCCAGCGGCAGCCCGTTGTCGAACACCGAGCTCTCACGGCTGGAGGCGTGCGCCGTCACGAAGGGCGCGCACGCGATGCCCGCCGCCCCAGGATCGCCCGACAGCGAGACCGGCAGCCGGCCGAGCTGCTCGCCGACGCGGGTGCCCCCGCCGGGCTTGGCGAACACCGAACGCCCGTCGAGCGCGTCTCTGGCTCCCGACGACCAGAACAGGTAGATCATCAGGTCGGCCACCGCGCTCGGCGGCAGCAGCGTCTCGTAGCGGCCCGCGGGCAGGTCGACCCTGTTCTTGGCCCACTCCAGCCGCCGCGCCAGCGAGGAGTCGAGCGCGGCCACGTCCACGTCGGTGAAGTCCTGGGTGGACACGCCGGTCCACGCGGAACGCTTCAGGTCGGCGGACTTGGCGTTGAGCTCCAGCCGCCCGGTGGGCTGATCGTGCCGCAGCCGCACACCGGCGGACGTGCCGAGGAACGTCGAGGTCAGCGAGTGCTCGGCGAACCCGTACAACCGCCTGCCGCTCGCCTCCGCCGTCGAGAACGCCTCGCCCAGCGCGGGCGCGAACCTCTCGAACACCTCGATGTCGGTCGGCCGCACCGCCTCGTCCCAGTGCGGCGAGGCGGGCCCCGCCTCGACGAGCGCGCGGGCGTCCTCGGCGGGCTGGGCGTCGCGCGCCGAGGCGTCGGCCGCCGCCACCACGTCGGCGAGTTGATCATCGCGTACGGCCGCCCGCGACACCACGCCCACACCCTGCCCCGCGATCGAGATCACGGTCACCCGGGACGAGCGGGCGACGCCGTTCGTGGTCAGCGTGTTGCCCGCGAAGCGCAGGTTGGCCGTGGACCCCTCGTCCACCAGCACCACACAGCCGTCGTTACGGGAGAGCTCGAGCGCCCTCTCCACCATCTCCTGCGGGCTTGTCACTTGCCGCCCTCCTGCACCGTGTTGAGGATCCGCACGCCCCTGAACAAAGCCGACGGACATCCGTGGCTGACCGGCGCGACCTGCCCCGGCTGCCCCTTGCCGCAGTTGAAGGCGCCGCCCAGCACGTAGGTCTCCGGCCCTCCGACCGCCTCCATCGACTGCCAGAAGTCCGTCGTCGTCGCCTGATAGGCGAAGTCCTTGAGCTGCCCGTCCAGCCTGCCGTTAGTGATCTTGTACGCGCGCTGCCCCGTGAACTGGAAGTTGTAGCGCTGCATGTCGATCGACCAGCTCTTGTCACCGACGATGTAGATGCCCCGCTCGACCCCCGAGATCAGCTCCTCGGTCGAGGGTCCGCCGGGGGCGGGGGCCAGCGACACGTTCGCCATCCGCTGAATCGGCATGTGCCCCGGCGAGTCGGCGAACGCGCACCCGTTCGACCGCCCGAACCCCTTCATCAGCGCCATCCGCCGGTCGAGCTGGTAGCCCACCAGGATGCCGTCCTTGACGATGTCGAAGCTCTGCCCCGCCACGCCCTCGTCGTCGTAGCCGACCGTGGACAGGCCGTGGGCGACCGTCCTGTCGCCGGTCACGTTCATCACGGGCGAGCCGTAGACCAACTCGTTGAGCTGGTCGAACGTGGCGAAACTGGTGCCCGCGTACGCCGCCTCGTAGCCCAGCGCCCGGTCCAGCTCCGTGGCGTGGCCGATCGACTCGTGGATCGTCAGCCACAGGTTGGACGGATCGATCACCAGGTCGTAGTCGCCCGCCTCGACCGAGGGCGCGGCCAGCTTCTCCGCCAGCAGCTCGGGCAGCCTGGACAGCTCTGCCTGCCAGTCCCAGCCCGTGCCCGTCAGGTACTCGTACCCGCGTCCGACCGGCGGCGCGATCGTCGACATGTCGTCGAAGCCGCCCCCGGCCGCCTTCATCGCGTTCAGCCTCGGGAACACCCGCACCCGCTGCTGCGTCGTCACCGTGCCGGCCGTGTCGGCGTAGAACTTCTGCTCCTTGACCTGCAGCAGCCGCGCCGAGACGTGGTCGGCGCCCTTCAGCAGCCCGGCCGACCACTCCGCCAGCAGGCTCACCTTGTCGGCGGACGGCACCTCGAACGGGTCCTCGTCATAGTCCGACACCCACACGGCCTCGGCGTGCACCGGCTCGGGGGCCAGCTCGATGGGCTCTCTGTTGATCGGGGCGCTCACCTCCGCCACCCGCACCGCCTGCTCGGCCACCACGGCGGCCGCCTCGGGTGTTAGATGGATGCCGGCGGCGAACCCCCAGGTGCCGCCCTTGACCACGCGCACGGCGTAACCGAGGTCGTCGGCGTCCATGGCGCCTTCTAGGCGGGCGTCGTAGAGACTCAGGGTCTCGGCTCTGACACGTTCGAGGCGGAAGTCGGCGTGCTCGGCACCGAGCTCGCGAGCGCGTTGCAAGGCGGCGTCCGCGAGCCGGCGCAGCGGCAGTTCCAGGAAATCGGGGTCGATCTGGCGCATGTCCACGATCCTAACCCTGTGATCTTGTACCTCCCGGACAAGCCGATACGCGCCGTTACGAGATACCGTCAGATCTCATGGCACGCTCAGTACTCGTCACCGGAGGCAATCGCGGCATAGGCCTCGCGATCGCCCGTGAACTCGCCGCGTCGGGCGACGCCGTCGCGGTCACCTACCGATCGGGGGAGCCGCCCGAGGGCCTGTTCGGCGTGCGCTGCGACGTCACCAGCATGGCCGACGTCGAGTCCGCGTTCGACAAGGTCGAGGCGGAGCACGGCCCGGTAGAGGTCCTGGTCTCCAACGCGGGCGTCACCAAGGACACCCTGCTGGCGATGATGAAGGAAGAGACCTTCACCGACGTCATCGACGCCAACCTGACAGGCGCCTACCGCGTGGCCAAGCGGGCCATCAGGCCCATGATGCGGCTCAAGCGCGGGCGGGTCATCTTCATCTCCTCCGTCATCGGCCTGACCGGCCAGGCCGGCCAGACCAACTACGCCGCCTCCAAGGCCGGCCTGATCGGGTTCGCCCGCTCCATGGCCCGCGAGTACGGCTCGCGCAACATCACGGTCAACGTCGTGTCGCCCGGCTTCGTCGCCACCGACATGACGGCCGAGCTCGACCACGAGGCGATCGTGGCCAACATCCCCCTCGGGCGTCAGGCGACCCCCGAGGAGGTGGCGCGCGTCGTACGCTTCCTGGCCGGCGACGACGCCTCCTACATCACCGGGGCCGTGATCCCGGTGGACGGCGGACTTGGAATGGGGCACTGACATGGGCATTCTCGAAGGCAAACGGATCCTCGTCACCGGCGTACTCACCGACGCCTCGATCGCGTTCTCGGTGGCCAAACTGGCCCAGGAAGAGGGCGCCACGGTCGTCCTGACCGGTTTCGGCCGCCTGAGCCTGGTGGAGCGCATCGCCAAGCGCCTGCCCGCCCCGGTGCCGGTGCTGGAGCTCGACGTCCAGAACAACGACCACCTCGACACGCTCGCGGACCGGGTGGGGGAGCACGTCGACGGGCTCGACGGGGTCGTCCACTCCATCGGCTTCGCCCCGCAGACGGCGATGGGGGGCAACTTCCTCAACACCTCCTGGGAGGACGTCGCCACGGCGCTGCAGGTGTCCACATACTCCTACAAGTCGCTGGCCGTGGCCTGCCTGCCCCTCATGAAGGAGGGCGGCGCCGTGGTCGGCCTCGACTTCGACGCCTCCAAGGCGTGGCCCGTCTACGACTGGATGGGCGTCGCCAAGGCCGGCCTGGAGTCCTGCAACCGCTACCTGGCCCGCGACCTCGGCAAGCAGAACATCCGCGTCAACCTGGTGGCGGCCGGGCCGCTGCGCACGATGGCGGCCAAGTCCATCCCGGGCTTCAAGGAGTTCGAGGACAGCTGGCCGGCGAAGGCCCCGCTGGGCTGGGACCTCTCCGACACCCTCCCGGCGGCCCGGGCCTGCGTCGCCCTGATGTCCGACTGGTTCCCGGCGACCACGGGCGAAATCGTCCACGTGGACGGCGGCGTCCACGCCATCGGCTCCTGACACCACCCCTCGGAAACCTCAGCCCCCTCGCGATCGCTACTGATCACGCACTGCGGGCAGCGCGCCGCGACGATGTTCCGCAGGCGGCGCCTCCCCAGCCGCGGGCCGTGGGCTGAGGGCCGCGCGTTCGGCCGACGCCGGTCGTCCTTTGGGCGCCGACTGGGCTGGGACGCCGCAGTTACCCAAGGCGCGCTGGGTCGGGATGCCGCACTTGCTCAAGGCACGCCGGATCGGGACGCCGCGGGTACTCCTGGAGCGCCACGTCGGCGGGTCGGTGTGCGGTGAAGGCGCGCGGCGGTGAGGTGACAACGGCCCGGTGCGTGTGCGGTGGGGCCGGGCGGGTCGGGGTGGAGGGGTCAGGCCAGGCGGTGGCGGCCGTTGGAGGCGCGGCCGGGCTCGAAGGGGATCGACTCCGTGGGCTCCGTCCGGTGCCGGCGCTGCTGGACGATGCGGGTGGCCAAGACGGCCGACCCCAGCAGGGCGATCGTCAGCACCGTCCCCAGCACGTCGGAGGCCGGCGGGCTAGGGCGCACGACGCGCTGGTCCTGCATGGGCACAGCCAGCTCGTGTGCGAACGGGTTGGGCCACAGGAGGTCGACGCGGGGCTCCTCCGCGTGGGCCGTCTTCTTCTGGGCGACCGGCGGCGGCGTGCCCACCAGCTGAGGCCGGCTCTCAGGACGGCTGGGGAGCGGCGTCCTGGAGGACGTGGCGGTGGCCCCCTCCTCCCGTGTACGGGTGCGCTCGGCGGAAGGCGTGGGACGCGGGGAGAGCTTGTCGACCCCCTGGCCGTCGCAGGCCACGACCGGCGGGCAGGCGTCCCCGAGAGACTCCTGCTGCCCCGTCCTTCCCGGTTTGGGCGTCCGGGAAGTCGAGGGCGGGGCCTGAGTGGACTTGGTGGTCGGCACCGCCTCCCCGACGCGGCCCAGCACCTCGTCGGTGGTCTTGTCCACCCCGTTCGTCAGCGGATCGGCCACTCCGCCGGTCAGCGTGTCGACCGTGCCCGTGACCACCCCCACGACGTCGCACAGCGCGTTGGTCACCCCCGAGAGCAGACCGCCCTCGCGCGTACAGTCCTGTGCGCTTGCCGAGGCGGCGGGCGCCGCCACCGGGACGGCCGCCAGCGCCACCGCGAGGACTCCAGCCGAGATCGCGGTCCTGCTCCCCATCCGTCCCCTCCTGCGTTGCTTCCGGAGGAAATCTTTATGGACATCGCGCCTCAGACGCAGGCTTTTGCCGGGTAAAGTTGCGATTCGGTATCGACTAGTGACATGCGAAAGAGTCTCTTGTTCCCGGTCGGCCGGGGGGCGGTGGCAGATCACGTCCGGCGGAACGTGATCACGAGCACAGGCCGCGTGGTGGCAGGGCCGGTCAGTCGAGGGACGACACGTCATCGAGGGCCTCTCGGATCTCTATCGGCAGCACCACGTCTTCGGCGGGCAGTACGCCCTTGAGCTGCGCATGCGTACGGGCTCCGACGATCGCCGAGGCGACCCCCGGCTGGTCGCGCACCCAGGACAGGGCCACGGCCAGCGGCGACACGCCGAGCCCGTCGGCGGCGGTCATGACGGACTCCACCACGCGGCGGGACCGTTCGTCCAGGTAGGGGCGGACGAAGTCGGCGAAATGCGGGGTCGCCGCGCGCGAGTCGGCCGGGATGCCGGTGCGGTATTTACCCGTCAGCACCCCTCGCCCCAGCGGCGACCAGGCCAGCACGCCCACGCCCAGGTGGGCCGCGGCGGGCAGCAGCTCGCGCTCCGGCTCGCGGGCGAGCAGCGAGTATTCGGCCTGCGCGGAGGTGATCGGGATGCGGCCGGGGACCGTCTTCTGGGTGACGGCCGCGGCGGCGAGCTGCCAGCCGGCGTAGTCGCAGACGCCCGCGTAGACGGCCCGGCCCGAGGAGACGATCGCGTCGAGCGCCGCCAGGGTCTCCTCCAGGGGCACCTCGGCGTCGTAGGTGTGCAGCTGCCACAGATCGACGTAGTCGAGCCCGAGCCGGTTGAGCGAGTCGTCGACCGCGGCGATCAGGTGGCGCCTGGAGGCGTCGCGCGGCCGCCGGCCGGTCGGGGTGACCACGGCCTTGGTGGAGATGACCAGCTCCGAGCGCGGCACGGAGTCGCGGAGCATCCGCCCCAGCAGCCGCTCGGAGTCGCCGCCGGTGTAGACGTCGGCCGTGTCGACGAGGTTGCCGCCCGCGTCCAGGAACGTGCGGAGCTGGGCGGCGGCCTCGTCCGCGTCGGTGTCACGCCCCCAGGTCATCGTGCCGAGCCCCAGCCGGGACACCGACAGGCCGCTGTGGCCGACATAGCGCTGCTCCATGATCCCGCCAGGTTACCGTCCGGGTGGATGAAACGTCGTGATCGACGCCTGCGACACTTGCGGGATGACCACGCTGCTTCTGGCCCGGCACGGGCTGACGGACCTCACAGGACCGGTGCTGGCCGGCCGTACTCCGGGAGTGCATCTGAGCGAGGCGGGCCGTGCGCAGGCCGCCGCGCTCGCCGGTCGCGTCGCGGGCGTCAGGCTCGACGCCATTGTCTCCAGTCCGCTGGAGCGCTGCCGGGAAACGGCGCAAGCGGTTGCCCAAGGGCGCGAACTGGAGGTGCGGATCGAGGACCGCTTCATCGAGTGCGGCTACGGCGAGTGGACCGGCAAGCCGTTGAAGGAACTCGCCAAGGACCCGTTGTGGCAGGTCGTGCAGGCGCACCCCAGCGCGGTGACTTTCCCGGAAGGGGAGTCCCTGTCCGAAATGCAACATCGCGCCGTCTCGGCGGTCCGGGAGTGGAACCAACACCTGGGGGAGAAGGCTGTCTACCTGGTCTGCAGCCATGGCGACGTGATCAAGGCGATCGTCGCGGACGCGCTGGGCCTTCACCTCGATCAGTTTCAGCGGATAACAGCCGATCCCGCGGCCCTCACTGTCATTCGCTATACCCCCTTGCGCCCCTTTGTTCTCAGGGTTAACGACATGGGGGAATTGCGGCTTCCTGAGGATTCGGAGGAGAAAGACGGGGGAGAAAACATCACCGGGAGCGATGCCGCCGTCGGCGGCGGGCCCGGAACCACGTAAGGTCAGGCTATGCCGGTCTTCGACTACGACCCACCAGAAAGGTTCGTCGCCGGTGCCTTGGGGCAGCCGGGCGCACGGGTCTTTTTTCTGCAGGCCAGGGCCGAGGGCAGACTGACCACGGTGGCGCTGGAGAAGCTGCAGGTCGCCGCACTCGCGGGCAGGCTCGACGAGCTGCTCGACGAGGTGCTGCGGCTCAGCGGGGGCACCGCGCAGGTGCCCGCGCTGGCCCCGGCCGACCTGGCTGACGAGGCGCCTCTCGACGTGCCGCTGGCGGAGGACTTCCGCGTCGGCACCATGGCGCTGACCTGGGATGCCGAGAAATCGCAAGTGGTGATAGAAGCGCAGGAGGTCATCGACGAAGACGATCTCGACGGCCCCGACCCCGCTGTCCTGCGCGTGCGCATCAGCGCGGGCGCCGCGCGCGCCTTCACCCAGCGAGCCCTCCAGATCGTCGCGGCGGGCAGACCGCCGTGCCCCCTGTGCGGACAGCCGCTCGACGCCGCCGGACACGTCTGCGTCCGCCTCAACGGCTATCGCGGGGGTGAGGCGGCTTCATGACCGCTCCGGAGAGCGAACCGGCCGTCAAGCCTCCCTCCAAACCGCCGACCATGCATGACGAGGAGGCCCTCACGCTGCTGCGTGACGGCAGCCTGGAGGTCGCGGGCCGCCTCGTCGAGGCGACCAACATGACGCTCTACTGCTCGGTCAAGCTGGGTTCGCGCTCGGCCGCCTGCGTCTACAAGCCCGTACGCGGCGAGCGCCCCCTCTGGGACTTCCCCGACGGCACCCTCGCCGCCCGCGAGGTGGCCGCGTTCGAGGTCTCCCAGGCCACCGGCTGGCGCATCGTGCCGCCCACCGTCCACCGCGACGGGCCCTTCGGTCCCGGCATGTGCCAGCTCTGGATCGACACCGAGCGCGAGATCGACCTCATGCGGCTGGTCAAGAGCCGCAACCCGGTGGTGCGCCGGATGGCGGTGTTCGACGCGGTGGTCAACAACGCCGACCGCAAGGGGGGCCACCTGCTGCCGCTGCCCACCGGGCACGTCTACGGGGTGGATCACGGGGTCTGCTTCTCCGCCGAGGACAAACTGCGCACGGTGCTCTGGCAGTGGCGCGGCAAGCCGCTGGCCCGCGAGGCGGTGGCGGTGCTGGCCAAGCTCGAACGCGACATCGAGTCCGGATCGCTGGGGCGCAGGCTGCGTGAGCTGCTGACGCTGGCGGAGGTGGAGGCCACCTGGCAGCGGGTCAGGAAACTGCTGGACACCGGCGTGCACCCATACCCGTCGGAGGGGTGGCCCGCCATACCCTGGCCCCCCATCTGAGATACCCCAAACCCGTTTAATACCCTTTGCCCATGTGCACGCTGATCGTAAGAACCGGGCGGCGGCTGACGCTCATGGGCGTAAGGGACGAGTTCGCCGACCGGCCATGGGAAGGGCCGGGGGAGCACTGGCCGGAATATCCGGGCGTGATCGGCGGGCGCGACCTGAAGGCCGGGGGCACGTGGCTGGCCGTCAACCCGGCGGCCCGTCGCGCCGCGGCGCTGCTCAACGGCCACGGCAAGGCCGCAGCGGAGAAGACGAAGATCTCGCGGGGTGATCTGGCGCTGCGGGCGGCGTACACGGGGGAGATGCCCGACGCCGACCTGACCCGCTACGACCCCTTCCACCTCGTGCTCGCCGACCTGACGGGGGTGCGGCTGTTCAGCTGGGACGGCGGGCGCCTGGCCGTCTCCGGCTTCCCCGAGGGCACCAGCATGGTCGTCAACTCGGGCCTGGATCCCGAGAGCGAGCGGGTGGCGGCGTACCTGCCGCGGTTCCGGAGCACCGCCGACTGGCGGGAGCTGATCGCCGAGGAGCCGTCCGGCGATCGCGGCTCGCTCATCGTCCGGCACGAGCTGCCGGACGGCCGGATCTTCGCCTCCCTGTCGGTCATGGAGGTCGAGATCGCGCCGGACGCGGTGACGTTCGAATTCACCGACCTGACCGCCGACCGGGACGGATAGGCTCAAAGGCATGCGATCGTGGTCTGCCCAGAATGTTCCTAAGCTCCCAGGTGAGAGCATTCCGCTGCGTCTCTACGACACCTCCGCCAAGCAGGTACGGCAGACCGACCCCGGTCCCACCGCCAGGATGTACGTCTGCGGCATCACCCCCTACGACGCCACCCACCTCGGCCACGCCAACACCTACCACGCCTTCGACCTGGTGGGCCGGATGTGGCGCGACGCGGGCCACGAGGTGCACTACACGCAGAACGCCACCGACGTGGACGATCCGCTGCTCGAGCGGGCAGAGCAGACCGGCATCGGCTGGCAGGACCTGGCCGAGCGGGAGATCGAGCTGTTCCGCGGCGACATGGAGGCGCTGCGGATCATGCCGCCCCGCGAGTATGTGGGCGTCACCGAGGTCGTCGGCCGGGTGGCGGATCTGATCGCCAAGCTGTCGGCCAAGGGCGTCACCTACGTCCTGGACGGCGACGTCTACTTCAGCGTGGCCGACGCCCCCAAGTTCGGCCAGGTGTCCGGCTACGCCGAGAGCGAGATGCTGGCCCTGTTCGCCGAGCGCGGCGGCGACCCCGACAGGCCGGGCAAGCGAAACCCCCTCGACTGGCTGCTGTGGCGGGCCGAACGGCCCGGCGAGCCGGCCTGGGAGTCGCGGATGGGCCGGGGCAGGCCCGGCTGGCACATCGAGTGCACCGCGATCGCCCTCGACAACCTGGGCGCCGGCTACGACGTGGCCGGCGGCGGCTCGGACCTGATCTTCCCCCACCACGAGTGCGGGGCCTCCGAGGGACACGCCGCGACCGGCGAGTGGCCGTTCGCGAAGTTCTACACGCACGCCGGGATGGTGGCGCTCGACGGCGAGAAGATGTCGAAGTCCAAGGGCAACCTGGTCTTCGTCTCCAAGCTGCGCCGTCAGCACGACCCGATGGCGGTCAGGCTCGTGTTGCTGGCCCACCACTACCGGGCCGACTGGGAGTACACGCCGGAGCTGATCGCCGCCGCCGAGCGCAGGCTGGCGCGCTGGCGCTCGGCCATCGGGCTGGCCGCCGCGCCCCCTGCCGACGACCTGCTGGCCACCGTACGCGAGCGCCTCGCCGACGACCTCGACTCCCCGGGCGCGCTGGCCGCGATCGACGACTGGGTGGAGCGGGCACTGAAGGGTGGCGGCTCAGACCCCGGCGCCTCCGCCCTGGTCAAGGACCTGACCGACGCCCTGCTCGGGATAGCGCTTTAACCAGGCGGCGCTCCGGCCGGTCCGCGTGACCGGCCGCAGGCGCCGTCCCACGTGAGCTACACCCGCCGTGCCCGGTGACACGGCGCTCAGGCTTGCGCTCGTACTGAACATGTGTTTAGTCTACTGAACATGTGTTCAGCGCATTCGGACCTGACCGCTCAGGCCAAGATCCGCAACGCCGCCATCTCCCACTTCGCCCGCGACGGCTTCCAGAAGACGAACCTGCGCGCCGTCGCGGCCACGGCGGGGGTGAGCGCGGGCCTGGTCATCCACCACTTCGGCAGCAAGGAGAAGCTGCGTGCCGTCTGCGACGACCACGTTCTGGGGGCGCTGACCCACAGGGGGCGCGGCGCCGGCGCGGCCGGGTTGCAGGGCCTGGCCGGCGAATACCTGGCGGACCCTGAGGAGTACCACCTGCACGTGCGTTACATGGCGCGCGCCGTCGAGGACGACTCGCCGGCCGGCGCCGCGTTCGTGAACGCCATGGTGGAGGAGACGGAGGCGACTCTGCGGGCGGGGATCGCCGACGGCTCGATGCGCTCCTCCTCCGATGTGCGGGCGCTCGCCGTCTTCAGCGTGCTGACCAGCCTGGCCACGCTCACCATGCCGCCGTCCCTGGCGCGCGCGCTCGGTCACGACGAGTTCGGCCCCGACGTCCTGCGGCGGCTGGCGCTGCCCACACTCGAGCTCTACACCCACGGCCTCTACACCGACGACGCCGTGCTCAAGGCGGCCGGCGACGCGCTGGCCGAAACCTGGCGGAAAGAGGACTGACGACCATGGCCACCACGATTCCCTCGCTCACGCCGCTGCAGGACAGCCTGTGGCTGACCTTGTGCGGCAGGGCGCTCGACAACCGCTCGTCCCACCGGATCCTCGGCGACGCGACGGCCGACCGGATCGTCCGCGAGAGCGGCTACGACTACAGCAAACTGCACATCAGCCCCAGCGGCGCGCTCAACATCGCGCACCGGGCCAAGAAGCTCGACGAGGTGGCCCAGGGCTTCCTCGCCCGCAACCCCGACGGCATCGGCCTCGACCTCGGGGCCGGCCTCGACAGCCGGGCGCTGCGCATCGGCTCGGCCGACTGGTACGACATCGACTTCCCCGAGGTCATCGAGGCCCGGCGGCGGCTCCTGCCGAAGGAGGCCACCCCGCACGGGACAGGCGCCGACCTGACCGGCCCCGGCTGGCTGGAGGACCTGCCCGCCGACCGGCCGGCGGTGATCGTGGCCGACGGGCTGATCGCGTTCCTGTCGGAAGAGGAGATGGTCACGCTGGTGAACCGCCTCGTCGAGCACTTCCCCAGCGGGGAGATCGCCTTCAACGGCTACAGCAGGTTCGCCGTCTGGGCGCAGAAGCACTATCCGGGCGCGCGCTCGATCGCGGGCCTGACCAGGTTCCCCGGGTTCGAGGACCCCCGGGTGCCGGAGAGCTGGAATCCCCGGATCAGGCTCGTCAGGGAGATCCTGTGCACGCGAGAGCCCGAGGTCGCCCAGTTCCCGCCGGTGCTGCGCCTGTTCACCCGGCTCTGCGCGCCCGGCACCGCCCTGTCCAGGCGCGGCAACGTGGTGCTGCACTACCGCTTCTAAGTGTGTTAGCCTGATTATCAGTAAGGCTGACGATCGGGAGAGCTAACAATGATTCTCATCACGGGCGGGCTGGGCTTCATCGGCACGCACACCACCCGCGCGCTGCTCGACCTGGGCGAGTCCTGCGTGCTCGTCCAGCGCCGCCCCGCCCACGTCCCCGCCGCCTTCGCCGAGGAGGCCGGCGAGCGGCTCTTCGTCGAGCGGGCCGACCTGACCGACGAGCGCGCCCTGCTCGCCATCGGCGAGCGCCACGAGATCACCGGCATCGTGCACCTCGCCGGGTCGATGCCGTGGCCGCCGGGGGCGCACGAGCCGATCGACGGCGCGCGGCAGGCGATGGCGAGCCTGCTCAACGTGTTCAACGCGGCCCGCGAGTGGAAGGTGCGGCGGCTCGGTCTGGCCAGCACCATCGGCGTGTACGCCGGCGTCACCGCGACCGGCGCGCTCAGCGAGGACCTGCCGCTGCCGATGACCTCCCCCCACCCGATCCCCAGGTTCAAGAAGATCGGCGAGCTGATGGCCGACCACCTCACCGAGGTCACGGACGTCGAGACGGTGTCCTACCGCATCGGGGCCATCTGGGGCCCTCTGGGGCACGCCCCGGACCCGTTCTTCGCCGCCGCCCAGCTCGTCCACGCCGCCGCCCGCGGCACCGAGCCGGGCGCGTCCAGGTTCCACCTGGGCGACGGCCTCGACCTGTGCTACGCCAAGGACTGCGGGCGCGCCATCGCCCTGCTGCAGACGGCCGAGCGGCTGCGGCACCCCACGTACAACGTGGCCTCCGGCCGCCTGACCACCAACGGCGAGGTCGTCGCGGCGATCAGGAAGCTCGTCCCCGACGCCCGCGCCGACCTCCAGGAGGGCCGCGGCCCGGACACGATCGACATGTGGCTCGACACCACCCGGCTGCGCGAGGACACCGGCTTCGAGCCCGCCTACGACGTCGAGCGCGGCGTGGCCGACTACCTCGCCTGGCTTCGCGCGGGCAACGAACGCTAGCCCACCTGCAGGTCCTCGAACTGCACGACGGCGGCCAGCTCGGCCGAGAACCAGTCGATCGTGCGCCGGAGCCCGTCGGAGGCCGGGATCTCGGCCCGCCAGCCGAGCCGTTCGGCCGCCAGCGACGTGTCGGGCCGCCTGACCTTGGGGTCGTCGGCGGGCCTGTCGATGAACGTGATCTCCGACGAGGACCCGGTCAGGTCCCTGATCAGGGTGGCCAGCTCCAGCATGGTCAGCTCGTCCGGGTTGCCGATGTTGACGGGACCGGCGAAGTCGCTGCGGGCCATCGCCAGGATGCCCGACACCGTGTCCTCGACGAAGCAGATGGAGCGCGTCTGCGAGCCGTCACCCGTGATGGTGATCGGCTCGCCGGTCAGCGCCTGCCGGATGAACGTCGGGATCGCCCGGCCGTCGAACGGGCGCATGCGCGGGCCGTAGGTGTTGAAGATGCGCACGATCCCCGTGTCGGTGCCGCGCGACTGGCGGTAGGCGGTGGTCAGCGACTCGGCGAAGCGCTTGGCCTCGTCGTACACGCTGCGCGGGCCCACCGGGTTGACGTTGCCCCAGTACGTCTCGCTCTGCGGGTGCTCCAGCGGGTCGCCGTACACCTCGCTGGTGGAGGCGAGCACGAACCTGGCGCCCTTCTCCCTGGCCAGCCCCAGCGCGTGCAGGGTGCCGACGCTGCCCACCCGCAGCGTCTCGATCGGGTAGCGCAGGTAGTCGGCCGGCGAGGCGGCCGAGGCGAAGTGCAGCACGAGATCCAGCCGGTCCGGTACGTGCACGTACCCCGCCAGGTCGCACTCGATGAGCCGGAACTCCGGCCGCTCCAGCAGGTGCTCGACATTGCGCGGCCCGCCGGTGAGGAAGCTGTCCATGCAGACCACCTCGGCGCCCTCGTCCAGCAGTCGCTCGCACAGATAGGAGCCGAGAAACCCGGCGCCCCCGGTGACCAGAGCCCTCATGACATGACCTCCAAGGCAGCGTCGACGACTTCGGATACCTCTCTGGCGCGGGCGCGGCCGTGAGCGGGCCGCGCCCGCGCATCCATGATCAACCGCCCAGGGCCGCCAGCTGGCCGACCTTGCCATCGATGACCTGCGTGTACACGCCCTCGGTGAGTTCGGCCACGCGCGGCCAGCTGTATCGCTCGCGAGCCCTGCGGGCACCGGCCGCGCCGAGCACCGCCCGCCGCTCCGGGCTCCCGAGCACGTCTCTCAGCGCCCTGGCCAGGGCGCGCGGCCGGCGCGGCGGCACCAGCACGCCGCAGCCGGCGACCGTGTCCAGGTGGCCGCCGACCGCCGAGGCCACGACGGGCACCCCGCACGCCATGGCCTCCACCGGGACCAGGCCGAACGGTTCGTACCAGGGCACCGTCACCACCACGTCGGCCGAGCGCATCAGCGCGGGCACGTGCTCGCGCGGCACGCTGCCGATGACGTGGACGCGGTGCCCCATCCCGTACCCCTCGGCCAGCTCCCGCAGCCTGACCGCCTCCTCGTCGTCCTGCCTGCCGCCGGCGATCACCAGGTCGGCGCCGGGAAGCTGGCGCATCGCCCTGATCACCGTGTCCACGCCCTTGCGCGGCACCATCCGGCCGATGCTGAGCACCATGCCCCCGCTCGTACGCGGCGCCACCGGCCCGTCCGGGCGGAACGCCGACAGGTCCACCCCGCACGGCACGACCGCGATGCGCTGCTCGGGCACGCCCATCGCGCACAGCTCGCGCACCTCGTCGCCGCAGGTGGCCAGCACCGCGTCGGCCCGCTGGCCGATCTCACGCTCGGTCTCGATCCGGTGCGCGGGGCTGGTGTCGGCGTCGCCCTGCCAGTGCCGCTTGACGGTCCCGAGCGCGTGGTAGGTCAGGACCACCGGCAGCCCGCCGGCGGCCCGCAGCGCGGCCTGCCCGCTCATCCAGAAGTGCGCGTGCACGATGTCCGGCGGTCGCGCGGCCCAGCGCGCGGCCAGTCGCTCGGTGAACTCCGGCATGTACGGGGGCAAGTCGTCCTTGGGGACGGGGGCCGCGGGCCCGGCTTTGACGTACTCGACCGTGACGCCCGGCGCGAGGCTCACCGACTCCGGTTGCGCCTCGGAGGATCGCCGGGTGTGTACGACGACCGTGTGCCCGCGCTCGGCGAGGGCTACGGCCAGCGCGGCGACGTAGACGTTCTGGCCGCCGGAGTCCACGCCGCCGACCGCCGCCAGCGGGTCCGCGTGCTCCGAGATGAGATCGACCTTCACTGCCTCAGCTCCCTCACTGCCTTGACCACCTGCTCACTTGTCACTTGGGACAGGCGCGGGTGCCTCAGTGCCGCTCGCCCGGCAACTCCGAGGGCACCCCCGTACGACTGCCGGTTCCGCGAATGTGGTCACGCCGCCGAGGCCTGCGCCGACGTCGCCGGCCATGGCGGTGAGTTCACGTTCTGTACCGGTGACGACGACCTGATGCCCGTCGTCGGCCAACTCCCGTACGGTCTGGCGATGTCGTCAGCAGGCCAGGTACGGGCGGGAGCCGAGGTTCCTGGGTGCACCACGACATACGCGCCTTTGTCGGCATCGGCGCCGACGCCTAGCAAGTTCCCCGTAAATTTGCCTCTATCCGGCGATGGCCGCTGAGCTGCGCTTTTGCCGTTATCGTCCGTCGGCGGCCAGATTCCGCCCTCCTTCGCCGCGGCCACGATCTTCCCGCCGACCGCGTCGTGGAAGATCGTGTTGATGCCGGAAATTTCATGCTTCCTCCCCCTTGGGATGTCGAACCGCTACCGAGAGAAGCGGCTCTCAAACCTTCGGCAAGCTCGTGACGTGGGAAAACAGGCGCGACCTCTGGATATCGCTCACTCTGGGTAGTTGTTTGCCGGGCCGGGGGCCGGGTAGCTGCCCCGACACGCGACGGAGGTGAAGGGTGTTCGAAAAGCGACGTCCCGGGGCCGTGCTCTTCGACCGGGACGGAACCTTGATCAGGGACGTGCTGTACAACGGCGACCCGGACCTGGTGGAGCCCATGCCGGGTGCGATCGAGGCGCTGGGCAGGCTGAGGCGGGCCGACGTGCCGCTGGCCGTGGTCACCAACCAGTCGGGCGTCGCCAAGGGCCTGCTGTCCCCGGACGACATGGACCAGGTCAACGCCAAGGTGGAGGAGCTGCTCGGGCCGTTCGACGCGTGGGCGATCTGCGTACACGACGACGCCGACGGCTGCACCTGCCGCAAACCCGCGCCGGGACTCGTCATCAGAGCCGCTGCCGTGCTGGACGTCAGCCCCCGCGACTGCGTGGTCGTGGGCGACATCGGCCGCGACATGGAGGCCGCCAGGGCGGCCGGGGCCAGGGGCATCCTGGTGCCGACCCAGGAGACGCCGGCGGCGGAGATCAAGGAGGCCGCCGAGGTCGCGGACGACCTGGCCGACGTCGTGGAGCGTGTCCTGAGCGACGCGGAGGGCCCCGTGCCGGCCATCTCGGCGCCCTGGGCCCGCGCCATGGGCTGGAGCCGCTGGTGAGGATCCTCATCCGGCACGCGCACGGCTCGTTCGTCAGGGGAGCCCACGGATGTGTGCCGCCGCCCGTTCCCGGCCGTGGTCCCGATGGCCGGGAACGGGCGGTCACCTTCGACCGGCCCCGGCGCGCCCGCGAGGCGCCCTGGGGCCGGCTGCCCGCCTCGCTGTGACGATGAGGTATGACGCCGGAACCGATGGGTAGGCGCCAGGAGCATGATGATGATGCTCGACTGGACACGCAGGGCCGCCTGCCTCGACCTGGACCCGGAACTGTTCTTCCCGATCTCCATGGAAGGTCCGAGCCAGTCCCAGGTCGAGCGGGCCAAACAAGTGTGCGACGGCTGCCCCGTGCGCGAGCCGTGCCTGCAGTACGCGCTGAGCACCAGACAGGCGTACGGCGTCTGGGGTGGCACTGATCCCGGCCAGCGGCGCGAGCTCAGCCCGGCAGAGCCTCAGCGAGAAAACGTTCCCGCTCGGCAGCTTCGAGGTGGTCGCTGAACAGCACGCCGTCGAGGTGGTCGGCCTCGTGCTGCAGCACCCTGGCCAGCACGCCGAGCGCCCGCACGGTCACGGGCTTGCCGAACATGTCCCGGCCACGCGCGGTGACCATGTAGGAACGTTCCAGTGGCCACCACACTCCGGGCGCGGAAAGGCAGGCTTCGTCGGCGGTCACCCGCCGCTCCGACAACTCCAGCCGGGGGTTGACCAGATGGCCGGCCTTGCCGTCGTAGGAGTAGACCAGCACCCGCACCGGCTCCCCGAGCTGCGGGGCAGCCAGGCCCGCGCGGCCGGAACCGGCCCGCATGGTGGCGGTCAGCGACTTGACCAGTCGCCGCAACTCCCGATCGAAATCCTTGATCGGCGCCGCGACCGAGCGGAGCACCGGATCGTCGAACATACGAATAGGCCGGACCGTCACCCGAAGCTCCCCGATAGGCGGCGTCGTCATGACGAACGTTTCCCTGAAGCGCGCGCCGCCAATCCCTAAGGTCCTGCCTTGTAGCACAGCGGTAACAGAAGAGACCCAGGTGTGAAACCACCCGAAAGGAGTATCGGAGGGTGATCTCACTTGCGTCACACGCGCCTGTGATGCCTGGCCGGGTGCTCGGGGCCCGGCCAGGCATTCGCGACTACCTGGAGGTTCACCCATGAGCGCGCTTCCCCTAGAGAGCGGCTCCTCCCCGGAGACGGCGCCGGACGCCCTGTCGGGCTTCACCATCGGTGTCACCGCGACGAGGCGGCGCGAGGAGTTCGGGGCGCTGCTGGAGCGCCGCGGCGCGCGCGTCGTCAGCGCCCCCGCGATCCGGCTCGTCCCCCTGGCCGAGGACGCCGACCTGCTCGCCGCCACCCGGCAGAGCCTGGAGGCGCCCGTCGACGACGTGGTCGTCACCACCGGCGTCGGCTTCCGCGGCTGGATGGCCGCCGCCGAGGGCTGGGGCCTGTCCGGCGACCTGAGCGAGCACCTGTCCAAGTCCCGCCTGCTGACCCGCGGCCCCAAGGCCAGGGGAGCGGTGCGCGCGGCCGGCCTCAACGACCACTGGACCCCCGCCACCGAATCGTGCTCGGAGGTCAAGGAGTACCTCCTGGCCCAGGACCTGCGCGGGCGGCGCATCGCGGTGCAGCAGCACGGCGAGCCGCTCCGCGAGTTCGTGGCCGACCTGCGGCAGGCCGGGGCCGAGGTGATCGAGATCCCGGTCTACCGGTGGCTGCCGTACCGCGACATCTCACCCCTGCGCCGCCTGATCAGCCAGACGATCTCCGGCTCGGTGGACGCGGTCGCCTTCACCAGCGCCCCCGCCGTGCACGCCATGCTCGGCGCCGCCCGGGCCGAGGGGCTGGAGGAGTCGCTGCTGGCCGCGTTCAGCGGATCGGTCGTGGCCGCCTGCGTCGGGCCCGTCACCGCCGACCCGCTGGCCTCGCGCGGCGTGTCCACGCTCCAGCCCGACCGCTCACGGCTCGGCGCGCTGGCCCGTGCCCTGGCCCGCCACCTGCCCGAGCATGGCGTCACCCGCCTCACGGCCGGCGAGCACCGGCTGGAGATCCGCGGTCACGCCGTGGTCGTGGACGGCGAACTGCGGCCCCTGCCGCCCGCCCCGATGGCGGTGCTCAAGCGTCTGGCCGACAAGCCGGGGCACGTGGTGTCGCGGGCAGATCTCCGTACGGTGCTGCCGGGCAGCGTCGCCCGCGACTCGGCCGAGCACGCCGTGGAGATGGCCATCACCCGCCTGCGCCGCGCCCTGGGGCCCAGCGGGATCGTCGAGACGGTCGTCAAGCGCGGCTACCGCCTCGCCTGCCTGTACGAGGTCGGCTTTTGACCCGCCTTCCCGGGGAGCCCCCCATCACCCCTCTCTCCGCGGCCCTCGCGGCCCTCGCGGCCAAGCCCAACGAAGGAAATCCGTGACACCCGCACTCGTCCTGGCCGCGCACGGCACCCGCAGCGCCGCGGGGGAGCAGACCCTGTCGGCGCTGGCGGAGACGGTCAGAAGGGCCCGGCCGGGGCAACGCGTGGAGCTGAGCTACCTGGAGATCAGCTCACCGCTCCTGCGCGAGGTGCTTCCCGTGGTGCGCGGGCCGGTGGTCGTGGTCCCGCTGCTGCTGGCCGGCGGCTACCACGCGCACATCGACCTGCCCGAGATCATCGCCGAACACCGCCCGGACGCGGTGGTGGCCGGCTGGCTGGGGCCGCACCGGCTGCTGACCACGGCGCTGGCCCGCAAGCTGGCGCGCGCGGGCCTGCGCGGCACGGACGCCGTCCTGCTCGGCGCGGCCGGCTCCTCCGACCCGGCGGCACTGGCCGACGTCCGCGCCGCCGCCCACCAGCTCGCCGTACGCCTGTCCCGCCCGGTCACGGCAGCCTTCGCCTCGGCGGGCACGCCATCGCTGGAGGAGGCCATGGAACGTCTCGGCTCCACCCCGGCCGCGCGGGTGGCGATCGCCTCGTACGTGCTGGCCCCCGGCTTCTTCCACGAGCGCCTGGCCTCGGCCGGGGCGGGCCTGGTGAGCGACCCGCTGGGCGCGGACCCGGACGTGGCGGCCCTGATCTGGCACCGCTACGAGGAGGCCCTGCGCCACCGGCACACCGCCGCCGACCCCCAGCCCTTCCACCGCCAGCACGCCTGACCGCCCCGCCGCGCGCCGAAGGCACGCGTGCCCGCCGCACTGCACCGGCGGGCACGCCTGGTGAGGTCAGGCGGGCTGGGTGGTGACGGAGGGTTCGAGTCGCAGCTCTCGTACGATCTCGCGGGCGCTGGCCTCCCGCGTCGGCTCCCTGTCGGCCCCGACGAACATCTCGATGTAGGCCCGGTGGAAGCAGCCCGCCACCATCAGCCGCGCGCTCGCATCCGGGTCCACGTCGGCCCGCACCCGCCCCAGCCGCTGCTCCGCCGCCAGGTACGCGGCGAGCGGCGCGGTCTCCGTCTGCGGCCCGAGGCCCGTGTCGCGAATGGCCTGGCGGAAACGGACCGTCACGGCCGGGGAGGTGAAGGCGGGAAGAGCGGCGCTCTGTACGTCGATGTAGTAGTCGATGCCCGATCGCGCGACCGGAAGAAGGTTTTCCGACACGGTGCCTTTCCCGGCGCGATGGGAGAGATCATGGAGAATGCTCAACCAGAGCGGGAGCCGGTCCTGTAACAGGGCGAGGAAATAATCCACCGAGCCACCGGTGCGGTCCTCCCTGAGGGAGACGGCCATCTCAAGGATGCGCCGCCTGGTGTCCTGGCTCCTCTGGTGGGGATCTACGTGGGATGTCGCCATGACGTGCCTAACGTGCGCGGTGAGTTGAGTAGGCATCACATGCGAAGCCGGGCCCGGCCTGACTGAATCTGGGGTCCCAACTTGGTGGAATCTTGTACGGGTCCCCGATTATTACCCAGAACCAAGAAAAGATGTCGGATCGGACTGCTGAAGATTAGCTGTCCGTGTCGCGATCACGCCGCCGCAGGTAGCGCTCGAACTCGGCCGCGATCGCATCGCCGCTGGCCTCGGGCAGTTCGGCGGCGTCCTTGCGCTCCTCGAGCTCCTTGACGTATTCGGCGACCTCGCTGTCCTGCGAGGCCAGCTCGTCCACGCCGCGCTCCCATGCCCGGGCCTCCTCGTCGAGGTCGCCCAGCGGCATCGGGATCTCCAGCACGTCCTCCATCCGGCGCAGCAGCGCCAGGGTCGCCTTCGGGTTGGGCGGCTGGGCGACGTAGTGCGGCACCGACGCCCACAGCGAGATCGCGTCGAGCCCCGCCTGCCCGAACGCGTGCTGCAGCACCCCCACGATCCCCGTGGGACCCTCGTAGCGGCTCAGCTCCAGGTTCGTCGAACGCGCCAGCCCCTCGTCGGTCGCGCCGCCGAGAATGGGCACGGGCCGGGTGTGGGGCGAGTCGTTGAGCAGCGCGCCCAGCATGACCGCCAGCTCGACGCCCAGCTCGCGGCAGATGTAGATGATGTCGGCGCAGAAGGAGCGCCAGCGCATGTTGGGCTCGATGCCGCGCAGCAGCACCACGTCACGTTCCAGCCCCGGCGGCCGGGCGCGCAGCAGGCGCGTCGTCGGCCACACGATCGACTGGGCCAGCCCGTCGTTCATCTCCACCACGGGCCGGGTGACCTGGAAGTCGTAGTAGTCGTCCGGGTCGAGCGCGATGAGCGGCTCGGCCTTCCAGACGGACTCGAGATGGGCGACCACGCCGCTGGAGGCCTCACCCGCGTCGTTCCACCCCTCGAACGCGGCAATGAGCACCGGGTCAACGAGCTCGGGGAGCCCTTCGAGCTCTATCACGTGTCGCCTCCTCTCTCCACCGTCCCGCTTAGCCTATGCGGTAAGCCAGTGTCGGCGTCACCGATCTCCCCCCGATCACCGCCCCGCACGCCTTCCCCGCATCATGGGTTTCACGCGGGGCGGCTGTCCGCCTGGTCACGCGGGATCGCCGGGGGAAAGGCCGGCTCCGGGCGTACGCGGCGCGCGGCCTCTCGCCGCCGCCCTGCTCGGCGCGGGGTCACGGGGCCGGGGAGCCCGTAAGCGGGCGTGTCGCCCGCGAACGATCCGCCCCACGCCACGACGCCCGGCGGACGTCGCGCCGCCGTGCGGTCCGTTCGCGACGCGCGAACTCCCTGCGCCCGCTCCCTCACCCCCACCCCCTATGCCCGCGACCCCTCAGGCACTCACGCCCGCCCCCTTCAGGCCCGCCACCACACGGCGTGATCGACGGTTATGGATCGCGCGCGCGTGTGAAGAGGGCGGAGTGGTGCGTGCGGGGTGTGGCGCGCGTGGTTGGGGCGTGCGTGTGAGGTGTACGGGGTGTGTGTGGGGTGTCAGCGTCCGCCATCTGTCGTGTGCACGACGAGCACGTCGCAGGCCGCCCGACGCGTGACCTCCGACGGCACCGACCCGAGCAGCCGCCCCGCCAGGCTGTTGAGCCCCCGGTTGCCCACCACCAGCAGATCGGCCCCGTGCCGGGAGGCCAGCGAGACGAGCACGTCCACCGCCTCTCCCTGCTCGGCCGCCAGCACCACCTCCGTGGCCCCCGCCGCCACGGCGCGCCGGCGCGCCGCGCGCAAGGCGTCGTCCGCCGGGGTGGACCCGCTCACCTTGTACGCCAGTTCGCCCAGCCGATCGGCCGCCGCGGCCCGCTCGCTCTCCCGCATCGGCAGGTACGCGCACGCCAGCACGAGCACGGCCCCGGTCGCCGTCGCCAGGGACGCGGCCGCCGTGACGGCGCGGAAGGAGGAGGCCGAGCCGTCGGTGCCGACGAGGACGGTGCTGTAGGCCATCGAGCCCCCAGGGACGTCGTCAATTGACGAAAAGTACAATAGCGCTCGGGTCCACCCGGCGCGGAGGCCTCGTACAAAACGCCTGTACGGAGGCTATGGGGAGATATCGGGGATCTCGCGGAATGCGCTGTGAACCGCAGTCGACCGGTGCTCCAAGAGCACCCGATAAGCTCTATCTCATGAGCATCTCCCCGTCATTCCGAGAAGTGTTGTCCCAGCGCGTCATCGTGGCCGACGGGGCGATGGGCACGATGCTGCAGGCTCAGGAGCCCACGCTCGACGACTTCCACGGCCACGAGGGCTGCAACGAAGTGCTCAACGTCACCCGGCCCGACATCGTGCGCGGCGTCCACGACGCCTACTTCGCCGTCGGCGTCGACTGCGTGGAGACCAACACGTTCGGCGCCAACATGGCCGCGCTCGGCGAATACGACATCTCCGACCGCGTGTTCGAATACTCCGAGGCCGGCGCCAGGATCGCCCGCGAGTCAGCCGACCACTGGGCCACGCCCGAGCAGCCCCGCTTCGTCCTCGGCTCCATGGGCCCCGGCACCAAGCTCCCGACCCTGGGCCATCTGCCCTACGCCAGCCTGCGCGACGCCTACCGCGACAACGCGGCGGGCCTGATCGCGGGCGGCGCCGACGCGCTGATCATCGAAACCTGTCAGGACCTGCTCCAGGTCAAGGCCGCCGTCGTCGGCGCCAGGCGGGCCATCGACGACTCGGGCCGCGACGTGCCGATCATCGCGCAGGTGACGATCGAGACCAACGGCGCGATGTTGCTGGGCTCCGAGATCGGCGCCGCGCTGACCGCGATCGAGCCGCTCGGCATCGACGTCGTCGGCCTCAACTGCGCCACGGGTCCCGCCGAGATGAGCGAGCACCTGCGCTACCTCGCCCGCCACTCGCGGCTCAAGCTGTCCTGCATGCCCAACGCCGGCCTGCCCGTCCTGACCGCCGACGGCGCCTACTACCCGCTCTCCGCGGAAGAGCTGGCCGGAGCCCACAGGAACTTCACCCGCGACTACGGCCTGTCGCTGGTCGGCGGCTGCTGCGGCACCACGCCCGAGCACCTGCGCCAGGTCGTCGAGAGCGTGCGCGGCAACGAGGTCGCGCATCGGCGGCCGCACCCGGAGCCTGGCGCGTCCTCGCTCTACCAGACCGTCCCGTTCCGCCAGGACACCTCTTACCTGGCCATCGGCGAGCGCTGCAACACCAACGGCTCCAAGGCCTTCCGCGAGGCCATGCTGGAAGGCCACTGGGACGACTGCGTCGAGATGGCCCGCGACCAGGCCCGCGGCGGCGCCCACATGCTCGACCTGTGCGTCGACTACGTCGGCCGCGACGGCGTGGCCGACATGAAGGAGCTGGCCTTCCGCTTCGCCACCGCCTCCACGCTGCCGATCATGCTCGACTCGACCGAGCCCGCGGTGCTGCGGGCCGGGCTCGAGATGCTGGGCGGGCGCGCCGCGGTCAACTCCGTCAACTACGAGGACGGCGCGGGCCCCGACTCGCGCTTCCAGAAGATCATGCGCCTGGTGAGCGAGCACGGCTCGGCCGTGGTCGCCCTGACCATCGACGAGGAGGGCCAGGCCCGCACCGCCGACTGGAAGGTGCGCGTGGCCGGCCGCCTCGTGGAGGACCTGACCACCAACTGGGGCATGCGCGTCGAGGACATCATCGTCGACTGCCTCACCTTCCCCATCGCCACCGGCCAGGAGGAGACCAGGCGCGACGGCCTGGAGACCATCGAGGCCATCCGCGAGCTCAAGCGCCGCTACCCGACGGTGCAGACCACGCTGGGCCTGTCCAACATCAGCTTCGGCCTCAACCCGGCCGCCCGCATGGTGCTCAACTCGGTCTTCCTCAACGAATGCGTCAACGCGGGGCTCGACTCGGCCATCGTGCACGCCTCCAAGATCCTGCCGATGGCCCGCATCCCCGACGAGCAGCGCCAGGTCGCGCTCGACATGGTCTACGACCGCCGCCGCGAGGGCTACGACCCGCTGCAGAAGTTCATGGACCTGTTCGAGGGCGTGGACGCCGCCGCGGTGCGCGCGGGCAGGGCCGAGGAGCTGGCCGCGCTGCCGCTGTGGGAGCGGCTCAAGCGGCGCATCATCGACGGTGAGAAGAAGGGCCTGGAGGCCGACCTCGACACCGCGCTCGACCAGCGGCCCGCCCTGGAGATCATCAACGAGGTGCTGCTCGACGGCATGAAGACGGTCGGCGAGCTGTTCGGCTCCGGGCAGATGCAGCTGCCGTTCGTGCTGCAGTCGGCCGAGGTGATGAAGACCGCCGTCGCCTACCTCGAACCGCACATGGACCGCGTCGAGGGCGAGACCAAGGGCCGCATCGTGCTGGCCACCGTCAAGGGCGACGTGCACGACATCGGCAAGAACCTCGTGGACATCATCCTGTCCAACAACGGCTACCAGGTGGTCAACCTCGGCATCAAGCAGCCGGTCTCGGCCATCCTTGAGGCCGCCGACGAGCAGAAGGCCGACGTCATCGGCATGTCGGGGCTGCTGGTGAAGTCGACGGTCATCATGAGGGAGAACCTGGAGGAGATGGACTCCAGGGGCCTGTCGGAGCGCTACCCGGTGTTGCTCGGCGGCGCCGCCCTGACCCGCGCCTACGTCGAGCAGGACCTGGCGGAGCTGTTCTCCGGCGAGGTGCGTTACGCGCGCGACGCGTTCGAGGGGCTGCGGCTGATGGACGCGTTCATGGCCGTCAAGCGCGGCGTGGCGGGCGCGACGCTGCCGCCGCTGCGCGAGCGGCGGGTCAAGACCGGCGCGGTGCTCACCCGCACCCCCGTGGAGGAGCTGCCGTCCCGCTCCGACGTGGTCGCCGACAACCCGCTGCCGCAGGCGCCCTTCAACGGCGACCGTGTCGTCAAGGGCATCTCGCTGGCCGAATACTCGGCCTTCCTGGACGAGCGGGCGCTCTTCCTCGGCCAGTGGGGGCTCAAGCCCACCAGGGGCGGCGACGGGCCCGGCTACGACGAGCTGATCGAGACGGAGGGCCGGCCGCGGCTGCGCATGTGGCTCGAGCGCATGCAGACCGAGGGCCTGCTGGAGGCGGCCGTCGTCTACGGCTACTTCCCGTGCGTCGCAGACGGCGACTCGCTGATCATCCTCGACGAGGACGGCGACGAGCGCACCCGGTTCACCTTCCCGCGCCAGCGCCGCGACCGGCACCTGTGCCTGTCCGACTTCTTCCGCGCCAAGGACTCGGGCGAGGTCGACGTGGTCGGGTTCCAGGTGGCCACCATGGGGTCGAAGATCTCCGACGCCACGGCCGAGCTGTTCGCCAAGGACGCCTACCGCGACTACCTGGAGCTGCACGGCCTGTCGGTGCAGCTCACCGAGGCGCTGGCCGAATACTGGCACGCCCGGGTCCGCGCCGAGTGGGGGATCGGCGGCGAGGAGACGCTCGACGACATGCTCAAGGTCAACATCCAGGGCTGCCGCTACTCCTTCGGCTACCCGGCCTGCCCCAACCTGGAGGACCAGAAGCAGCTGTTCGAGCTGCTGGCGCCCGAGCGCATCGGGGTGACGCTGTCGGAGGAGTTCCAGCTCCACCCCGAGCAGGCCACCTCCGCGCTGGTCGCCCACCACCCCGAGGCGAAATACTTCAACGTCTGATGCGGGGCGTGGAAGCGGTCTTCTTCGACATGGACGGGCTGCTGGTCGACAGCGAGCGCGTCTGGCTGGAGATCGAGACCGAGGTGATGGCGCGGCTCGGCGCCGAGTGGACTCCCGAGCACCAGGTGCACCTGGTGGGCGGGTCCATGGAGCGCACGGTCGACTACATGCTGGCCGTGTCAGGGGCCGGGGTGCCGCCCGGGGAGGTGCGGGAGTGGATGGTCACCGGCATGGTGCGGCGGCTGTCCGGCGGGGTGCACGTCATGCCGGGCGCCTCCGAGCTGCTCGACGCCCTGCGGGCCGAGGGGGTGCCGGTGGCGCTGGTCACCTCCTCGCTCAGGGAGATCGCCGACGCGGTGCTCAAGAGCGTCGGCAGGGATCGTTTCGACGCCGTCGTGACGGCCGACGACGTCACCCGTACCAAGCCGGACCCTGAGCCGTACCTGACGGCCGCCCGCCTGCTCGGGGTGGAGCCGGTCCGCTGCGTGGTCCTGGAGGACTCGCCGAACGGCGTGGCCGCCGCGACGGCGGCGGGCTGCGCCGTCGTGGCCGTCCCGAGCCTGCTGCCCATCGAGCCGGCGCCGGGGCGTCTGGTGATCTCGTCCCTGACGGAGATCAGGGTCGCGGACCTGAGAACTCTCCTGGCCTCCTGAGCGTTCCCCTAAGGGAAAAGTGGTTCTCACGGAGGAGGCGACCGGGCCTCCGCGTGCCAGGATGGAAATCCAGGAGCCACGATGAGGGGCGGCGACATGGACACCTTTAACGCGATCGCCTGGCTGCCGCTGTGCGCCGGAGCGAGCATCGCAGGGCTTGTACTGGCCTTTCTGGCCTTCAGGCGCAGGGGAGCGGCCTCAGGGCTACGTGTGACGGCCTGGGCACTGCTGCCGCTGGCCGCTTATCTGACCGGCGCGCTGCAGGCGCTGTGGACCATCGGCAGCACCGTGGTGGGCTTCGTGACGAGCCTGGTGCTCAACCCGACGGTGTGGATCGGCGTGGCCGTCGCGGGACTGTCAGCGGTGCTGTTCGTGGTGTCAGGGTTCATGCGGGGCAGGAAGTTGTCCCTGGGGCGGAAGAAGAAGGTCCAGGCGCCCGCGGGGCAGGAGCCGGTTCAGCCCTCAGCTGAAAAGCCGGCCGTCGCGAGCAGGCCGCAACCGGCCGCGAAACCGCAGAAGGCAGCACAGAAGCCCAAGGCCGATGACGACTTCTCCGACATCGAGGATCTGCTCAAACGCCGTGGAATCAGCTGAGTCCTGGCTGTGTCACGATTCCGAGACGCAAACGGGACGGGCCGTAGACAATCTCTTCAAGATCGATACGAATGAGTTTCGCGTCAATCACAGTTGAGCCACAGGGAGCTCGGAAGGGCTAGTCATAGCAGTTCAGCGCATACATTCTGCGTCCTGGGGCCGCGACATGCGGTTCCGATGAGCACGGGCGTCATACCCTGACCGGGCAGTCGTTCGGCTGGCAGACGTCGTCTGGAATCCAGGGGGCCTGGAAAGTATGCGCACTACCTTGGTCGCGCGGGCGCACAACGCGGGGCGGCCGCGGAAGGTGACAGAGGCGGAGGAGGTCGCGTGACCGCTCCGCTGGACGTCCCCGAGTCCGCCGCCACCGCGCCTTCCGATGAGATGCTCGCGGGCGCGGACCGCAAGGCCATCGAGGGCCGCTCCCTCGGCCAGATCGCCTGGCGTCGGCTGAGACGCGACAAGGTGGCGATCGCCGGGGCCTGCGTGATCATCTTCCTCATCCTGGTGGCCGTGTTCGCCCCACTCATCGTCAAGTGGTTCGGTCACGACCCGCTCGAATACCACGAGGACCTGACCGACAGCAGGTCGATGGCGCCCAAGGCGGCCTTCGGCGGCATCAGCCTCGACTTCCTGTTCGGTGTCGAGCCGCAGAACGGCCGCGACATCTTCAGCCGGGTGGTGTACGGCGCGCGGGTCTCGCTGCTGATCGCCTTCCTCGCCACGCTGCTGTCGGTCGTGATCGGCACCCTCCTCGGCGTGATCGCCGGTTACTTCGGCGGCTGGGTCGACACCCTGATCGGCCGGGCGATGGACGTCTTCCTCGCCTTCCCGCTCCTGGTGTTCGCCATCGCGCTGGCCGGCGTCGTGCCCGACCAGGCGTTCGGCCTGACGGGCGACACGCTGAGAGTGGCGTTGCTGATCTTCATCATCGGGTTCTTCAACTGGCCCTATCTGGGGCGGATCATCCGAGGGCAGACGCTGTCGCTGCGCGAGCGCGAGTTCGTCGACGCGGCCAGGAGCCTCGGGGCGCGCGGGCCGTACATCATCTTCCGCGAGCTCCTGCCGAACCTGATCGCGCCGATCCTCATCTACTCGACGCTGCTGATCCCGTCGAACATCCTGTTCGAGGCGGCGCTGTCCTTCCTCGGCGTCGGCGTGCGCCCGCCGACCCCCACGTGGGGCGGCATGCTCGCCGACGCGGCCCGGTACTACACGATCCCGCACTTCATGGTCTTCCCCGGGCTGGCCATCTTCGTCACCGTGCTGGCCTTCAACCTCTTCGGTGACGGCCTGCGCGACGCGCTCGACCCGCGCGGCAAGCGCTGAGCGGTCCCCTTCTCCCTTCCTCAGCTTCCATATCCAAAAGGGGTGCGACACCTTGATGAGAAGAAGACCCACCATCATCACCGCCGCCATAGGCGCGGCGCTGGCGCTGGCCCTGTCGGCCTGCGGTGGCAACGCCACCCAGAGCCCCGGCCAGGGTGGCAGCACGCAGGCCGCGGGCTCCGGCGCCAAGGATGTGGCGGACGCCGCGATCGGCAAGATCTGGAACCCTTCTGACAAGAAGGGCGGCACGCTGAAGATGGCGAACACCGCCGACTGGGACAGCCTCGACCCGGGCAACACCTACTACGGCTACGCGCTCAACTTCGCCCGTCTCTACGGCCGCGCGCTGCTGATGTTCAAGTCCGCCCCCGGCGCCGACGGCAACACGCTCGTCCCCGACCTGGCCGAGAGCCTGGGCAAGTCCAGCGACGACGCCAAGACCTGGACCTACACCCTGCGCAAGGGCGTCAAGTTCGAGGACGGCACCGCGGTCACCTCCAAGGACGTCGCCTACGCCGTGGCGCGCTCCTTCGACAAGGAGGTCTTCCCGAACGGGCCGACCTACCTGATGGCGCTGCTCGACTGGCCCAAGGGCTACAAGGGCGCGCTGAAGGACAAGGACGCCGACTTCTCCTCGGCGATCGAGACGCCGGACGACCAGACGATCGTCTTCCACCTGAACCAGCCGTTCGGCCTGTTCGACTACATCATGCAGATGCCGATGACGATGCCGGTCCCGAAGGCCAAGGACACCGGTACGAAGTACCAGGAGCACGTCATCTCGACCGGCCCGTACAAGTTCGAGACGAACGAGATCGGCAAGGGCTTCACCCTGGTCCGCAACGACCAGTGGGACGCGGCGACCGACCCGAACAGGCCGGCGCTGCCCGACCGCATCGAGGTCCAGACCAAGGTCAACGCCGACGACCTGGACAACCGGATCATCTCCGGTGACGTGCACGTCGCCGTGGACGGCCTGGGCGTCAGCGCCGCCGCGCTGCCCAAGGTGCTCGGCGACCCCGCGCTGCAGGCCCGCACGGACAACGCGCTGCAGCAGCGCACCTGGTACACCTCGATCATCCCGGACGTGCCGCCGTTCGACAACATCGAGTGCCGCAAGGCCGTGCAGTTCGCCGCGGACCGTACGAGCCTCGCGCGCGCCTGGGGCGGCGACACCGGCGGCATCATCGCCACCGGCATGATCCCGCCGAGCATGGCCGGTCACAAGGACATCGCGCTGTACAAGACGCCCGACGACAAGGGCGACGTGGAGAAGGCCAAGACGGCGCTGACCGCGTGCGGCCAGCCCAGCGGCTTCGAGACCAACATCTCCTACCGCACCGAGCGTCCCAAGGAGAAGGCCGCGGCCGAGTCGCTGCAGCAGTCGCTCGCCAAGGTCGGCATCAAGCTGACGCTCAAGCCGTTCCCGCAGGACGACTACTTCGCCCTCTACGCGGGCAAGCCGGCCTACGTCAAGGAGAACAAGATCGGCCTGGCCGTCAACGGCTGGGGCTCCGACTACCCCGACACGTACGGCTTCCTGCAGGCCATCGTCGACAGCCGGGACATCAGGGCGGCCGGTAACTACAACCTGAGCGTCAAGATCCCCGAGGTCGACAAGATGATCGACCAGATCAAGGCCGAGCCCGACGCCGCCAAGCGCGGCGAGATGTGGTCCCAGGTCGACCAGCGCGTCATGGAAGAGGGCACCGTCCTGCCCAACGTGTACGGCAAGGCCCTCTACCTGCGCGGCAAGGGCCTGACGAACGTGTTCATCAGCGACTCCCAGCAGATGTACGACTACGTCGGCATGGGCGTCCAGCAGTAATTCGAACACCCGAGATTGGCAGGTGAAGGCAGCGGGTCGCCGGCCCGGCGCGGGAGAACCCCGTACCGGGCCGGTGACCGGAGCCGGTCACAGTGGTCACATACATCATCAGGCGCGTGATCGGCGCCGTGGCGATGCTGCTCATCGTCAGCATGGTCACCTTCGCGATCTTTTTCCTGGTGCCTCGCCTGGCGGGCGCCACCCCTGAGGGGTTCGCGGCCCGGTACGTCGGCAGGACCGCCAGCGACGAGACCATCAAGCTCGTCGCGCAGCGGCTCGGCTTCTACGACCCGATCGCCGTCCAGTACGGCCGCTTCGTCAAGGGCATCGTGGCCGGGGCCGAGTACGACACCGGCGCGTCGGTGGAGCCCTGCCCCGCGCCCTGCATGGGTTATTCCTTCATCACCCAGCAGCCCGTCTGGCCCAACCTGCTCGACCGCACCAGGATCACCCTGTCGCTCGGCATCGGGGCGGCCATCCTGTGGGCGCTCGGCGGCGTGGCGACCGGCGTGTTGTCGGCGCTGAGACGCGGCAGCTTCTTCGACAGATCGGCCATGGGCGTCGCCCTGGCCGGAGTGTCACTGCCGATCTTCTTCACCGGCATGATCGCGCTGTCGGTCTTCAGCTACGGATTGGGCTGGACCGCGCCCGGCGGCGCGTGGGTCGACATCACCATCAATCCCGCGCAATGGGCCTACAACCTGATCCTGCCCTGGATCACGCTGGCGCTGCTGTTCGCCGCCACGTACGCGCGGCTCACCAGAGCGGGCATGCTGGAGACCATGGGTGAGGACTACATCCGCACCGCCAGGGCCAAGGGCCTGGGCGAGCGCAAGGTCGTCGTCAAACACGGCCTGCGCGCCGCGCTGACACCGCTGCTCACCGTCTTCGGCCTCGACTTCGGCCTGCTGATGGGCGGCGCCGTGCTGACCGAGACCACGTTCTCGCTCAACGGGCTGGGCAAATACGCGGTGGACGCGATCTCCAACAACGACCTGCCAGCGGTCATGGGCGTGACGCTGCTCGCGGCCCTGTTCGTGGTCGTGGCCAACCTGATCGTGGACCTCCTGTACGCGGTGGTCGACCCGAGGGTGAGGCTGGCATGAACGAGTTCCTCGACGTCAAGGACCTGCGCATCCACTTCCCGACCGAGGACGGCGTGGTCAAGTCGGTCGACGGCCTGTCGTTCGCGCTGGAGCGCGGCAAGACGCTCGGCATCGTCGGCGAGTCCGGCTCCGGCAAGAGCGTCACCAGCCTCGGCATCCTCGGCCTGCACAAGGGCGGCAACGCCCGCATCTCGGGCGAGATCTGGCTCGACGGCACCGAACTGGTCGGCGCGAGCAACGACTACGTGCGCCAGCTCCGCGGCAAGAAGATGGCGATGATCTTCCAGGATCCGCTGTCGTCCATGCACCCGTACTACACGGTCGGCGACCAGATCATCGAGGCCTACCGCATCCACCACAACGTCAGCAAGAAGGTCGCCCGCAAGCACGCCGTCGACATGCTGGGCCGCGTCGGCATCCCCGAGCCCGCCCGCCGCGTCGACGACTACCCCCACCAGTTCTCCGGCGGCATGCGGCAGCGCGCCATGATCGCCATGGCGCTGTCGAACGACCCCGAGCTGCTCATCGCCGACGAGCCGACCACCGCGCTCGACGTGACCGTGCAGGCGCAGATCCTCGACCTCATGCGCGACCTGCAGCAACGTGGTCTTTCCCGCACCGTTGGGA
>NZ_JBHSPA010000038.1:56161-130465 GCF_042656245.1 Nonomuraea insulae
AGCGCGAGTTCAACTCCGCGCTGATCATCATCACTCACGACCTCGGCGTGGTGGCCGAGCTGTCCGACGACATCCTCGTCATGTACGCCGGCAAGTGCATCGAGTACGGCACCGCCGACGACATCTTCGCCCGTCCCGAGCACCCCTACACGTGGGGTCTACTGGGATCGATGCCCCGCCTCGACCGGGAGCGCACCGAACGGCTCCTGCCGATCAAGGGCTCACCGCCGTCCCTGATCAACGTGCCGTCCGGCTGCGCCTTCCACCCCCGCTGCCCCTACGCCGGGCACACGGCCGGCAAGGCGGAGAACGAGGTGCCGGCCCTGGCCGAGACCGAGGGCGGCCACCTGGTGCGCTGCCATCTGAGCAGGACCGAGCGGCAGAGCCTGTGGGACAACGAGATCAAGCCCGTGCTGGAGACGCAGTGACCGACAACGAGCCGCTTCTGTCCGTCCAGGACATGGAGAAGCACTTCCCCGTGACCAAAGGCCTGCTCAAGCACCAGGTCGGCGCCGTCAAGGCGGTCGACGGGATCAGCTTCGAGGTGTTCAAGGGCGAGACGCTCGGCCTGGTGGGGGAGTCCGGCTGCGGCAAGTCCACCACGGGACGGCTGGTGACCAGGCTGCTGGAGCCCACCGCCGGCAAGGTCCTCTTCGAGGGCCAGGACATCACGCACATGAGCCAGGGCCGGCTCCGGCCGCTCCGGCGCGACATGCAGATGATCTTCCAGGACCCGTACTCGTCGCTCAACCCGCGCCACACCGTCGGCGCCATCGTCGGCGCGCCCTTCCGCATCCAGGGCGTCAAGACCGAGCACGGCGTCAAGAAGGACGTCCAGGACATCCTGGAGCTGGTCGGGCTCAACCCCGAGCACTACAACCGCTACCCGCACGAGTTCTCCGGCGGGCAGCGGCAGCGCATCGGCATCGCCCGCACGCTCGCGCTCAAGCCCAAGCTGATCATCGCCGACGAGCCGGTCTCCGCGCTCGACGTGTCCATCCAGGCCCAGGTCGTCAACCTGCTCGAAGACCTGCAGAACGAGCTGGACCTGACCTACGTCGTGATCGCCCACGACCTGTCGGTGGTGCGGCACATCAGCGACCGGGTCGCCGTCATGTACCTCGGCAAGATCGTCGAGGTCGCGGACCGCAAGCGGCTGTACAGCTCGCCCATGCACCCGTACACCAACGCCCTGCTCTCGGCCGTGCCCGTGCCCGACCCGAAGATCCGCAGGGACCGCGACCGCATCCGGCTGACCGGTGACGTGCCCAGCCCGCTCAACCCGCCGCCCGCCTGCCGCTTCCACACCCGCTGCTGGAAGGCGCAGGACATCTGCAAGCAGGTCGAGCCGCCGCTGGAGGAGCTGGCCAGCGGGCACCGGGTGGCCTGCCACTTCCCGGAGAACGCCCCCGAGGCGTCTGCGGCGCCCGCAACGGCCGGGTGAACCCCGCGCCGGGCGCCTGTCAGGAGATGGCGCCCGGCGTGATCAGCCCCGTCTCGTACGCCAGCACCACGGCCTGCACCCGATCGCGCAACCCCAGCTTCGTCAGCACGTTGCCCACGTGCGTCTTCACCGTCGTCTCGCTCACCACCAGCTTGGCCGCGATCTCCGCGTTCGACATGCCCTTGGCGATCAGCCGCAGCACCTCCAGCTCCCGCTCGGTCAGCCGGTCGAGCCGCGCGGGGGTCGCCTGCTCGTAAGCCGACGGCAGCCGCGTCGCGAACCTGTCCAGCAGCCGCCGCGTCACGCTCGGCGCCACGATCGCGTCCCCGGCCGCCACCACCCGGATCGCCTGCACCAGCTCATCCGGCGGCACGTCCTTCAGCAGGAACCCCGACGCGCCCGAACGCAGCGCCTCCACGATGTACTCGTCCAGGTCGAACGTCGTCAGCACCAGCACCTTCGGCACGTGCGCCGCGGGGGCCGCCTCCCGCACGATCCTGCGGGTCGCCTCGATGCCGTCGACCCCGGGCATCCGGATGTCCATCAGCACCACGTCGGGCAGCAGCGCCCTGGTCTGCTCCTGCGCGCCCTTGCCGTCACCGGCCTGGCCCACCACCGTGATGTCGGGCTCGGCCTCGAGGATCAGGCGGAATCCGGTACGCAGCAGCGGCTGATCGTCCACCAGCAGCACTCTGATCGTCATTGGCCGTCCTTCAAGGGGAACCTCGCCCGCACTTCGAAACCGCCCCCAGCTAGCGGACCGATGTTCAGGATTCCACCATAGAGGGCCACCCGTTCGCGAATGCCCACCAAACCATGGCCCGACAGCCCCTCGCCACTCGGCCCCGTGCCGTCGTCCTCCACCCGCACGTCCAGCTCGCCCGGATCACGGCGGACGATCACCACCGCCTTCGCCCCGGCCCCCGCGTGCCGCAGGCTGTTGGTCAGCCCCTCCTGGACCAGCCGGTAGGCCGCCAGGTCCACCCCCGCGGGCAGCGCCCCCGGCTCGCCCTCCACCTCCAGCCGCGTGGCCAGCCCCGCCTCCCGCATCTGCTCCACCAGCGCGGGCAGATCCCGCACACCCGGCTGCGGCCCCAGCTCGGCCCGCGCGTCGGTGCGCAGCACACCCACGATGTTGCGCATCTCCGTCATCGCCAGCCGGCCCGTGTGCTCGATCGCCGACAGCGCCTCGCGCGCCAGGTCCGGATCGGAGGCCAGCACCCGCCGCGCCGCCGAAGCCTGCACGGTCATCACGCTGACGTGGTGGGCGACGACGTCGTGCAGCTCGCGCGCGATCCTCGACCGCTCCTCTGCCCGCGCGGCCCGCGTGTCCGACGCGTGCGCCCGCTCCAGCCGCGCCGCCCTGTCCTTCAGCTCCTCCAGGTACGCCCTGCGCAACCGCAGGCTCCGCCCGCCTCCCCAGACCGCCACCAGCACCACGGTCACCACGACGTACTCGTTCCAGCTCGCCGCCCGCACCGGCCCCGCGACGGCCGCCGTCACGTATGTCAGCAACGACAACACCAGCGCGCCCAGCGCGACCGCCAGCCCCCGGTAGGAGGCCACCGAATACAGCAGCACCATGCCGGACAGGCTCGACAGGCCGGTCCCGTAACCGAGCAGGGTGAGCAACGTCTCCGGCACCAGCCCCGCGCACAGCGCCGCCAGCGGCCAGCGCCGCCGCATCGCCACCGGCGCGCACGCCGCCACGACCAGCAGAGCGCCGAACGGGTCGGGCTCGCGCATCCCGCCGGCGGGCAACCCGCCGGCCTGCAGGCGATCGGGCCCGTAGAGCGTGAACAGCGCCACGGAGGCCGCGGCCACCACCCCGGCCAGCACCGCGTCGTGGAGCCTGCTCCGATCTATCCGCACCGCTTCACTGTAAGACCAGGTGAGAGCCCACAACCTCCTCCCTCGGGAGGATAAGCACCCATCTGGTCCGGTGGCGGGCTCCCGGACGGCCAGGACCGTGTACGGGTCGTCAGGGCGGCAGGACCGCGTACGGGACGCCAGGACCGCGTACAGGACGCCAGGACGCCAGGATCGCGTGCGGTCGTCAGGGCGCCGGGCCGCGCGCGGGGTCAGAGCTCGTCGGTGGCCGCGCGTCTGCTGCTGCGCACGGTGTCGCCGGGCTGGCGGTCCGGCACCGGCGGTGGCGTGCCGCCGAACTCCGGGCACAGCGCCTGATGGTCGCACCAGTCGCACAGGCGGCTCCTGCGCGCCCGCCACTCGCCCGTCACCAGCGACCGCTCGATCGCCGCCCACAACGCCATCACCTTGCGCTCGGTGGCCAGCAGGTCGGCCTCGTCGGGCGCGTAGCGCAGCACCTCGCCCTGGCCGCCCAGATAGACCAGCTGCAACAGCCGCGGCACCTGGCCGCGCAGCCGCCACAGCACCAGCGCGTAGAACTTCATCTGGAACAGCGCCTTGGCCTCGAAGTCGGGCCCCGGCGCGCTGCCCGTCTTGTAGTCGACGACCCGCACCTCGCCGGTCGGCGCCACGTCGAGCCGGTCGACGTAGCCCCGCAACATCAGCCCCCCGTCGAGCACCGCCTCCACGTAGAGCTCCCGCTCGGCCGGCTCCAGCCGGGTCGGGTCCTCCAGCGTGAAGTAGCGCTCCAGCATGCCGCGCGCCTGCCCGAGCCACTCCTTCTGCTCGGCCTCGTCGGTGAACATGCCGGCGTATTGCGGATCGTCGTCGAGCAGCCGTTGCCACTGCGGATCCAGCAGCTCCAGCGCGGCCTCGACCGAGCGTCGCGGGGCGGGCAGGTCATACAGACGTTCCAGGACCGCGTGGACCACCGTGCCGCGCACCGCCGCCTGCGAGGGCTTCTCGGGGAGCTGGTCGAGCACCCGGAAGCGGTAGAGCAGGGGACATGTCATGAAATCGCCCGCCCGGGACGGGGAGAGAGCTCCGATGATCACCGGTTCGGTCAACGTCATGCACCGCACTCTAGGTCAAGACCCCGACAGAATAACGCCCGCGGAACGAGGATCACGTGATCTGGCGCGTAGCATCAAGGCAGCAACAGCACGTAATGGACGTACAAGGAGTGCGGTGAGCGAGCAGAGCCCGCGACAGGAGTTCTCCGGTCTTCGGATGGGCAGGCCCTTCGGCATTCCGGTCTACGTCTCCTGGACGTGGTTCATCGTGGCGGCCTTCATCACCATGATGTTCGGGCCGCGCGTGCGGCAGATGTTGCCGGAGCTCGACAGCGTGGTGGCGTACGCGGTGGCGTTCGTGTTCGCGGTCCTGCTGTACGTGTCGGTGCTGCTGCACGAGCTGGCGCACAGCGTGCTGGCGAAGTCGTACGGGCTGCCGGTCCGCAGGATCACCCTCTACCTCCTCGGCGGCGTGTCCGAGATCGAGAAGGAGCCGCCCACGCCGGGCAAGGAGTTCATGGTCGCCGCGGCCGGGCCGGCGCTCTCGCTCGGGTTGGCCGGGCTCGGGCTGGCCGCCGACGTCTACGTGATCAACGACGGCGGTGTGCCCGAGGTGCTCATCTGGCAGCTCTGGGTGGCCAACCTCATCGTCGGCGTCTTCAACCTGCTGCCGGGGCTGCCGCTCGACGGCGGCCGGATGTTGCGGGCCGGCGTGTGGAAGCTGACCAGCAACCCCGGCTCCGGCACCATCGTGGCCGCCTGGGGCGGGCGGGTGCTGGCCGTCTTCCTCGTCGTCACGCCGATCGTGATGACCCTGTCCGGCGGCGAGGAGCTGGACATCACCGACCTGGTGTGGCCGATGGTGCTGGCCTCGTTCATCTGGATCGGCGCCACCCAGTCGCTGCGCGTGGCCAAGATCCGAGCCAGGATCCCGCGGGTCAACGCGCGTGCCCTGGCGCGCAGGGCCATCCCGATCACGGCCGAGACGCCGCTGTCCGAGGCGCTGCGCCAGGCCACCGAGCAACGGGCGGGCGCCCTCGTCGTCGTCGACCACGACGGCAAGCCCCTCGCCATCGTCAACGAGACCGCCGTCCAGGCCACCCCCGAACACCGCCGCCCCTGGGTGAACGTCGGCTCCCTGGCCAAGTCCCTCGAGCCCACCATGGTGCTCGCGGCCGACCTGACGGGCGAGCCGCTCATCGAGGCCATGCGGGAGGCGCCGGGCAGCGAATACCTGCTCGTCGAGGACGGCGGCGAGATCTTCGGGGTGCTCGCCACGGCCGATGTGAACAGAGTTTTCACGGGCGTCTGATTTGTCCCACTCGTTTATGCGGCAGCCCATGGATAGGGTCGTGTCCAGCAGTTTCGGGCGGCCGGAGCCGACTCCGGCGATTTCTGCGATGCGACGACTGGCCGATAGTGTTCTGTTTGGCCAGACTTGCACAGTTAAGGGGTTTGCTGCGGTCACCGGTTCATCGAATCGAGACGAGGAGGCCGCGACACGGCCTCGTCGCCTGGGTATGCGTATGACTGGTGGCCAGCACGGCAGTGCGGGTGCCGTAATATCGCCGGCTTCCGGGGAGGAGAGTTGAGTGACCGAGCGCAGCGAGGGCACCAATGAGCGCAGCACGGTCGTCATGAGGGAGGACGCATGACCGACCAAGGCTTCGGGGTGGTGCGTCCGCTTCCCGGAAACGGGCTGGTCGCCTACGTGGGCGGGCTGCTGCTGGTGTGCGACGCCCACGAGTCCGCCGCCGACGACCTGCTCAACGCGCTGCGCGAGACGGCCGCGTCCGGCGGCGACGGCAGGGCCCTGGCCCGCCGCGCCGCTCAGGTGCTCGCGGCCAACATGGCGGGCGACCCGGCCACCTGCGCCGTCGCGGGCCCGGTCGGCGACGGCGTCGCCGTCCTGGTCAGCGGCTCGGCCGCGGCCACCATCGCCACCCAGGGCGGCGAGACCCGGCTGGCCGGCAACGACTCCCTGACCTGGGCCGACCGGCTCGTCACCGGCCCCGTCGACCGCGTCGAGCTCAGCCTGCCCGGCGCCGGCAGCCCGCACCACGCGGTCCGCCTCGACGGCGGCGTCGTGCACGGCGGCGGCCTCGTCGGCGACCTCACCGACCAGCCCGCCCCCTCCAGGCCCCTGACCAGCGAGATGCCCGCCACGGCCTTCCACCTCGAGGCCGACCTCATCCAGCCGCCGGTCCAGCAGCCGGTCCAGCAGCCCGTGGAGCGGCCCCCCTACCCGCTGGCCGACCAGCCGCCGATCGCTCCAGGTCCGCCCTCGGGTCCCCAGCCCGCGCCCTCGGTCATGGACCAGCCGCCGTCCTACCACACCCCGCCGGACCCGCCGTCCTACTTCCCGCCGCAGGAGCCCTCCTACCAGCCCGAGCCTCCCTACCAGCCCGAGCCCTCCTTCCAGCACGAGCAGCCCTACCAGCCCGCGCAGGAGCAGCCGCCCCCCCTGCCCGAGCAGCAGTTCCCCTCCTACGACGAGCCGCCGCCCTCCGGGAACGGCGCCGACCAGCAGGGCCCGCAGCACCTCGGTCCGCCCGACCACTTCGACCAGCCCGTGCTCGGCCCGCCTGACCACTTCGACCACCCGGGCCAGCAGCAGGAGCAACAGCAGCAGCAGCAGGACCCCAGCGACCGGCCGCTGGTCTACGGCGTCGACTGCAAGAACGACCACTTCAACGACCCCCGCGTCCCCTACTGCGCCGTCTGCGGCATCGCCCTCGTGCAGCGCACCCTCGTCCCCTACAAGGGCCCGCGCCCCTCGCTCGGCGTCCTCATCCTCGACGACGGGACCGCGCTGCCCCTGGAGAGCGACTACCTGCTGGGCCGCGACCCGGAGCGGGCGCCGGAGGTGGCCGGCGGCACCGCCAGGCCCGCCAAGGTGACCAGCCCGGACGGGTCGGTCTCCCGGCGGCATCTGCGGGTGGCGTTGGACGGGTGGGACGTCAACCTGGTGGACCTGGGATCGGTGAACGGGACCCAGATCCAGCCGCCCGGTGACCCTAACTTCTACGACATCCCGCCGAACGAACCCGTCACGATCGCGGCGGGGACCACGGTGCGGGTGGGGGTGTCCCGGACGCTTCGGTTCGAGGCGCATCGGGGGTAGACGCATTCTGGCGAACGCCCGCGTCCCTGAGATTTGTGGGGGTGTGGGCGTTCGTGGTGCTTGGGGGTGACGGCGTGGTGCAGTCATGGTCGGGCCCGCCATGTTGGCGCACACCATGTTGGCGCACACCATGTTCGCGCCCGCTATGTTCGCGCCCGTCACGGTGTGGGTGCCCGTCCCGGTGGTGCTGGTCACGCGGGGTGCTGGTCACGCGGGGTGCTGGTCACGCGGCGGGGCCGTTACGGGGTCGCGTCCATCACGGGGCCGCCGCGTTCCCGTGTGGAAGGGGCTGCGGGGTGCTGCCGGCCGGGCGGGGCGTCAGGAACTCCCTGGCGCCGCGGAGGCGTATCCCGGGGAGGCGTCGGCGCGTCGCCGTGCAGTCCAGCCGTACCTCCAGCGGGCCCGGGACCCCGGCGTCGGCGCGGCGTCCGGCAGGCAGACGGGTCTCGTCGAGGCCGTCGCGGCGGGCGATGAGCACACCGAGTTCGTACCGGGTCACCGCATCGGCCCCGGCCACGTGCTGGACGCCGGACAACCCCCTGGCGCCCACCTCCACCAGCGCCGCCGCCAGGTCGCCGACGTGAACGGGGCAGCGTACGTCATCCGTGAACAGCATGCCCGTCCCGGAGCCCGTCGCCAGCGAGCGGACCAGCGCCTCGTGCGGCGAGGCGCCATGGCCGACGATCAGCGAGGTCCTGGCGATCGCCGCCTCGGGTGAAATGGCCCGCACAGCCGTCTCGGCCGCCGCCTTGGCCGCGCCGTACGGGGTGATCGGGTCGGGTACGCACGTCTCGTCATACAGGGCTGAGGCTCCGGAGAAGACGACGTCGCTGGAGACGTGCACCAGCCGCCCGCCTCCCCGCTCGACCGCCAGCGCCACGTGCGCGGCGCCGTCCGCCGTGATCGCCCAGTCGGCCTGACGGTACGAGGCGTTGATCGTCACCTCCGGCCGGAACCCGCCCAGCACGGACGCCACGTCCTCCCGCGACCGCACGTCCAGGCGCAACCACTCCACCTCAGGGCATTCCTCGCCGGGCCGGGTCAGGTAGGTGGCACCCACGTCGTGACCGGCCGCCGCGCACAGACGTACGAGCTCGCCGCCCAGAAACCCGCTCCCACCCACGATGAGCACTTTCACGAACGGCCACGCTACCCTTCCGCGGGCTTCACACGGTCCGCCACCAGAACTCCTGCGCGGGGCTTCGTACGGTCCGCGACCGGAACCCTTCCGCGGGGCCTTGTATGGTCCGCCACCCTCGACTCCTGCGCGGGGCTTTGTATGGTCCGCCACCGGAACCGTTCCGCAGGGCTCATGCGGGCCGCCACCGGAGCGGGGCCCCGTTCCTCAGGGTCCTTGCCTGCGTCCTGACCTCGGTTCCGAACAATCTCAGCCCCACGGCGTCGAAGCCCGCCGCCACTTCCGCCAGCCCCGCCGCGTCGCCTCCCGCCAGGGCGTCGGCGTGCCGCGAGGCGAGGCGTACCCGGGGGCCGTCGTGGAGCGTCGTCAGCTCGTCCAGGCGGGGCAGCGCGCTGACGGGGGCGCCCAGTCGTACGGCGTCGTGCAACGCCACGGCCTCGAAGGACGTCGGCCCGCCCTCCCGGCACTCCTCCGCGTGGCCCAGGGCGAGCTCCACAGCCCGCGACCGTCCTCCCGCCGCCGCCTCCACCCACACCTCCGCCAGCGCTCTCCAGTGCCGCAGCGCGGTCCAGGAGACCGGTACGCGTGCCGCCCCCAGCGACGCCCGGGCGCCCGCCGCGTCCCCTCGCAGCGCCTGAACCATCGCGTACGCCGCCATCCGTTCCGCGGCTTCCAGCGGCGTCTCGTACCCGGCCGGGGTCCGCAGGATGAGCAGCGCCGCTCCCAGGTCGCCCGTGAGCATCGCGAGGCGTCCCCGGGCGAGGATCTGCTCGCTTCTGCCCGGCCAGCCGTGCCGCATGGAGGCGATCGCCCCGGTGATGATGTCGAGGTCACCGGAGAAATAGCCGCACAGGGCCCACGTCGTGTACAGCGACGTCCCCGGTCCTTCGCCTCGCAGCACGTCAACGGTGCGGGGCGGCGCGTCCGGATGGTGAGCGCGCAGCGTGGTCTGAACCACCGCGACCGCTTCGGTGGTGCGCCCGGCGTGGCACAGGGCCAGTGCCCGCGTCTTCGCCATGCCGTCCTGGCCCGGTAGGCGGTCGCTCAGGCTGAGGGCCTCCTCCGGCCGGGCCGCCTCGGCCAGCAGTTCCGCCCTCTTCAGGTCCAGGTCGCGCCGCCGCCCGGTGTTCCGCACCTCCTTGCGCGTGGTGGTCAGGAGGTCGAGGGCGTCGCCGAGCCGGTTCAGGCCCCAGGCCAGGTTCCGCGCCCTGGCCACGGCCAGCCGTACCCGCTCCGCCTCGTCGCCAGGCACACGAGAGTGCCCCTCGGCACGCAGGAGCACCTCGTGCGCCTGCCTCGGGTCTCCTGCCTCGCTCAGGGTGGCCGCCAGATCGATCGCCGCCTCCGTACCCCCGCCCGCCCGTAGTGCGGCCCTGGCGAGACGGACGGCCGCCTGATGATCGTGTACGGCTCCAGCCAGCTCGCAGGCCCCCAGCAACACCCCGGGATCGGCCTCCAGCCCGCCGGCCAGCCGCCACGCGGCGATCCTGGCCTCATCCTCACTCCGGCAAGCCCCGGCCTCGGCGACGAGCCTGGCGTACCGATCCCGCCGCCGCTCCACCGGGCATCGCGACCGTGCAGCCTCCCCGTACAGCGGATGCGCCGGCCTGGCGACGTACAGCGGGCGGGCCAGCGGGATGGTGTGCGGCGATGGCTCTGGCGGGATGGCGTGTGGTTCTGGCGGGATGGCGTGTGGCTCTTGTGGTGCGGTGTGGAGTGGTGGCTCTGGCGGGATGGCGTGTGGCTCTGGTGGTGCGGTGTGCGGTGGTGGCTCTGGCGGGGCGGAGCCCGATGGGTGGGTCGGCGGGGTGGAACCTGATGGGTGGGTCGGCGGGGTGGTGTACGGCGGTGGTGACGGCTGCGTGATGACTTCAGGTCCCTCGGCGGTCACCGTGATCACACCGTGCGACAGCGCCTCCTGTACGGCCGTGTCCGAGCACAGCGCCGCCAGCGTACGCACTCCGATCGGCTCCCCGAACGCCGCGTACTCCAGCACCTCCCCGACATCGGCTGGCAATGCCCCCACACGACGCTCCACGAGATCACCCGGCCCCCAGCCCGCCGCAGGGTCCTCCGCCAGCCGCCAGACCCCGTCCGTCTCCTGGAGCGCTCCAGAGGCGCGAGCGGCTTCCACCACCTCGCGCAGCCACAGCGCGTTCCCACCGGTGATCTCCGCCAGCCGGGCCACGGCCGCGTCCTCGACAGGACCGTTCAGCGCCGCGGCGAGCACGGCCGCCACATCGGCACCGCTGAACGGCTCCACCTCGAAACGCCTGAGCCACCCATCCCGCCACAATCCGACGATCGGACAGGGGCCGGCCTCGGAGCACCTGGCCGGGCAGCCGCCGACCACCTCGGAACACCCCGTTGGACAGTTACCGGCCTCCCCAGCACCCAGGGCCAGACCATCGTCGGCGCCCTCGAAGATCCCGGTCGGACCAGCGTGGGTTCCCTCAGTGCGCCCGGTCGGGCGAGTGCCGGTCATCCCCCCGGCCCCGATCAGACAAGGCCCGGCCATCCCTGTGGGCCCGGTCGAACAAGGGCCGGTCACCCCAGAGCGCCCGGTCGGATGGTCGCCGGTCACACAACCGGACCCGGCCGGCCGGGTGTCGGCCTCGTCCGGGCACACGGTCGCGACCAGGCGGATCCGTCCGGCGCGTACCAGGGCGGCCACCACCTCGGCGGAAGGGCGGTCGAGCAGGTGCGCGTCGTCCACCAGCAGGAGCCCGGCGGGGGAGTGCCGCAGCACCTGCTCGCCGTACCACTCCACCGTCCCGGCGGGGTGCGCCGTGTCAGCGGATCCGGCCCGCGCGACCTCACCGCCATGCTCCAGGGCGGACCGCGCCAGGCTGTCGCCACCTCCCCCGATCACGGTGGCGAGGGCCCCGCCCGGTACGTCCCGCAGCGCCCTGGCCGCCCTGATCGCAAGCCCACCCCCCAGCAGCCCAGCCATTCGCCCTGTCCGCGGCCCGGCCAGCCGCTCCGCCAGGGCGCTCTTGCCCACTCCCGGAGGCCCGGCGAGCAGCACGCCCTGGGCGGTCGGATCGCGCGAGAGGCGGAGCAGGTGCCCGAGTTCCTGCTCGCGCCCGGCGAACGGCCAGGTGGTGCCCATAAGCGGAGATTACGCCCTGGCTGGACGAAGGTGATCACTTATTTCCCGTGTTTATAGCCCATCAAGGCAGAAAAACGACAGAACCCGCCGGATCGCGCCCGAGCCAAGGAGTCAAGGAGTCAAGGCGGGCACGCCGTCGGGGTCCGGGGAGCGGGGATCGGCTGCGGGGGCGGGGATGTGGGCGCCGGGAAGGTGCGAAGCAAGTTGTATTCCACCTTCTCCGGAAATAACTGGAATATTGCGCTTAATCCCGTTAATGGTGAAGATCTTTCGGAAATAGCGGCCATGAAACGCGCCTCGCGCAACGAATCCCGTACCGAATCCGGCCCCGAACCGGACATCCCTTACCCGGCGATGCGGCCCGTCGCAAGGACGCGGGTCACGGCTGGGCCGGTCGGAAAGCCCGTACGCCCCGCAACAGGCGCACCGCCGCCTCCATCCCGCTCGCCGCCTCCAGCGCTCGCCCGGCCGCGGTGGCGAAGCGGCTCAGCAGATGCTCGTCCCCATCGCCGAACCCCCGCCCCGCGACCCACACGAACGTGTGATCCCGCGCCGCGACAGGTACGGGCGTGGCCAGGAACCCCGGCTCGCCCACCGAGGCGTCCCGCCTCACCCGTACCGTCACCGACGACACGGCCAGTTCCTTCAGCACGCCCGACTCGGCCAGCCACCGCCGCAGGCGCAGCGGGTCGCCGGGAGGCGCGTGCACATGGACGCAGCACGCCTCCTGGCGCAGCGCGTCCACGCGCACGAAGCCCGAGTAGGTGGTGCCCGCGACGGCGGCGGCGGTCCGCGCCAGGCGGTCGATCAGGTCCGGAGCCTCCAGGCAGGAGAAGGAGGCGATCAGTTCACGCACGGCGAGATCGACACGGTTGTATGGCATCGCTGTGACCCCTCGGAGCGGAGGGGGCGAGATCGCGCGGCCCGATCGCGCGAAACTCGCCTGCGGGTGCCCTGACTATCGCCCTCGACGCGGCCCTTGACTAGCCTCCAACAGGAAATCGGGATTTTTACCCATTCCGGCCATCCGTCCGGCCCCGCCGCAACACCGCCCCCGCCGCGCCTCGGACCCCGGACCCGTTCCGCCTACGACGGCCGCACCAGCGCCCAGTGCACGTCATCGGCCCGGGTGCCGTCCGGCTTCGGCAGCAACTGCCTGTGCACGCCCTCCCGGTGAAACCCGGCACGTTCCAGAACGGCGTGCGAGGCGGTGTTCCGTTCGTCGGTCCCGGCCACGATCCGGTGCAGGGCCGTGTGCGCGAAGGCCCAGTCCACCAGCAGCCGTACCGCCCGCGTCATGAACCCCCTGCCGCGGAAGCCGGGCACCAGCGAGTAGCCGATCATCGCCTGCCCCAGCGCGGGCGCGACCTGCATCATCTGCAGATGCCCCGCGAACGCCCCCGACACCGCGTCCCTGAGCGTCAGCTCCACCCGCTGCCCCGACATCCACCAGTAGCCGGTGTACCGGCAGCGCCGCTCATCGTCCTCCAGCGAGGTCGGCGGCCCCAGTGAGTACGCCGCCACACTCGGCTCGGCCATCATCCGATGGAAGTCCGCGGCGTCCCCGGGCGCCATCGGCACCAGCCGCACCACTCCGTCGCCCAGTTCCCCGCCCTCGAAGAGCGGCAGGTACGGCTCCGGGACCTCCACCTCCCCGGCCAATCGGGCAAACAGCACATAGTCAACAAAGCGCCCGTCCCGCAGCTGCTTGGCGTCCCGCCGCAGCCCCTCCTCGCGGAACCCCGCCTTGTACGCCACCCGCAGACTCGCCACGTTCTCCACCTCGGCCTGCAGCTCGACCCGGCGTACGCCATGATCGAACAGCCAGTCCGTCACCGCCCGGGCCGCCGTCGCCGCCACGTTCCTGCCCCTGGCCCACGGCGCCACCAGGTAGCCGACCGACGTCGCCCCCCACCGATCCGGCGGGCGCACCCCGATCGAGCCGGCGAACCGCCCGTTCTCCGTGATCGTGTACTCGGCCCCGCCGTCCTCCCACCTGGCCACCGCGTTCTTGACGTAGGCCAGCGCGTGCTCCAGCTCGTACGGCGACGGCAGCAGCGGCATGAACCTGGCCGTCACCGGATCGCCGCACATCCTCACAATCGGCCCGGCATCCGCCTCCACCGGGGGACGGAGGATCAGGGGACCGGTTGAGATCACGTCGCGCGGGAACATCCCCCATAGATATCGCGCGCCCGGACCGGCTCGAAAGCCCTATACCCTTGCGGCCATGGGTTTCCGCAGGCATGGGCCTTTCCAGGTGGGGGATCAGGTGCAGCTCACCGACCCCAAGAACAAGCGCCACACGATCACGCTCAAAGAGGACGGCGTCTTCCACACCCATAAGGGCGCCATCCCGCACAGCGAGCTGATCGGGCAGCCTGAAGGCTCCGTCGTGCGCGCCTCCAGCGGCACCCAATACCTGGCCTTCCGCCACCTGCTGCAGGACTACACGCTCGCCATGCCGCGCGGCGCCGCCGTGATCTACCCCAAGGACGCCTCGATGATCGTCGGCATGGCCGACATCTTCCCCGGCGCCCGCGTCATCGAGGCCGGGGTCGGCTCGGGCGCCCTGACCTGCTTCCTGCTGCGCGCCGTCGGCCCCGAGGGCCACGTCACCTCCTACGAGCGGCGCCAGGAGTTCGCCGACGTGGCGCGCAAGAACGTCGAGAAGTTCTACGGCGACCCCATGGACGACAACTGGCGCCTGGTCGTCGGCGACCTGGTGGCCTCCATCGACGAGGTCGACGTCGACCGCGTCATCCTCGACATGCTCGCCCCCTGGGAGTGCGTCGACGCCGCCGCCAAGGCTCTCACGCCAGGCGGTGTGATCTGCTGTTACGTGGCCACGACCACGCAGATGTCCAAGACAGTGGAAGCGATTCGCGATCACGGGTGTTTCACCGAGCCGCAGGCGTGGGAGACCCTGGTTCGCGACTGGCACGTCGAAGGGCTCGCGGTAAGACCCGATCATCGGATGATCGGCCACACCGGATTCCTCGTCGCCGCCCGCCGCATGGCCGACGGCGTGACCCCGCCGCCGCGCCGTCGACGACCGAAGGGGACCACCGAGGAACTATGACAATTTGGCCACGAGGGTGCGTTCGTGCGTGACACGGGAACAGATCGCCGTGTTCATATGCTGGGAGTATTAAACGCACTATTGGGGATTATTCAACGAATACTGAATGTCACTCGACGAACACTGCCCGGCCAGGTTACGGAGGGGCCCGAGATAGGTAAGGTCCTTAGTAGTCGCCCTCGACTGGGAAGGAGGTGACGGGGCGTGGCAGCTCGCGATGATGCTGAGGCTCGAGCCGCGCAGCGCGAACGGGAGGTCGCTGATCTTTCAACACAGGTCTCCTTCCTCCAGGAGGAGATCACAGCGCTGAGGCGGAAACTGGCCGAGTCACCCCGTCAGGCCAGGGTCCTCGAAGAGCGTCTTCATGAGGCACAGGCGAATCTCGCGGCCGTGACAGGCCAGAACGAGCGCCTGGTGGCAACCCTCAAGGAGGCCAGGGACCAGATCGTAGCCCTCAAGGAGGAGGTCGACCGGCTGGCGCAGCCGCCATCCGGTTTCGGCACCTTCCTCGAGGCCAGAGAAGACGGCACGATCGAAGTGTTCACCGGAGGCCGCAAGCTCCGGGTGAACGTCAGCCCCGCCGTCGACGTCGACTCGCTGAGCCGTGGCCAGGAGGTCATGCTCAACGAGGCGCTCAACGTGGTCGAAGCCCTCGGCTACGAAGAAGTCGGCGAGATCGTGATGCTCAAGGAACTGCTCGACGAGGGCAAGCGGGCCCTGGTCATCTCGCACGCCGACGAGGAACGCGTCGTGCGACTGGCCGAGTCGCTGGTCGGCCAGCCCATCAGGGCCGGCGACTCGCTCCTGCTCGAACCTCGCTCCGGCTACGTCTACGAGCGCATACCCAAGTCCGAAGTCGAAGAACTCGTGCTCGAAGAGGTCCCCGACATCTCCTACGAGGAGATCGGCGGCCTCATGCGGCAGATCGAGCAGATCAGGGACGCCATCGAGCTGCCCTACCTGCACGCCGACCTGTTCCGCGAGCACAAGCTCCGTCCCCCGAAGGGCGTGCTGCTCTACGGCCCGCCCGGATGCGGCAAGACGCTCATCGCCAAGGCCGTCGCCAACTCCCTGGCCAAGCAGGTCGCGGAGAAGACCGGCCAGTCCGGCAAGAGCTTCTTCCTCAACATCAAGGGCCCGGAGCTGCTCAACAAGTACGTCGGCGAGACCGAGCGGCACATCCGCCTGGTCTTCCAGCGAGCCCGCGAGAAGGCCTCAGAGGGCACCCCGGTGATCGTGTTCTTCGACGAGATGGACTCGATCTTCCGCACCCGAGGCTCCGGCGTGTCCTCCGACGTGGAGAACACCATCGTCCCTCAGCTGCTGTCGGAGATCGACGGCGTCGAGGGCCTGGAGAATGTCATTGTCATCGGCGCCTCCAACCGCGAGGACATGATCGACCCGGCGATCCTGCGGCCCGGCCGCCTGGACGTCAAGATCAAGATCGAGCGGCCGGACGCCGAGGCGGCCAAGGACATCTTCTCGAAATACCTGGTCTCCGAGCTGCCCCTGCACCCCGATGACCTGGCGGAGCACACCGACTCCCGCGAGGCCACCATCCAGGGGATGATCCAGAGCGTCGTCGAGCGCATGTACACCGAGAGCGAAGAGAACCGCTTCCTCGAAGTGACCTACGCCAACGGCGACAAGGAAGTCCTCTACTTCAAGGACTTCAACTCCGGCGCGATGATCCAGAACATCGTCGACCGGGGCAAGAAGATGGCCATCAAGCAGTTCCTCGAAAGCGGCCAGAAGGGCCTGCGGGTGCAGCACCTGCTCACGGCCTGCGTGGACGAGTTCTCCGAGAACGAGGACCTGCCCAACACCACCAACCCCGACGACTGGGCCCGCATCTCCGGCAAGAAGGGCGAGCGGATCGTCTACATCCGCACGCTCGTCTCCGGCAAGCAGGGCACCGAAGCCGGCCGGTCCATCGACACCGTCGCCAACACCGGCCAGTACCTGTAGAAAACCTCTGGGACGGCAGGGCCACGCGGCATCGACCGCGCGGCCCTGCCGCCTTTCCGGGCCGCCTTCCGGGCCGCCTTTCCGGGCCCGCGGTACGTCACGGGCGGCGGCCGGAGGGCTGGGCGGTTGCGGGGGGTGTCCGGTTGCTCCGGACAGGTCGGGAAGCTCCCCGGGGGGACGCGCGGCGACACGGCGGATACGCATGCGCGTCACCCCGATGAGGCGCACACTGGCCCTGTGACCACGCTCAAACGAGTGGACGTGCACGTCGAAGGCATCGTCCAGGGGGTCGGCTTCCGACCCTTCGTCTACTCGCTCGCCAACCGGCTGGGTCTGACAGGGAGGGTGCACAACGACGCCAACGGCGTACACATCGAGGTCGAAGGAGCGCACACCGGAGTCGCGGAGTTCCTGACGGCCCTCGAACGCGACGCGCCCGCCCTGTCCGAGATCGAGCGGGTCACCGTCGTCAGCGGCGAGCCCGCCGGGCACAGCGAGTTCACCATCGCCGCCAGCGACCCCTCGGGAACGCGCCACGCCCTCGTCTCGGCCGACTCCGCCACCTGCGACGCGTGCCTGCGCGAACTGGCCGACCCCGCCGACCGCCGCCACCGGTACCCGTTCATCAACTGCACGGAATGCGGGCCACGCTTCACGATCGTCCGCGGAGTCCCGTACGACCGGCTGCTGACCACCATGGCCGGGTTCGGCATGTGCGACGACTGCGCCCGCGAATACCACGACCCCGGCGACCGCCGCTTCCACGCCCAGCCCACCTGCTGCCCCGCCTGCGGCCCCCGGCTGCGGCTGCGCGACGCGCGCGGCACCGAGTTGTGCGGCGACCCCATCTCCTGCGCCGTCACGCTGCTGCGCGCCGGCCGCGTCGTCGCCGTCAAAGGGCTCGGCGGCTTCCACCTGGCCGTCGCCGCCGCCGACGAGCGGGCCGCCGCGACGCTGCGCGCCCGCAAGCACCGCGAGGACAAACCGTTCGCCGTCATGGCCGCCGACCTGGCCCAGGCCCGCCGGCTGTGCGAGATCGACGACGCCGCGGCCGCGCTGCTCACCGGCCGCGCCCGGCCCATCGTGCTGCTGCCCCGCCGCGCCGGCGCCCCCGTGGCCACATCCGTGGCGCTCGGCAACCGCAGCCTCGGGCTGATGCTGCCGTACACGGCCCTGCATCACCTGCTGCTGGCAGAACTCGCCGAACCCCTCGTCCTGACCAGCGGGAACGTCTCCGACGAGCCCATCGCGTACGAGGACGCCGACGCGCTCACCCGTCTCGGCGGCATCGCCGACGCCTTCCTCATCCACGACCGCGCCATCCACACCCGCGCCGACGACTCCGTCGTGCGGCGCATGTCCGGCGAGGTCACCGTGCTGCGCCGGGCCCGCGGGTACGCCCCCGAGCCCCTCGTCCTGCGCAGACCCGCCCCCAGACCCGTGCTCGCCTGCGGCGCCGACCTGAGAAGCACCTTCTGCCTGGCGCAGGGCAGGCGCGCGTTCGTCTCCCAGCACCTCGGCGACCTGGACAAGCACGACACGCTGAGGTCCTTCGTCGAGGGCATCGACCACTACTGCGGCCTGTTCGGCATCCGCCCCGAGATCGTCGCCCACGACCTGCGCCCCGGCTACCTGTCCACCAGGCACGCCCTGGAGATCCAAGGCGTCGAACACGTCGGCGTCCAGCACCACCACGCCCACATCGCCTCCTGCCTGGCCGACAACGGCGAATCGGGCCCCGTGATCGGCGTCGCCTTCGACGGGCTCGGGCACGGCACGGACGGCACCCTCTGGGGCGGGGAGTTCCTGCGCGCCGACCTGACCGGCTTCGAACGCCTCGGCCACCTCGCCTGCGTCCCCATGCCCGGCGGCCCCGCCGCGATCAGGCAGCCCTGGCGCATGGCCGCCGCCTACCTGCGCGACGACCACCCCGACCTGGACGTGGCCAGACGCCACGCCGACCACTGGGCCGACGTCGCCGCCGCACCCGGCTCGCCTCTCACCTCCAGCGCCGGGCGCCTGTTCGACGCCGTCTCGGCGCTGCTCGGGGTGCGCGACACGATCACGTACGAGGGGCAGGCCGCCATCGAGCTCGAACAACGCGCCGACCCCGCGGAAACCGGCGTCTACCCCGCCGCCGTCACCGGCCCGGGCCCGCTGCTCGTCCAAGGCGGCGACCTCGTCCGAGCCGTCGCCGAGGACCTGGCCGCAGGAACCGACCCCGGCGTCATCGCCGGCCGCTTCCACAACGGCGTCGCCGCCGCCATCACCCGCGCCTGCGTCACCCTCAGGCAGGCCACCGGCCTGACCGCCGTGGCCCTGTCCGGCGGGGTCTTCCAGAACGTCCTGCTGCTCGAACGCACCGTCGAACGGCTGCGGGCGGCCGGGTTCCGGGTGCTCAGGCACGTACGGGTGCCGCCCAACGACGGCGGCATCAGCCTCGGCCAGGCCGCCGTCGCCGCCGCCCGCTCCTAGCGGCAGGGCTCCAGGGGGAGCGGCAGGCCCGCGCCTAGCATGGCGATCATGGAGTACCTCAACCCGGCCCGCGCCCCGTACACCGCGCACGACCGCGCGCTCATCGGGATCGAGCACGCCCGCCAGGCCCGCGCCCACTTCGCCCGGCACCCGGCCTACCGGCCCACGCCCGTGCACACCATCCCCGGGCTGGCCGGGACCCTGGCCGCGTACGTCAAGGACGAGAGCGGCCGCATGGGGCTGGGCAGCTTCAAGGCGCTCGGCGGCGCGTACGCCGTGCACCTGCTCGCCGGGCGCGACCCCGGCGGCCCGCCGTTCGTCTGCGCCAGCGCCGGCAACCACGGCATCTCCGTCGCCTCCGGAGCGGCCGACGCGGGCGTGGCCTGCGTCGTGTACCTCGGCGAGGACGTCCCCGAGGCGTTCGCCCGGCGGCTGCGCGCCCTCGGCGCCGAGGTGCGGCGCAGCGCCGGCGACTACGACGCCAGCATGGCGGCCGCCCTGCGGGCCGCTCAGGAGCACGGGTGGCGGCTCGTGGCCGACAGCTCATGGGAGGGCTACACCGGCGTCCCTCTGGACGTCATGCGCGGCTACAGCGTCCTGTTCGACGAAATCGCGGACGCGGGCACGGCGTTCACGCACGTGTTCGTCCAGGCGGGCGTGGGCGGGCTGGCCGCCGCCGCTGCCGGGTACGCACGGGACCGGTGGGGCGAACAGCCCAAGATCGTCGTCGTTGAGCCGGAAGGCTCGCCCTGCCTCATCGAGAGCGCCCGCGCCGGCCGGCCCGTCCACGTCCGGGGCGGCCACACCACCCTCGGCCGGCTCGACTGCCGCGAACCCTCGCTGCTCGCCCACGGCCTCCTGCACCACCTCGCCGACCTCTACCTGACCATCACCGACGGCCAGGCGGCCGAGGCGGCACGCCTGCTCGCGGGCCACGGCGTCGCCCTGTCCGACTGCGGCGCCGCCGGCGCCGCGGGACTGCTCGCCCTCACCCCCACCGGCCGCGCCGCGCTCGGCCTCGACGACGCCTCACGCGTGTTGCTCGTGGGAACAGAGGGACCAGTGGAACCGGCGTGATCAAATGTACGTCTAAGGGGCGTGCATCAACCCAACCGGCCCAGGCACGCTCGGGGAGACGGCCGGTTGGCCGAACTCGACCTGCTGCGCTTTCTCGCCGCACTGGCCGTCGTCTCCTTCCACTACCTGGTCGCGTACGCCTCCGTCTGGGGAGACAGGCCCGCCGAGTTGTTCCCGGCCCTGGCGCCCATCGCCGGGCTCGGCATCCTCGGCGTCGAGTTGTTCTTCATCATCAGCGGATTCGTCATCCTGATGTCCGTCTGGGGACGCGGCCTCGGCGCCTTCGCCCGATCCCGGCTGGTCCGCCTCTACCCCGCGTACTGGCTCAGCCTCGCCGCGATCGCCGCCCTCTACGGCCTCACCGGCGCCAAGCCGCTCGACCCAAAACTTTCACCAGGTGAATACCTGCTGAACGCCACCATGTTCCAGCGGCTGTTCAAGATCACAGATGCCAGCGGCGTCTACTGGTCCCTCTGGGCGGAACTCCGCTTCTACCTCCTCATGGCCATCCTCGTGATCATCGGGGTCACGTACCGGCGCGTCCTGGTCTTCGCCGGCGTCTGGCTGGCCGCCGTGATCGGCGCCGGACTACTCGGCAACGCCACCGTCGACGAGATCGTCATGCCCGACTACGCCCCCTACTTCATCGCCGGCATGTCCCTCTATCTCATACACAAGCACGGAAACGCCTGGCTGCCCTGGCTCTACGTCGCCGCCGGCTACGGCCTGTCCATCGGCTCCGCGCTCGACCGCGTACACCGGCGCATCGACCTCGCCGGGTTCAAGAACATGCCCGTCACCGACACCGGCGTGATCATCGCCATCACCCTGATCTACGTCGTGACCGCCCTCGTCGCCCTCGGCCTGCTCCGCCTCAAACCCTCCAAGGCGCTCACCGCTCTCGGGGGCACCACATACCCGCTTTACCTGTTCCATAGCACCGTCGCGGTGGCCCTCATCCCGCTGCTCACCGGCGACCTGCCCCCGTGGGCCGTCGTCACGATCACGGCACTGACCGCGATTCTCGTGTCGTATATCGTCTACTCCTTTGCCGAACGCCCCATCCAGCGGCTACTCAAGCCCCGCAGACCCACACAAACCCCACCAGCTCCCGCCGTACAGGTTGAAAAGACGTCGGTGCCATAACTCTGTGGCCCTGGGGCACTGTGAAGGGCATAGGCTCGGGCATATAAACGGCGGATAGACAGACCCGGACGAACAGAGGGTGTTGCATGACGGTGCGTCGGGTGATGGGCATCGAGACCGAATACGGCATCTCCGTACCAGGTCAGCCAGGCGCCAACGCGATGGTGACCTCCTCACAGGTCGTGAACGCCTACCTGGCCGCCTCGGCGGCCCGCGCGCGCAGAGCGCGGTGGGACTTCGAGGAGGAGAACCCGCTCCGCGACGCGCGCGGCTTCGACCTGGCCAGGGAGGTGTCCGACCCCAGCCAGCTCACCGACGAGGACCTCGGGCTCGCCAACGTCATCCTCACCAACGGCGCTCGGCTCTACGTCGACCACGCCCACCCCGAATACAGCTCGCCCGAATGCACCAACCCCCGGGCCGCCGTGATCTGGGACAAGGCAGGCGAGCGGGTCATGTACGACGCCGCCACGCGCGCCTCGGCCATCCCCTCCAACGCGCCCATCCAGCTCTACAAGAACAACACCGACGCCAAGGGCGCCTCCTACGGCTGCCACGAGAACTACCTGATGCGGCGCGCCACCCCCTTCGCCGACATCGTCAGGCACCTCACCCCCTTCTTCGTCTCCCGCCAGGTCGTCGTCGGCGCCGGCAAGGTCGGCATCGGCCAGGACTCACGCGGCGAAGGCTTCCAGATCAGCCAGCGCGCCGACTTCTTCGAAGTCGAGGTCGGGCTCGAGACCACACTCAAGCGGCCCATCATCAACACCCGCGACGAGCCCCACGCCGACCCGGAGAAGTACCGGCGGCTGCACGTGATCATCGGCGATGCCAACATGTCGGAAATCTCGACATACCTGAAGCTCGGCTCCACCGCGCTCGTCCTCGCCATGATCGAAGAAGGCTTCCTCACCCGCGACCTCGCCGTCGAAAACCCCGTCCAGTCACTCCGCGCCGTCTCCCACGACCCCAGCTGCCGCTACGAGATCCCCATGCGCGACGGCCGCAAGCTCACCGCCGTCCAGCTCCAGATGGAATACCTCGAACAGGCCCGCAAATACGTCGAAGAACGCGGCACCGCGCAAGACGAGATGAACAAGGACATCCTCGACCGCTGGGAGTCCATCCTCACCCGCCTCGCCGAAGACCCCATGCAACTCTCCCGCGAACTCGACTGGGTCGCCAAACTCGAACTCCTCGAGGGCTACCGCAGCCGCGACGGCCTCGCCTGGTCCCACCCCCGGCTCCAGCTCGTCGACCTGCAATACTCCGACATCCGCCCCGACCGCGGCCTCTACAACCGCCTCGTCGCCCGCGGACGCATGCAACGCCTCGTCACAGAAGACGACGTCCAGCGCGCCGTCGAACACCCGCCCAACGACACCCGCGCCTACTTCCGCGGCCGATGCCTGCGCCAATACAGCGAATCCGTCGCCGCCGCCTCCTGGGACTCCGTCATCTTCGACATCCCCGGCAGGGAGTCACTCCAGCGCGTCCCCACCCTTGAGCCGCTCCGCGGCACCAAGGCCCACGTCGGCGAACTCTTCGACCGCTGCCGCACCGCCGCCGACCTCGTCGCCGCCCTCACCGGCACCGGCGACTGACCCCCGCGCGCCCCTCACAGCACGCTGACCCCGGCGTCAGCGTGCCAGCCATGCCCGTCACAGCAGGGTGACCTCAGCGTCAGCATGCCCGTCATACCCGTCACAGCAGGCTGACCTCAGCGTCAGCGTGCCCGTCACAGCAGGCTGATCCCCAGCGTCAGCGTGCCCGCCGCCAGGCACACGCCGCCCGCCACCGTCAGCCAGATCAGCCTGCTCGGCTTCGTGTCGCCCGGCCGGACCACCGACAGGAAGAAACCCAGCGGCATCAGGATCGGCGCCGCCACGATCAGCGTCCTCGTCAGCGCCTTGCCGCCCTCCGGCAGGCCCGACTGGTCCACGTACACCATCGCCACCAGAGCGAACAGGACCAGCACACCCGCGTGAGCGTGGCCCGCGCGCCACAGGCCGCGGCGCACCGGGTTGTCCAGATAGCCCGGGACGTTCCGCATCAGGAACGACAGCAGTGACACGCCGCCGAAGGCCACCAGCGGGACTGTGATGAGGAGCACACCTGCTGCGCTCAGGGACGAAGGGGACATCTCAACCTCCTGTGAGTACGGGGGTTCATTGTTGGATAGGAAGGCTATCTAGTCAACCCGGCAAGATCGCAGGGCGATCGGCGCGAAATGTCGCTCGGTTCGGGGAAGATATGCCTAGAGGCAGTCCCCCAGTGCGGAGGTAGGACATGGCAACGAAGGACACCGGCGGGCAGAAGCAGACCGGGCGGCGCGAGAACGAAGTCGAGGAGACCGAGGCTTCGGCGGCACCGGAGGTTCAGGAGCGGCAGGAGAAGCTCACTGACGATGTCGACGCGATTCTGGACGAAATCGACGAAGTTCTCGAAGAGAACGCAGAGGAGTTCGTGCGCAGCTACGTCCAAAAGGGCGGAGAGTAGGGCAAAACGGACATTTAAAAGGGGTAAATCGGGTGGAAATGCCGGAGGAGGCAAAGCTGTGTCCGGACTGCGGGGAGGTTAAGGCCGTCTCCGGGTTCGGGCGCAATAAGCGCAGGCCCGATGGGCTTGCGATGTACTGCAAGGTCTGTTTTCGGAGACGGTCCACCCAGAGTTATCGCAAGCGCTTGAGCGAACAGGGGAAAACGGTACGTGAAGCGGTCCTCGTTCCGGAAGGGTGCAAATACTGCCCTCGGTGTAAGGAGATCAAGGCCGTTGAGGAATTTGGGCGCAACCGAGCGGAGAAGTCCGGGCTGACCGCTTACTGCAAGGTGTGCCACACGCTCGTGATGCGCGAGAACAAGATCAAGAATCACGGGAGCGAGCGGAACTATCTGCTCCAATACCGCTACGGCATCACCGAGGACGACTTTGAGCGCATGCTCGCCCAGCAGGGCGGGCTCTGCGCCATCTGCGGGGTCGTCCCCGGCACGTTCGTCGATCACAGTCACGAGACCGGGCAGGTTCGGGGCGTGCTCTGTTTCAACTGCAACAACGGGCTTGGGCACTTCGGTGACAATCTCGTGTTGCTGGAGCTGGCCGCGCTCTATCTGGACGGGGAGGTGCTCTGGCCGAAGTTCGTGGTGCTTCCGGAGGCCCGTGGTGATGTCTCTGCGGCGCCCTCGCGGACTTATCACCTGTCGCAGCGTTATCGGGTGCGGCATGAGGATGTCGAGCGGATGATCTCGGCTCAGCACGGGTTGTGTGTGGTGTGCTGGGATCGGCCGCCGGAGCATGTGGATCATTGTCATCGGACCGGTGCTGTGCGGTATGCGTTGTGTTTGCCGTGCAATACCGGGATCGGGCAGTTCCGGGATGATCCGGGGGTGGTGTGGCGGGCGCTTTCGTATGTCGAGGCGACCGTTGAGGATTACGGGGAGACCGAGGTCTCCGATGAGGAGCTCGAGGGGTTGGTTCGGGCTGATGAGGAGCTTCGGTCTGAGTTTTATCGGCGGGTGACGCGGGCCGATTTCAACTGAGGTCCGGGGTCACTGGTCCGGCATGGTGTAGTCGACGGCCACGCCCAGGAGGCGGACGGGGCGGGTGAGGTCGTGGCGGTCGAGGATGGTCAGGGCAGTCCGGGTGATGGTGGCGGGGTCGGTCGTGGGGGCGGGGAGGGTGGACTGGCGGGTGCGGGTCAGGAACGGGGTGGTGCGGACCTTGACGGTGACCCTGGTGATCTCGCGGCCGGCCTCTCTGGCGTCTTGGGTGACTTGTTCGGCCAGTGTCGTGACGTGGTAGGCGAGGTCGGCGCGGTCGGTGAGGTCGTGCTGGAAGGTGGTTTCGCGGCTGTGGCCGCGGGCGATCCAGGGTGTGGTGACTACTTCGGCTTCGCCTTTGCCGAGGGCGAGGTAGCGGTACCAGGGGCCGTTGGTGGGGCCGAAGTGGCGGGCCAGGTCGGCGGGGTCGGCGGTGGCGAGCTGGGCGACGGTGTGGAGGCCGAGGGCGGCCAGTTTCTTGGAGATCCTGGCGCCGATGCCCCAGAGGGCGTCGGTGGGGCGCTCGTTCATGGTCTCGGCCCAGTTGTCGCTGGTGAGGCGGTGGATTCCGGCGGGTTTGGCGAAGGCTGAGGCGAGTTTGGCCTGGTGTTTGTTGTCGCCGATGCCGATGGAGCAGTCGAGGTGGGTGCGGGCGCGTACGGCGTGCTGGAGGTCGGCGGCGAGGGCTTCGGGGTTGTCGGTGGTAGCGCCGAGGAAGGCTTCGTCCCAGCCCCAGACCTCGACGGCGATGGGGAATTCGCGCAGGACGGCCATGACGCGTTCTGAGGCGGCCTCGTAGGCGGGTGGGTCGCTGGGCAGGAAGACGGCCTCTGGGCAGCGTCTGAGGGCGGTGCGCAGTGGCATGCCGGAGTGGATGCCGTGTTCGCGGGCCTCGTAGGTGGCGGTGGCGGCGACGGTGCGGGGCTGGGTGGGGTCGCCTGAGCCGCCGACGACGACGGGTATGCCGCGGAGTTCGGGGTGGCGCAGGAGTTCGACGGCGGCGATGAACTGGTCGAGGTCGAGGTGGGTATCCAGGTCCTGGCGCCCATGGTGTCCAGTATGGCGGGGCGGGGCGGGGTGTCAGGGGAGGGTGGTGTGGAGGGTGTCGTCGCGGTAGAGGAGGGCGCGGCGGGGGACGGCCCAGGCGGGGGTGCCGAGGGGTGGTTCGTGGCCTTCGGGGACGACGAGCTGGATGAGGGGGCCTGGCGTTCCGTCGGTGGTGTCTGAGGTGCTGGTGGCGCCGGTCGGGGTGCCGGGGGTGATCTCGGCGATCTCGGCGGTCTCGGCGGTCTCGGCGGTCTCGGTGGTCTCGGTGGTCTCGGTGGTGCTGGTGGTGCTGGTGGTCTCGATGGTGCCGGTGGTGCTGGTGGTGCTGGCGGTGAGCTCTGTGGTGCAGGGGGCGGTTTCTGTGGTGCCGGGGGTTTCGAGGGTGACGAGGGTGTGGGTGCCGAGGTTCTCCAGGACGGAGATGACGCCGGGGAAGGCGTCGGGGCGTTCTGTGGGGGACAGGTCCATGTATTCGGGGCGTACGCCGTACGTGAGCTGATCGCCGGGGGAGAGGCCGGTGGGGAGGGGGAGGGTGGCGCCGGCGGCGTGGAGGGCGGTCGCGGTGGCGTGGGCGGGGAGGAGGTTCATGGGGGTGGAGCCGATGAAGGAGGCGACGAACGTGGTGGCGGGGCGGTGGAAGATCTCGGCGGGGGTGCCGACCTGGATCATGCGCCCGTGGGACATGACGGCGATGCGGTCGGCGAGGGCGAGGGCTTCGGCCTGGTCGTGGGTGACGAAGACGGTCGTGACGGCGAGTTCGCGCTGGAGGCGTTTGAGGAAGGTCCTGGCTTCGAGGCGGAGCCGGGCGTCGAGGTTGGACAGGGGTTCGTCGAAGAGGAAGGCGGTGGGGTGGCAGGCGATGGCGCGGGCGAGTGCGACGCGTTGTTGCTGGCCGCCGGAGAGTTCGGCGGGGCGGCGGTGGAGGAGTTCGGTGAGGCTGAGGCGGGAGGCGACGTCGGCGGCCTTGGCGGTGCGTTCCGCGCGGGGGACCTTCTTGATGCGCAGGGGGTAGGAGATGTTGGCGGTGACGTCCATGTGGGGGAAGATCGCGTAGTCCTGGAAGACCATGGCGACGTCGCGGTCGCCTGGGGGGAGCGGGGTGACGTCCGTGTCGTTGATGTGGACGCGGCCGGCGGTGGGGGTCTCGAGGCCGGCGATGGTGCGCAGGAGGGTGGTCTTGCCGCAGCCGGAGGGGCCGAGGAGGGCGAAGAACTCGCCGTCGCCGATGGTGAGGTGGATGTCGTCGAGGGCGTGGACTCCGCCGGGGAACACCTTGGTCAGGCCGTGCAGGGAGATCACCGTTTGATCCCTCCGTGGAAGCGGAAGCCGTAGCGCTGGGAGACGAAGAGGTACATCGCGACGACGGGCAGGGAGTACAGCAGGGAGAAGGTGGAGATGAGGTCGAGCTTGGGGGCGCCGCCTTCGGTGTAGAGGGTGTAGAGGATGACGGAGCCGGGCGCCTTGTCGGGGTCGCGCAGGAGGATGAACTGGAACAGGAATCCGCCCCAGACGCTGGCCAGGGCCCAGACGGCGATGGTGGCCAGGCCCGGCCTGACGAGGGGGACGACGATGTGGCGCAGGATCTGCAGGGGTGAGGCGCCGAAGACGCGGGCGGACTCCTCGTACGAGGTGGGGGTCTCGTCCATGAAGTCCTTGAGTATGAAGATCGCGGCGGGCAGGAGGCCGCCGGAGACGACGAGGATGACGCCGAGGTGGGTGTCGATGAGGTCGAGCCGGGTGGCGAGTTCGAAGATGGGCACCATGGCGGCGGTGCCGGTGACGACGGATGACAGCAGGAGGAGCACGTACAGGAGGGCGTCGCGGCCGGGTACGCGGACGCGGGACAGGGCGTAGGCGGCGAGTGCGGCCAGGATGACGACGAGTGCGGCTGCGCCGCCGCCCTGGATGAGGGAGTTGCGGATGGAGCCGAGCGCGTAGGGGTTGTCGAGGATGGCGTAGAAGTTGCGCAGGGTGAACTCGGGGATGGAGGTGGTGATGGTGGGGGTGGCGTCGAAGGGGGCGCTGGCCAGCCAGAGCATGGGGAGGGTGAAGAAGGCCAGGACGACGGCGATGACGACGGTGGCGGCGAGTCTGCCGAGGGTGTGGCGGATCATGTTTGCTCGTTCATGAGGCCGCTTCCCGCTGCCTGCGCCGGCTGCGGAGCAGCCGCAGGTAGGCGAGGGCGAAGATGAGGTTGATGAGCAGGATGAGGAAGGAGATGGCGGCTCCGACGCCGAGCCGGCCGTCTCTGAGGGCGACGCGGTAGACGTACACGGGCAGGATCTCCGAGCGGCCCTCGGGGCCGCCGCCGGTGAGGACGAACGGCGTGAAGTCGTTGAACGTCCACAGGCTGATGAGCAGCAGGTTCGTCAGGATGTGGCGTCTGATGCGGGGGAAGACGACGTCGCGTAGTTGTTGCGGGACGTTCGCGCCGGCCAGGCGGGCGGTCTCCAGGTGGGAGGGCGGGACGTTCTCGAGGGCGGCCGAGTAGAGCATCATGGAGAACGCGGTGCCGCGCCACACGTTGAAGATGATGATCGACAGCAGTGGGTAGTCGAGCAGCCAGGCGAATCCGGGGGTGTGCAGGAGCGCGTTGAGCGTGCCGTCGTCGCGGTCGAGCAGGGCGAACCAGAGGAAGCCGACGACGGTGCTGGGCAGGATCCACGACAGCAGGACGACGCCTTCGACGGCGCGGCGGACGGGTCCCGTGCGTGTGCGCAGGAGCCAGGCGAGGGTGAAGCCGAGGCCGGCCTGGCCGATGACGGCCGAGCCGCCGACGTACAGGATGGTGAGCTGGAGCGAGGACAGGAAGCGGGGGTCGCCGAGGGCGTCGGTGTAGTTGTCGAGGCCGACGACCTGGGGGTTGGCGGCGGCCAGGCCGGTGAGGCGGTAGTCGGTGAGGCCGAGGTAGATGGTCCACAGGGCGGGGAAGATCAGGAAGACGGCGATGAGGACGAGGGCGGGCAGGACGAACGCGACCGCCCTGCCCCGGCCGAGTCCGGCGGCGTCAGCCGCCGACGTTGGCCGCGCCACCGACCAGTCCCTCCAGTTTGCCCTGGTAGGCGGTGGCGGCCTCGTCGGCGCTCCTGCCGCTGACGACGGCCGCGGTGGCCTCTTGGAGCGCGGTGGACACCTGCGGGTAGACGGCGAGCCCGGGCCGGTAGGCGGTGAGGGGGAGCACCTCGTCGGCGATGTACTTGAGCATGGGGTCGGCGGTGAGGACCTCGTCGTTGACGTCGGTGCGGGCGCTGATGCGCACCTGTCCGGCGAGCTGCGCCTTGGTGGCGGGGGCCGAGTGCATGAAGGCGAGCAGGTCCCAGGCGAGCTTGGGGTTCTTGGAGAACGGGTTGAGCACGCGTACGGCGCCGCCTGACATGCTGACGAAGTCCTGGCCGCGGATGCCGCCGCCGGGCTGCTTGGCGGGGATCTTGGTGTATCCGACGACCTGGTCGCGGTCCTTCATGGGGGCGACGCCGGCCTGGGGTTCGACGACGGAGCGCCAGAAGTAGTCGCTTTCGGCGAGGATGCCGATCTTGCCGGCGGCGAACTGGGCGAAGGACTTGTCGCGGCCTTTGGCCTCTTGCTGGAGTTTGGGGTCGCCGAGGCCGCTGCCGCCGTAGATCTGCTGGTAGAGGCCGAGGGCGTCCTTCATGGCCTGGGAGGCGCCGTTCCATTTGCCGTCGGCGTAGATCTCGGCTCCGGCGCCGGCGAGCAGGGGGAGCATGCCCTGCATGGTGGTGGCCTCGCCCATGGCGGTGCCCGCGTCGAGCTGGATGGGGGTGGGCACGCCGGCGGCCTTCAGCTTGGCGCCGGCGTCGATGATCTCCTGCCAGCTCGCCGGTTGCCAGGGTTCGGGCAGGCCGGCCTTCTTGAACAGGGTCTTGTTGTAGAACAGGACGCGGCCGTCGGTGCCCTGGGGCAGGCCGTACTTCTTGCCGTCGAAGATGCCCAGCCCCTGTACGGCCTGCGGGATCTGCGCCCAGCCCTCCCATTGCCCGACGGTGGCGCCGCCGATGTCGGCGAGGGGTTTGAGGTAGCCGGCCTGGGCGAACTCGCCGACCCAGATGCCGTCGAGGTCGATGACGTCGGCGCCGGTCCTCGACTTGAGGTCGAGCGCGATCTTGGTCTTGTACTGCTCGTCGTCGACGCCGCTGGGCCGGAACAGCACCTTGACGCCGGGATGGGTCTTCTCGAACTCGGGGATCACCCACTGCTTGATCCATTGGGCGGATTCCGAGTTCTTGCCGCCCTCGATGGAGTTGGCCGCGATGGTGAGGCTGGTGCTGCCCCCGCCGGAGCTCGTGCCGGTGCCGCAGGAGGTGAGGGCGAGTACGGCGATCGCCCCGATCAGCGCGGGTCCGCTGGGGAGTCGCATGTCGGCCTCCGATTGAGGACGTGCAGACATACCGACAATCGCATGGGCGGTGGCGGCCGTAAAGAAACGATCTGAACACGGACCTACCGCTCGAAAGCCGCCTTTCGGTCAGCAATGCCGTCTTTCGGTAAGCGTGGCGGGGGTGGTTCGCCGTGAGCTGATCGTGGGAAGTGCAGACAGCAACCCAACATGAGTAGGGTCGCCCTAGGAACACTGAACGTTTGGAGGGAGTCGCGTGGCATCGCACAGGGATCTGCCCGTCGGCTTGGCGAATCAGCTTTTCCGGAACACCGGGAGTGCCTCGTTCACGGAGTTCGTCAGCTCTTACGCGCCTGATTTGCTGCCGCGGCGGGATGAGGTGCTGGCCACCCCGATCGGCGACCAGGTTCCGCACGCGACCACGATCGTGGCGGCCACCTTCGCCGGTGGTGTGGTCATGGCGGGCGACCGGAGGGCGACGTCGGGCAACATCATCTCGCAGCGTGACGTGGAGAAGGTCTTCCGCGCCGACGATTACTCGTGCATGGGCATCGCGGGCACGGCCAGCACGGGCATCGAGATGGCCCGCCTCTACCGGGTCGAGCTGGAGCACTACGAGAAGCTCGAGGGCCGCACCATGTCGGTGGCCGGCAAGGCCAACCGGCTGGCGACCATGATCAGGGGCAACCTCGCGCTGGCGATGCAGGGGCTGGTGGTGGTGCCGCTGTTCGCCGCCTACGATCCGGACAAGGACGAGGGGCGCATCTTCAGCTACGACGTGGCGGGCGGGCCTTACGAGCGGGAGAGGTACGACGCGATCGGGTCCGGTTCGATCTTCGCACGGGGGTCGCTGAAGAAGCTCTACCGCGACGGCGCGTCGGCCGACGACATGGCGATGACGCTGATCCAGGCGCTCTACGACGCGGCCGACGATGACTCGGCGACCGGCGGGCCCGATGTGACCAGGAAGATCTGGCCGATCGTGTCCGTGATCGACGGCGACGGTTTCCGCCGGCTGGGCGAGGAGCAGGTCGCCGGTTACGTCGAGCAGATGCTCGAGGCTCGCCTGATCTCGCCTGACGGTCCCATCGCCCCGCTGCGCTAGCAAAGGATCACCACTGTGTCCATGCCTTTCGGATATGCGTCCCCCGAGCAGATCATGCGGGACAAGGCCGACTACGCGCGCAAGGGCATCGCGCGAGGCCGTTCCGTGGTCGTGCTCCAATACGTGGACGGCGTCCTGTTCGTCGCGCCCAACCCCTCCCGGGCGCTGCACAAGATCAGCGAGATCTACGACCGCATCGGCTTCGCGGCTGTCGGGCGCTACAACGAGTTCGAGGAGTTGCGCCTCGGCGGCATCCGCTACGCCGACATCAACGGCTACACCTACGACCGCTCCGACGTGACCGGGCGCGGCCTGGCCAACCTCTACGCCTCCAATCTGGGCCGTATCTTCACCGAGTCGATCAAGTCGCTGGAGGTGGAGGTCGTCGTCGCCGAGGTGGGCGAGACGAAGGACGGCGATGCGATCTACCGGCTGACGTTCGACGGGTCGGTGTTCGACGAGCACGGCTTCGCGGCCATGGGCGGCCAGGCCGAGGCGGTGGCGGCGCGGCTGAAGGAGCGTTACCGGGAGTCGATGTCGCTGGCCGACGCGCTGGAGGTGGCGCTGACAGCGCTGACCGAGCCGGGCGGGGAGCGGCCGCCATTGGGGCAGCTGGAGGTGGCGGTGCTCGACCGGAACCGGGAGCACCGCAAGTTCCTGCGGCTGACCGGGGCACGGCTGGAGCGGCTGCTCGCCCAGACCACCACCCCGCCGCCCGCCGCCACCCCGCCGGCCTCTTCTCCGGACGACGCGCCGACCGGGCCGCCTCCTCCCACGGGGCCTGACGGTGACGGGGACGTGGACGACGGGTCCTCGCCGCTGTAGGCGCGGACTTTCCGGTGAGGGCTGCTACGGCGGCCCTCACTGCCGTTTCCGGCCCTATTGCGGCTCAGGGGTTGGAACCTCGGGCGGTGGGTGGGTGGCGTGGACAGGCGGCCGGTAGGGCGGCCGGTAGGCGGCCGGTAGGGCGGCGGAGTGAGGTCGGCCGGTGAGGGCGGTGGGTGGTGAGGGTGGTGGAGTGAGGGGTGGGTGGGGTGGTGGTTATTGGGTGGAGTGTGACCTGTATCACACTGGTCTGTACGAACCGCAGTGAGTGATCGAGGATCTTAAGATCCGTGAACACTCCACTACGTGGCCTCCTGGCGGCCGGTGCGGCTACGGCCGTGATGCTGACCTCAGGCGTGGCGGCCGAGGCGGCCACCGCGTACCCGAAGTACGAGGCGCCGAAGACCTTCGGCACCACCTTCCAGTCCGACCCCGGGCACGACTTCACCAAGCACATCAGCTCCCGCCACAACGGCATCCTGCGCGGCTGGATCACCTACGTGCGGAGCGGCGTGGCCGAGTACGAGCCCATCAAGTGGAAGAAGGGCACCAAGACCGAGGGCAACTTCGTGGGCCCGCGTGAGGGCGACGTGACGGCGTACGCCTCGCCCGTGGCCAAGGACGTGACCTTCCTGTCCGCGTACGGCTGCAAGTCCGACATGTCGGGCTTGACCGTCAGTCACAGCACGGGGCTCGGCGCCAAGCGCTGCTCCCGCGACGTGCTGATCAAGCGGCACAACCGCGCGAGGATCCCCGCCCTCATCACCGTCCACAAGGGGAAGATCGTCAAGGTTCAGGAGATCTTCACCCCCTGACACGCCACGGCACCCGCGCCCCGTGGGGGCGGGCGCGGGGACGAAGCGGGTCATACGAGGCCGGGCGGGAAAACACCTGGGAAGATCCCTCCCGCTTGCGGATCCGTGGGCATAGTGTGAGGTGATGGATCGTCGCATCTTCGGGCTGGAGAACGAGTACGGCGTGACCTGCACGTTCAGGGGCCAGCGCAGGCTGTCCCCCGACGAGGTCGCCCGCTACCTGTTCCGGCGGGTCGTGTCCTGGGGCCGATCGAGCAACGTCTTCCTCCGCAACGGCGCACGTCTCTATCTCGACGTGGGCAGCCATCCTGAATACGCAACACCCGAGTGTGACAACGTCATCGAGCTCGTCACGCACGACAAGGCAGGCGAGCGCATCCTCGAAGGCCTGCTCGTGGACGCCGAGAAGCGGCTGCGTGAAGAGGGCATCGCGGGTGATATCTACCTTTTCAAGAACAACACCGACTCGGCCGGCAACTCCTACGGCTGTCACGAGAACTATCTGGTCGGCCGGCACGGGGAGTTCGGGCGGCTGGCCGACGTGCTGATCCCGTTCCTGGTCACCCGGCAGATCATCTGCGGGGCGGGCAAGGTGCTGCAGACGCCGCGCGGGGCGGTCTACTGCGTCTCGCAGCGGGCCGAGCACATCTGGGAGGGCGTCTCCAGCGCCACCACCCGGTCCCGGCCGATCATCAACACCCGTGACGAGCCGCACGCCGACGCCGAGCGGTTCCGGCGGCTGCACGTGATCGTGGGCGACTCCAACATGAGCGAGACCACCATGCTGCTCAAGGTCGGCGCCACCGACCTGGTGCTGCGCATGATCGAGTCCGGCACGGTGATGCGCGACCTGTCGCTGGAGAACCCGATCAGGGCCATCCGCGAGGTCTCCCACGACATGACGGGCCGGCGCCGGGTGCGCCTGGCCAACGGGCGTGAGGCCTCCAGCCTGGAGATCCAGCGGGAATATCTGTCGAAGGCGAAGGACTTCGTCGACCGCCGTGGTGGCGACGCGATCGCGCACCGGGTGCTGGAGCTGTGGGAGCGCACGCTGCACGCGGTCGACACGGGCAACCTCGACCTGGTCTCGCGGGAGATCGACTGGGTGACGAAATACCAGCTCATCGAGCGTTACCGGAAGAAGTACGACCTGCCGTTGTCCTCGCCGAGGGTGGCGCAGCTCGACCTGGCCTACCATGACGTGCACCGCAAGCGCGGGCTGTTCTACCTGCTACAGAAGCGCGGCTCGGTGGAGCGGGTGGCGTCCGACCTGAAGATCTTCGAGGCCAAGTCGGTGCCGCCGCAGACGACCAGGGCGCGGCTGCGCGGCGAGTTCATCCGCAAGGCGCAGGAGAAGCGGCGCGACTTCACCGTGGACTGGGTGCACCTCAAGCTGAACGACCAGGCGCAGCGCACGGTGTTGTGCAAGGACCCGTTCCGCAGCGTCGACGAGCGAGTGGACAAGCTGATCGCCGGTATGTGAGCGGTGGTCGGGCCGGTCGGGCCGTGGGGGATCGTTTACCACGGCCCTACCGGGAAGTCGGGTAGTGTGACGCGAATCTGCCGTCTTTCCGAGGGAAATTCATGCGCCGCGCTATGGCCGTACTGGCCGCCGTGCCTTTGATCTTGTTCGCCGCCGCGTGCGGTTCCGGCGGCGGCACCTCCGCAACCGCCACCGCCTCCGCAACCGCCCCCGGCGGGTCGGCCGGGGTCAAGGTCGCCGGGACCGTGGGCGCCAAGCCCACGGTGACCTTCCCCTCGGGCTCGCCCGCGACGAAGTCGTCCTATGAGGTGATCCACCCGGGTGCCGGCACCGGCCTCAAGGCCGGCGACCGGGTGCTGGTCAACCTGACCGTCTACAACTGGGACGGAAAGGGCAACGCCGTTCAGGGCTCCTCCTACGACACCAAGGCGCCGGAGACGATCGCGATCAACGAGCAGTTGCCGCAGGTGCTGCAGGAGGGCTTCACCAAGGTCAAGCACGGCGGCCGGCTGCTGGCCGTGCTGGCCAACGACTCCGTCGCCCAGCAGCAGTCCACGGCGCCGCCAGAGCCGACCAAGGTGTTCGTGTTCGACGTGGTCGGCACGCAGCCGCCGCCGCTGAAGGCCGCCAACGGTAAGGAGACCGGCGACTCCATCAAGGGTGTCAAGGTGGTCAACCCGGGCGGGGAGAAGGCGCCGACGCTGACCACGAAGACCGGCGAGAAGCCGCCGAAGGACCTCGTGGTCAAGACGGTCATCCAGGGCACCGGCGAGAAGGTGAAGACCACCAACACGCTCTCGGTCCACTACACGGGCAAGATCTGGGGCAGCGACAAGCAGTTCGACTCGAGCTGGGAGCGGGGGCAGCCGGCCGAGTTCCCCCTCGCCCAGGTGATCCAGGGGTGGCAGAAGGGCCTGGCCGGGGTGCCGGTCGGCAGCCGCGTCGTGATGAGCATCCCGCCGGAGCTCGGCTACGGCGACCAGGCGCAGCAGGGCATCCCCGCCAAGAGCACGCTGGTGTTCGTGGTGGACGTGCTGGCGGCCTACTGACGATCGAAGCGGCGGCGCGGTAGCATCGCGAGGCCCGGTGGCGTGACGCCGCCGGGCCGCTCCGCGCTGGGAGGAACGATGCGCCGTGCCGCCGCGTCGCCGCTGGCCGCCCTGCTGCTCGCGCCCCTGCTGGTGGCGGGGTGCACGGGCGAGGCGGCGAAGGACCTCGACCTGAAGGTGGGCGGCCGGTTCGGCGCCCGCCCGACGATCGTCTTCCCCGACGGCGAACCGATGGCCGGGCTGCAGGTGGACGAGCTGGCCGCCGGCAAGGGGGAGACCCTCGCGCCCGACGACGTGGCGATCGTCCAGTACACCGCGCATGTGTGGAACGGCAGGGACAACCGCCTGGTGGACTCCAGCTTCAACCGGGGCATCCCGGCCGCGTTCCCGGTGGGGGAGCTGCTGCCGGGCCTGGAGCGGGCGCTGCGGGGCCGCAGGGTGGGCAGCAGGGTCATCGCCGCGATCCCGCCCGAGAACGGTTTCGGCGCCAACCCGCCGCAGGGCGTCGGCGCGGGAGAGGAGCTGTTCTACGTCGTCGACATCCTGGGCGCCCACCACAAGGGCGTCTCGGTGAAGGCGGGCGGCGGGACGCTGGCCGGAGTGCGCGTCGGCGGCGGCGCCCGGCCCGCGCTGGCCGTGCCCGCCACCGCGCCGCCCGCCAGGTTCGAGGCCAAGGTGCTGGCCAGGGGCGGCGGGCGCAAGGCGCAGGCGGGGCAGCTCGTGGTCACCCAGTACGAGGGGGCCGTCTGGAGCCGGCGCCGCGTGTTCGACGCGACCTGGTCCACGGGCCGGCCCAAGGCGTTCAAGCTCGGCGACGGCGGTGTGATCAAGGGTTGGGACAAGGCGCTGGTAGGCGTGCCGGTCGGCAGCCGCGTCGCGATGATCGTCCCGCCCGCCTACGGGTACGGCCCCGCCGGCCATCCGGCGTACGGCATCAAGGGCTCCGACACCCTCGTCTTCGTCGTGGACGTCATCGCCGCCTACTGAGGCTTCGTAGACTCCCGATGTGAGTAGCGACGACCTCGAGGCGCTGGCCCTCCTGCACGACCCCGTCCGCCGCAGCCTGTACGAGGCCGTCACCTCCCGGGGCGGCGACGTGGGCCGCGGGGAGGCCGCGGAGGCCGCGGGGGTGTCCAGGACGCTGGCCGGCCACCACCTCGACAAGCTCGTCGAGGCCGGCCTGCTGGAGAGCGGCTTTCGCCGGCCGGACAAGAAGGGCCCGGGCAGCGGCCGGCCCGCGAAGGTCTACCGCAGGGCCGGGGGCGAGCGGTCGGTGAGCCTGCCGCCGCGCGACTACGTCACCCTCGCCTCGGTCCTGGCCGACGTGGTGGAGGTGCTCGGCGCCGAAGAGCGGGCCGAGGAGGCGGCGCGCGGCGCCGGGGCCAGGATGGCCGGGCGGCGCCGCGGCGAGCCCGTCGAGCGCCTGCTGGGCGAGCGCGGCTACGAGCCGTACGCCGAGGACGGCAGGTTGCGGCTGCGCAACTGCCCCTTCCACGTGCTGGCCGTCGAGCAGCCGCTGCTGGTCTGCTCGATGAACCTGGCCCTGTGCCAGGGGCTGCTCGAAGGGCTCGGCGACGACCCGGCCAGGGCGGAGATGGACCCGCGTCCCGGGGAGTGTTGCGTCTCTCTAAAACAAACATCCATTGACATAGAAGGCGGGTGAATGGTGTGCTGAGCCCCATGCATCTCGCCGAGCTCAACATCGCCCATATGCGCGCGCCCATCGACAGCCCCGAACTCGCCGAGTTCGTCGCACAACTCGAACCCATCAACGCCCTCGCCGACGCGGCGCCCGGGTTCGTGTGGCGGCTCAAGGAGAGTGAGGCGGACCCCACCGCCACCATCATCCACGACTACGGCGACCACCTGCTGATCACCTTCTCGGTGTGGGAGTCGCTGGAGTCGCTCTGGAACTACGTCTACCGCACCCCCCACCTGGACGTGCTGAGACGGCGCAGGGAGTGGTTCCTGCGCATGGCGGAGCCGTACATGGTGATGTGGTGGATCCCCGAGGGCCACATTCCGTCCCTGGCGGAGGGGATGCGCCGGCTGGAGCGGCTCAAGGCCGAGGGGCCGAGCCCCGAGGCGTTCACCTACAAGAACACCTACGACAGCAGCGAGGCCGTCAGCCTGCCCGCCGCCGCCGAGGCCAGGAAGTAGGACAGGTCCTCCTCCAGCCCCCTGCCCATCGTGGAGAGCCGGACCGGGGACTCGCGCAGCGCCTCGTGCAGGCCGTCCACCGGGACCGGGACCAGCCGGTGCCGCACGGCCAGCAGTTCGGCCTGGTCCCTGACCCGCTCCCCGAACTCGCCCGGCAGCTCCGGCACCGGCACCTGCGCGGGGGAGAGCGCGACCCGGCCGTAGGCGGTCAGCGAGTGGTGCGAGACGCCGTAGTGGCGCTCCCGCTTGTCGCCCTCGCTGACCCGCAGCGCCGCCACCGGCCGCCCCAGCAGCACGGCGGCCGCGTTCACCGCCTCGCCCGCCGACACCCCCGAGAAGCCCCACCGGGTGCCCGTGCCCAGGTTGCCCGGGCCCTGCGTGACGATGGCCACGTCGGCGTCGAGGACGTGCCTGGCCGCCAGTAGCCCGGTGTGGGTCGTGACCGCCTCCACGTCGCCGCCGAACGCCTGGCCCACCGTCACCACGCCGGCCAGCCAGCCGATCTCGCGCAGCCGGGCCGCCGTCATCGAGAACCAGACGGGCAGCGCCCCGCCGTCCAGCATCACGTACGCCACCCGCACGCCCGGCCTCGCCTCGTACAATCCGCACAGGATCGGCGCCAGCGCCGAGTGCAGGTCGGCCATCACCACGGGCATGCCGTCCAGCGAGTCCGCCTCGCGCAACCTGGCGTGATACGGGGAATCCTGTTCGTCGGCGCCCTGCACCGTGGCCTGCAGCGGGGTGTACCTGGCCTTCACCAGGTGCCCGGGACCCTCGGGATCTTGCGGCAAACGGTTCGGGACGGCCACCACCATGGCGTAACCTCCCGTACCGAGACCCATCGCGAGCGCGGTCGTGTTGAGCAGCACCTCGTCACCGGGTTCCGGGCGGCCCACCAACGGCGGATAGGCCAGCGCCCGGCACTCCCCCTCGGGGACGGCGACGTCCAGCTCCACCGCTCCCGGCCACTCGCGTCGGATCCGTACAACCTCGCCCTTGCGCCATCTGATCACGGGGGCAGGGTAGCGTCGATGAAGGAGGAGTGAGGCAGATGTCGCGCCGGAAGACAGAACGGTTGCTCAATCTGGTGATCTGCCTGCTCGCCACCCGGCGCCCGTTGTCGGCCGAGCAGATCCGCCAGGCCGTCCCCGGATACGACCGCGATGGCGACGAGGCGTTCCAGCGCATGTTCGAGCGGGACAAGAACGAGCTGCGCGAGATCGGGATCCCGATCGACGTCGTGCGCGACCCGTGGGAGGACGAGCCGGGCTACCGGATCGAGCGGGAGTCCTACGAGCTGCCCGAGATCACCCTGGAGCCCGACGAGGCCGCCGTGCTGGGCCTGGCCGCGCAGGTGTGGCAGCGCGCCAGCCTGGCCGAGGCCGCCTCCGGGGCGCTGCTGAAGCTGCGGGCCGGCGGCGTGGCCACCGACCAGCCCGTCGGCACGGGAGCGCTGGAGCTGCGCGTGGACACCCGCGACCCGGCCTTCCCCGCGTTGTGGGACGCCGTGCGCGACCGGCGCGTGGTCCGCTTCGACTACCGCGGCGCCGGCAGCGAGAGCGTGCGCAGCCGCACCGTGGAGCCGTGGGGTGTGGTCAGCCGGCGCGGCCGCTGGTACCTGGCCGGGTTCGACCGCGACAGGGACGCCCCGCGCGCCTTCCGGCTCAGCCGCATCACCGGGCAGGTCGCCGCGATCGGCAGGCCGGGGGTGGTCGAGGTGCCCGAGGGCGTCGACCTGCGGGCCATGGTGGGCTTCCCCGACGAGCCGATGGAGGAGCGGGTCGCCGTCGTCCGCGTACGCCAGGGGGCGTGCGAGGGGCTGCGGCAGCTGTCCAGGGCCGTGCACACGGGCACCGGCGGGTGGGACGAGGCCGAGCTGATCTTCTCCGACCCTGAGCGGCTGGCTGGGTGGATGGCCAGCCTCGGCGCCGACGTCGAGGTCGTCGAGCCGCCGGACGCCCGCGAGGCCGTCATCCGCAGACTGAAGGGGGCATACACATGAGCGGGTCCGCCGACAGGCTGCCCAGGTTGCTGGCGCTGGTGCCGTACCTGATGTCCCATCCGGGGGCGCAGGTCGGCGAGGTGGCCGCGGTGTTCGGGCTGAGCGAGAAGCAGCTCATCGACGACCTGCAGCTCGTGTGGATGTGCGGGCTGCCGGGTCACACTCCCGGCGACCTCATCGACGTCTCCTGGGACGGCGGCGAGATCATCATCGACAACGCCGACACCATCGGCAGGCCGCTGCGGCTCGGCATCGACGAGGCCAGCGCCCTGCTGGTCGCGCTGCGCATGCTGGCCGCGACCCCGGAGCTGGCCGAGGTGCCGGGCGACGCGCTGCCCCGTGTGATGGCCAAGCTGGAGCGGGCCGCGGGGGAGGGCGCCGCCACCGTCAGCAGCCAGGTCGCCGTGGACGTGGACGCCGCCCCCGACGCCCTGCCGCGCGTGCGCGAGGGGCTCACCAGGCGGCGGCGGCTGTCGCTGCGCTACTACGTCCAGGGCCGCGACGAGGTGACGCCGCGCGAGGTCGACCCCATGCGGGTCGTGGTCGTCGACGGCCGTGCCTACCTGGAGGGCTGGTGCTACCGGGCCGAGGCCATGCGGCTGTTCCGGCTCGACCGGGTGCTCGGCGTGGACGTGCTCGACGTGCCCGCCGACCCGCCCGCCGGGGCCGAGCCCAGAGACGTCACCGACGGCGTCTTCCGGCCCTCGCCCACCGACGAGCTGGTCGAGCTGGAGCTGAGCGCCGCCGGGCGGTGGGTGGCCGAGTACTACCCGTGCGAGCGGATCACCGAGCTGGGCGAGGGCCGGCTGCGGGTGGCGCTGCGGGCCCGCGACGAGGACTGGATCCTCAAGCTGGCGCTGCGGCTGGGCGACACCGGCCGCGTCGTCTCCCCGCCCGACATGGCCGAGACCGTACGCCGTGAGGCCGAGCGCGCCCTGGCCCTGTACGCTCACCGATCATGACGTGGATATTCGTGTCCGTGGGGCTGGGCGTGGCCGGGCTGGTCGTGCTCGGAATCGCGGGTGCCCGCGTCGTCGCCGCGGCACGTACTCTGAAAAGGGAAATCGCCGAGGCGAAAGCCCAGCTGGAGCCGAGGCGGGCCAGATTGGCGGGCCGGGGGGATGAGACCGCGCCCCAGGCAGCGTACGATCGTGGCTGATATAGGCATTCGCTAGAAAAGGGCATTTCATGGGAAATCTCGGAGTCCCCGAACTTCTGATCATCGCGCTGGTGCTCGTCCTGCTGTTCGGTGCGAAGAAGCTGCCTGAGATGGCCCGGGGCGTCGGCCGGTCGCTTCGCATCTTCAAGTCGGAGACCTCCAAGCTCCGCGGCGAGGAGGACGAGGACGGCCACACCGTCCAGGCGCAGCCCCCGGTCCAGGCGCAGGCCCAGCCGCAGCCTCAGCCCGTGCAGCCGCAGCAGCTCCAGGCCGCTGCTCCCGCGCCCGCTTCGGCGCTGTCGGCCGAGGAGCAGGCCCGCCAGCTCGAGGAGCAGGCCGCCAGGCTGCGCGCCAGTGCCGCCACGCAGGCCGACAAGCACGCCTGACCCCCGTCCCTCCTCGTCACCTGGACTGCTAGATGGCGCTGCTCAAACGGTCAAGCCAGACCGCACCTGACCCCGAGGGCCGCATGCCCCTCATGGATCACCTGCGCGAGCTACGCAACCGGCTGCTCATCGCGCTCGCCGCCGTCGTCGTCGGCGTGATCATCGGATGGATCTTCTTCGATCCGGTGTGGGAGACGCTCAAGGCGCCCTATTGCGAGACCGTGCAGTCGCGCCAGCTCAACGGGCAGTGCAGTCTCACCTACAGCGGCATCTTCCAGTCCTTCTTCATCACGCTGAAGGTCTCGTTGATGATCGGGCTCGTGGTGGCCTCGCCTGTCTGGCTCTACCAGATCTGGGCGTTCGTGACCCCCGCGCTCTATCGCACGGAGAAGCGCTACTCGATCGCGTTCCTGGGGCTGGCCGTCCCGCTGTTCGTGTTCGGCGCGGCGCTGGCCTACTTCATCATGGACACCAGCCTCGGCATCCTGCTGGGGTTCTCCCTCGAGGGCACCGTCGCCACCATCGGCATCGACGACTACCTCGACTACGTCCTGATCATGTTGCTGATCTTCGGTGTCTCCTTCGAGCTGCCGCTGATCCTGGTCTTCCTCAACGTCATCGGGGTGCTCTCCTACACCACCGTGAAGAAGCATCGCCGCATGGTGGTCTTCGTGATGTTCGTCTTCGGTGCCGTGGTCACCCCCGGCGGCGAGCCGCTCACGATGATGGCGCTGGCCGCGCCGATGATCGCCCTGTACTTCCTGGCCGAGCTGTTCATGTACCTGCGCGAGAAGCGCATGCCGGCGACGGAGGACTTCTCCCATCTGTCCGACGACGAGGCGTCCCCGCTGATGGAGGACACCGCGCCGCCCGAGGATGACACGCCGCTCGAGGAGGAGCCCGATCCCGGCAAGCGATAAGGGCATTTCGCTTCCGCGGCGCAGACGATAGGTTCCGGGCGTGTCCCCGCAACTCGTTCTGCTCGTCAACCCCGCCGCCCGCGGCGGGCGTACGCTGCGCCTGCTCGAACCGGTCGCGCGCCGGTTGCGCGCCGGAGGGGCCGAGCTGTCCGTGATCGTCGGCGTCGACGCCGCCGACACGCTTGAACGCGCCTGCACCGCCGTGTCCGAGCGCCCCGACGCGCTCGTGGCCTTCGGCGGCGACGGCCTGGTGCACCTGGCCGTCCAGGCCGTGGCAGGCACCGACGTGCCGCTCGGCATCATCCCCGCCGGAACCGGCAACGACATCGCCGCCGCGCTCGGCCTGCCCCGCGGCGACCTCGTCGCCGCCGCCAGGACCGTGCTGCGGATGAAGTCGCGGCTGGTGGACGCCGCGCACATCCGGGCGGGGGCGGTCGAGGAGCTGTTCGCCGGGGTGGTGTGCTGCGGCTTCGACTCGCGGGTCAACGAGCGGGCCAACCGGCGCACCTGGCCGCCCGGGATGGGCAGGTACGTGGTGGCGATGGCGCAGGAGCTGCGCTCGTTCCGGCCGATCCCGTTCCGGGTCACGTTCGACGAGGACGAGGTGATTGAGCGGGAGGCCATGCTGGTGGCGGTGGCCAACACGCGCTCGTACGGGGCGGGGATGCGGGTCTGCCCGGACGCCGTGCCCGACGACGGCCTGCTGGATGTGATGGTGCTGGGCGCCATGTCGAAGGGGGAGTTCCTGCGCGTGTTCCCCAGCGTCTACCGGGGCACGCACGTCGGGCACCCGGCCGTGTCGCTGCGGCGGGCGCGCATCGTGCAGGTGGCGGCGGCCGACACAGGAGACGAAACAGTGGCCTACGCCGACGGCGAACGGGTGGGGCCGGTGCCCATGCGATGCGAGGTGCGGCCTGGGGCGCTGCGCGTCATCGTTTGAAATCTACATTGTAAAGGCGCCCGCCCGGTAACGGGCGGGACGGACCGGAATGGCGATTTCGGTAGGCTGACGGGTATGACAACGCCAGCGGAACGCTATGCGGCCTTCCGTCAGAAGTACGGGGACGACGGGGCCGCTCTCAGATCGTTCCGGGGCCTCTACGACTTCGCGCTGGATGACTTCCAGCTCGACGCCTGCCGGGCTCTGGAGGCCGGTGACGGGGTCCTGGTGGCGGCGCCCACGGGGTCGGGCAAGACGGTCGTCGGCGAGTTCGCCGTGCACCTGGCCCTGGAGCAAGGCCGCAAGTGTTTCTACACCACCCCCATCAAGGCGCTGTCCAACCAGAAGTACAACGACCTGGTCAAGCGCTACGGCACCGCCAAGGTCGGGCTGCTGACCGGCGACAACAGCGTCAACGGCGAGGCGCCCATCGTGGTCATGACGACCGAGGTGCTGCGCAACATGCTCTACGCCGGCTCGGCGACGCTGGCCGGGCTCGGGTTCGCGGTGATGGACGAGGTCCACTACCTGGCCGACCGGTTCCGCGGGGCGGTGTGGGAAGAGGTCATCATCCACCTGCCCGAGTCGGTCAGGCTGGTGGCGCTGTCGGCGACGGTGAGCAACGCCGAGGAGTTCGGCGAGTGGCTCGGTGACGTGCGCGGCGACACGACGGTGATCGTCGACGAGCACCGCCCGGTGCCGCTGTGGCAGCACATGATGATCGGCAACCGCGTCTACGACCTGTTCATGAACGACGACCTGACGCCGCGCATCAACCCGACGCTGATGCGGGTGACGCGTGACGCCGAGCGGCTGACGCAGGGGCAGGGCCGGCGTGGCTATGGGAGGCCGCAGCGTTCACGTCCGGCGGACCGGGTGCAGGTGATCGAGAAGCTGGACTCCGAGGGGCTGCTGCCGGCGATCTCGTTCATCTTCTCCCGCGCCGGTTGTGACGCGGCCGTCCAGCAGTGCCTGAACGCCGGGATCCGGCTCACCAGCGACCGCGAGCGGCACGAGATCAGGCAGCTCGTGGACGAGCGCACCGCGCACCTGCCCGACGAGGATCTGGCCGTGCTGGGCTTCCTGGAGTGGCGCGACTGCCTGGAGCGGGGCCTGGCCGCGCATCACGCGGGCAAGTTGCCGGCCTTCAAGGAGGTCGTGGAGGAGCTGTTCACGCGCGGGCTGGTCAAGGCGGTGTTCGCCACCGAGACGCTGGCGCTGGGCATCAACATGCCGGCCCGCAGCGTGGTGATCGAGAAGCTGGACAAGTGGAACGGTGAGACCCACGCCGATCTGACGCCGGGCGAATACACCCAGCTCACCGGCCGGGCGGGGCGGCGCGGCATCGACGTCGAGGGTCACGCGGTGGTGTTGTGGCAGCCGGGCATGGATCCGCTGTCGGTGGCGGGGCTGGCGGGCACCCGCACCTATCCGTTGCGCTCCAGTTTCCAGCCGTCGTACAACATGGCGGTCAATCTGGTCGGTCAGTTCGGCCGGGAGCGGGCCAGGACGCTGCTGGAGGAGTCGTTCGCGCAGTTCCAGGCCGACCGGGCGGTCGTGGGGCTGGCCAAGCAGTTGCGCAAGCACGAGGAGGCTCTGGAGGGCTACCAGGAGGCCATGACGTGCCACCTGGGCGACTTCCCCGAATACGCGGAGCTGCGCCGCCGTCTGTCGGACCGGGAGGCGGAGCTGTCGCGTCAGCGGGGCGCCGCGCGCCGGGCCGCGGCGGCGCGGTCGCTGGAGGCGCTGCAGCCGGGTGACGTCATCCGGGTGCCTGGCGGGCGGCGGGCGGGCCTGGCGATCGTGCTCGACCCGGGGCGCAACCCGAGGGGCACGGGGCCGAGCCCGCTGGTGCTGACGATCGGCAAGCAGATCAAAAAGCTCGACCCGGCCGACTTCCCGGTGCCGGTCGAGCCGCTGGAGAAGCTGCGCATCCCGAAGAACTTCAACGGCCGTTCGCCGAAGGAGCGCGCCAACCTCGTCTCCACGCTGCTGGCCAAGCTGGGTGACCGTGATCTGGGCAAGCCGGACCGGGTGCGCGACCACACGGTGGAGGACGAGGAGATCAACGAGCTGCGCCGGCTCATCCGCCAGCATCCGTGCCACGGTTGCGACGAGCGCGAGGACCACGCCCGCTGGGGTGAGCGCTACTACAAGCTGCAGCGGGAGACCGAGGGGCTGCGGCGCCGGGTGGAGGGGCGCTCGCACGTCATCTCCCGTACGTTCGACCGCATCTGTTCGGTGCTGGAGCAGCTCGGCTACCTCAACGGGGAGACGGTCACCGACGAGGGGCGCCGGCTGGGCCGCCTCTACACCGAGCTGGACCTGCTGACGGCCGAGTGCCTGCGCATGGGGCTGTGGGAGGAGCTGGAGCCGGCGGAGCTGGCGGCGTGCGTGTCGGCGCTGGTGTTCGAGTCGCGGGCGTCCGACGACGCCCGGCGGCCGAAGATCCCGGCGGGGCGGGCGCAGGACGCGTTGTCGGCGATGGTGCGGCTGTGGGGGGAGCTGGAGGGCATCGAGTCCGACCATCAGCTGTCCACGATCAGGGAGCCCGATCTGGGGTTCGCGTGGGCGGCGTTCCGGTGGACCAAGGGGCACACGCTGGACGCGGTGCTGATGGAGGGCGTCAACGGCAACGAGCTGGCGGCCGGTGACTTCGTGCGGTGGATCAAGCAGCTGATGGACTTGCTGGGGCAGCTCGGCAACGCGGCGCCGCCGGGCAGCAAGATCAAGCAGTCGGCGGGCAAGGCGATGGACGCGATGCGGCGCGGGGTGGTGGCGTACTCGTCGCTCACCTAGGCGTTTTTCGTCAAGGATGCTTCTGGGAGCTACTTCTCAGGAGCATCTTTTGCTTTGGCGTGGTCTGGGCTTGTGCTTTTACCTGTCCGGGGGCGACTTTACGTTGGTTGTCGTTATCGCCTTTCCCGTCGGATTTTACCAGTCAAGTCTTTCTGAAATCGGCGATAATCTGCTGATTTATAGCAATTAGGGTGCTAGCGTCCGATTTATCAGTGTTCAGCCAACGGGGGAGGAATCATGGCGAACACGCAACTGTCTCAGGTGGGTTACCAGCAGGGATGGGGATGCCGTCGCCGTCGCCGCTGTTACCGTAGGTGGAGCTGCTGTGGCCGCCGCAGGTGGTGGGGGTGCTAGAGCGCCCCGTTGAGAGCCGGCGGCTCAGCCGCCGGCTCTCTTTGAGCGTCTCCGGCCGTGAACTCGCACCGACGATTTCCCTTCGCCGCACATTTCGCGAGTTCTGGCCGGACACCCGCGGATTGCGCCGCCTGTTCGCCGCCGGAGTGCTGTTCGCCATTCTGGCCGCGCTCTGCGAGGTCGTCGCGATCCGCCTGTTCGGGCACATCACCGACGAGGTGCTCACGACCAGGAACCTGGGGGCCTTCTGGGGGCCCGCGTTCACCTGGCTCGCGCTCGCGGTGCTGGCCGGGGTGGCCTCCTTCGCGGGAGCGTACGCCACCGCGCTGGCCGCCGAACGTTTCCTGCTGGCCCTGCGCGACCGCGTGTACGCGCACCTGCAGACGCTCGCGCCGGACTTCTCCGAGAAGCGGCGGCTGGGCGACCTGATGGCGCGCATGACGGACGACATCGAGGCCATTGAGGAGCTCGTCGGGTCCGGACTCGTCAGGGCGATCACCACGGTCGCCAGCGTCGTCTTCTTCGCGGGGGCGGCGTTCTTCATCCGATGGGATCTGGCGCTGCTCACGATGGCGCTGGTCCCGCTGTTCCTGGTGGTCTCCAAGGGGTTCACCGGCAGGTTCAGATCGGCCGCCGCACGTGAGCGGGCGAGCAACGGGGCGATGAACAGCGTGCTGGAGGAGGGGCTGGCCAACCAGCCGCTCGTGCAGGCGTACAACAGGCAGGGCGCCGAGTCGCGGCGGCTGCACGGGGAGGGCCGCGGCTGGCTGCGCGCGAACATGGCGCAGGCCTGGCTGGCCGGCCTCTACAGCCCTGTGATGCAGGTCATCGAGACCGTCTGCCTGATCGTCATCCTGGGGTTCGGCGCGTGGGAGATCGCGGCGGGCCGGCTGACGCTCGGCGGGCTGCTGTCCTTCGCGGCGTACCTGGCCCTCCTCTACCCGGCCGTCCAGGGCCTGGGAGAGCTGGCCATGAACGTGTCGGAGGCGGCGGCCGGATCCGACCGGGTGATCGAGATCCTGGGGGTCAAGCCCGTCGTCACCGACGCCGACGGCGCCGTGCCCGTGGGCAGGAGCGGCGGCCGGATCGTGTTCGACCAGGTCGGCTTCGCCTACCCGGGACGGCCCCGGCCGGCGTTGCGGAACGTGTCCTTCACCGCCGAGCCCGGAGAGGTCGTCGTGATCTCCGGGCCCAGCGGGGCGGGCAAGTCCACGCTGGCCAAGCTGCTGCTGCGCTTCTACGACCCCGACCGGGGCCGCATCCTGCTGGACGGCACCGACCTGCGGGGCCTGACGAGGGAGTCGGTGCGCGAGAACGTCACGATCCTGCACCAGGAGACGATGTTGTTCTCGGGCTCGGTACGCGACAACATCGCCTACGGCCGTTCCGCCGCCTCGCTCGACGAGGTGATCAGGGCGGCGGAGGCGGCAGGGGTGCACGACTTCGTCAAACTGCTGCCCCAGGGGTACGACACGCCGGTGGGCCAGCGGGGACGGCTCCTGTCCGGCGGGCAGCGGCAGCGGATCGCGATCGCCAGGGCCATCCTGCGCGACACACCGGTGCTGGTGCTCGACGAGCCCATGAGCGGGCTGGACGCGGCCACCGCCGCCCAGGTCATGCGGCCGCTGCGGCGGCTCATGTCCGGGCGGACCACGCTGCTCATCACGCACGACCCGCAGCACGTGCCCGAGGGGGCGCGCGTGGTGGAGCTGGAGCCGATTCCGCGCGTAGAACGAATCAGGCTGAAACGCGTCGGCGTGCCGTCGCGTTTCAGCCGCTCCACGGCATCGTGACCCCGGTGCCCGTCCTGCCTTCAGCGGGGCGGGCGCTGCCGTTTCACGGGTGTATGCCGTGAATCTCCTGGATAGAATCGGAGAGCATTCTCCGCGTGAAGGCAGGTCATGGGCGACGACCACAGCTCCGCCAGGCCACTGCGCGCCGACGCCCGGCGCAACCGCGAGCGGGTCCTGCAGATCGCGCAGGAGGCCATGGACGGCGACGGCCTGACCATCTCCTTCGACGAGATCGCGCGGCGGGCCGGGTTCGGGGTCGGCACGGTCTACCGGCACTTCCCGACAGAAGAGGCGTTGTTCGAGGCTGTGCTGCTGGGGCGGATCGAGCGGTTCGTGGCCGACGCCCGCGCGCTGGCCACCGCCGAGGACGCGGGGCGGGCGTTCTTCGGCTGGTTCACGGCGGTGATCGAGCAGGCCGCGGCCAACCGGGCGCTGTGCGACATGCTGGAGACGGGGCTGACGATGCGGCCCGGCTCCACGCTGGCCGCCGACTTCGCCGCCGCTCTGGGCCGGCTGCTGGCGCGGGCGCGGCGGGTCGGGGCGGTTCGTGGTGATCTGGTGGCGGAGGACGTCCATGATCTGCTGCGGGGTTGCCTGGTCGCCGAGCGGCGGGCGCGCGCCAGGGGCGGCGCGGTGCGGATGGCGGAGGTCGTCTGCGACGGGATGCGAGCGAAGACGAACTGACCGCCCGCTCCCGCTCCCGCTGCGAGCTTGGCGGGTTCCGCGGTGGGACGCGGGCCCAGGCGAGCCGGGGGCCTTGTGGCTCAGGTGGCCAGGGTGAAGCGGACCTCGCGGGTGGCCGGGTCGGCCTGCACCAGGCGGACGGTGATCTGCTCGCCCAGGGGCAGGGTGCCGTCGCAGCGGGCGATCACGGCCGGGTCCACGAGCTGCACCTGACCGCCCCCGCGCCGCTCGTCCACGTCGATCACCACCGCCTGGAACGCCTGCCCGATCCGGTCCCGCAGCAGGAACGCCTCCACCAGGTCCACGCACGCCCGCTCCACCGCCCCGGTTCGCCGCCCGGAGGAGGACATGAGGTCGGGCAGGACGGCGAGCGCCGCCCGCACGTCGGACGGGACCGGCACGCCCGCCGCGATCGCCAGGCACACCTCGCTCGCGTAACGATCCACCAGGCGCCGCAGCGGGGCCGTGACGTGCGCGTACGGGGCCGCCACCGCCGCGTGCTCGGCCAGCCTGGGCGGCGCGCCGTCGAAGGCCACGTAGCCGGCGCCGCGCAGCAGCACCTTGGACTCGTGCAGGAACGCCGCCTGCGGTCCCTTCCCGGGATCCAGGTCGTGCACCACCGCGCCGTACCCCGCCCCCTCGGGCCACGGCACGTCCAGCGCTTTTGCCACCCTGCGTACCTTGGCCAGAGCATCGGGCCGCGGACTGGGCAGCACGCGCAGGATGCCGATCTCGGCGTCGAGCATCATGGCGGCCGCGGCCATGCCGGTCAGCAGCGAGATCTGCGCGTTCCACGCCTCCGCGGGCAGTGGCGCGCGGAACCGCAGCCGGTAGCCGCCGTCGTCGCGCGCCACCTCCTGGTCGGGGGTGGGCAGGGTGACGCCGCCGCGCTCGCGCTCCAGGGCCAGCCTGAGCTCGCCGATCTCGGCCAGCAACTCCAGTACGCCGTCCGCGGTGCGGGTGTCGTGGACCGCCTGCACGTAGGCGTAGTCGTAGCGCTCGCGGCTGCGTACGAGGGCGCGCTGCACGTCGGCCCCCACCGTGCGGCCGTCGGTGTCGAGGTCTACGCGCCACACCACGGCCGGTCGCAGCGCGCCGGGCAGCAGGCTGGCGGCGTCCTCCGACAACACCGGCGGGTGCAGCGGCACCTTGCCCGCGGGCAGGTAGACGGTCTCGCCCCTGGTGCGGGCCTCGGTGTCGATCACGCCGCCGGGGCGTACGAAGGCGCCGACGTCGGCGATGGCGTACCAGACGCGGTAGCCTCCGCGCAGCCGCTCCAGGTGCAGGGCCTGGTCGAGATCCATCGAGCCGGGCGGGTCGATGGTGACGAAGGGGACGTCCGACATGTCCTCGGCGTCCATCCTCGGCACCAGGGCCACCCAGGCCGCCTCGTCGAGCACGGCCTGCGGAAAGTCGCCGGGCAGTCTCAGCTCCCGGCTGATCCGCTCGAACCCGTCCTCCAGCTTGAGGGGTATCTCATCGGGAACCTGAATCGTTGGCACGCGTGACAACCTACCGGCGCGGGGGATCACTCGCCGGATCAGGTGGGTGCCCGGTCCTGGCCGGTGATCCCCTCAGACGGCGTGCCGCTCAGGTGAGGTGCCGGTGCGGGCGGGTGGTTCGTTCGTTCAGGTGAAGTGCCGGTCGAGGCCGGTGATCTGGAGCAGGCGTTGCATGGCGGGGGGCGTGCCCTCGATGCGCACGGGGGTGCACTGGCTGAGGGCCTGGTTCTGGACGGAGACGAGGATGCCGAGCCCGGCCGCGTCGATGAAGGACAGGTCGCTCACCTCGATGACCAGCGCCATGCCCGGCCGGCGGGCGTGATCGGCCTCCTGCAGCAGCGCCAGCAGGTGGCTGCGGAGCAACTCGGTGGTGGCGATGTCGAGCTCGCCGGACACGCTCACGGTCAGAGTCCCGTCATGGCGGCTGGTGGTCAGGTGAAGTGGGTCCATCTCCGCGCTCTCTCAGGGGCCGGGATCATCCTGTGGGTAGCGCGGACCCGCCCTTGCCGTTGGCACCAGATGTCATGCTCGCGTCACATAGAGCGACTGTGTGCTTCCGGAATGGAGTGTACATGCCTGTCCCGACACGTCGAGAGGACAGATCGCCGCAAGGTAGACAGGAGAATTCCTCGGGAAAGCAATTGTGGTTAGCAGATAGAAAAAACCTCACCTTTCAGCGTGGTTTCAGCCCCAGGAGGATGAGATCACACGACGCGGCGCAGTCGTCCTCGACGCCGGGGCGGCTGGAGGAGGCGGCGTGCGCCGGGTGGTGGGAGGCGGACGTGGGGTGGAAGACGGCCCGGGCCCGCGGTCTCGGGGTCGTCGAGTGCCTGCTTGCGCTTGGCCCGTGCAAGGTCGCCGGCCGGTCGCGTAGTTGTACGGGTGCGCGTGTCAGGGCAGGTACAGCTGGGCGTATTTTCAGGAAATTTACGGAATTACGGGGGGAGATCGCACTACGCTGCTAGCCCTGTCATTCCGTGGGGTTCATGACGATGACCAGGGGGAAAGCGTGTTATTCGTATTCGCGGTGCTGGCCGCTGCCGGGGTCGGCGCGGTGGTCTGGTGGCTTCGGCGGGATCCGGCGGGCGGTGAGGGTGCCGACGGGTTCGAGGGCGAGCGGAAGTGGGGCTGGCAGTTCCTGCTGGAACAGGAGGCCGCGGCCGCGTTCATGGAGGGGCTGCGGGCCTATCACGAGGCGGGTGGCGTCGTGCGGGTGGGCGGGGAGCAGGGGGTGCTCACCACGTACGAGCCGCCGCGGCTGATCTCCCTGTACCTGCTCGCGGACGCCTTCGCGGCCCGGGGGGACGCCGCGCTGCACGACCCGCAGGGGACGGTCGAGGCGCTGATGGAGCAACTCGCGGCGGCCGAACGGCCCGGCGTGCTGCACCTGCGGCCCGGCTGGCTGGAGGAAGAGGTGGACGGCCTGGACGCCGCCCGCTTCGCCGCCGCCGTCGGCGAGGTCGTCGGCGCCGGATCGGGCGAAGCCGGCCTTGGAGCGTTGCAGGTGAGCGTGTCCGGCTCCCGCGACGACCGTACGCACGTCAACGGCACACCGGTCAAGGCGCTGGCCAAGACGGCGGCGGGGGACGGCCCCAGCGGTGAGACGCTGTTCCCGGAGGCCGAGGGGGACGGCCCCAATGGCGAGGCGGAGGTGAGCGACCCCGGCGAGGTGCGGCCCACGGAGGCGGTGGGGGGCGGTTCCGGTGAGGGACAGCTCAGGGAGGCGGTGCGGGGCGGTCTCGATAGGGCGCCGGCTCAGGAGGGGGGCGGCGGTGGCGAGGGCAACACGATGATGCTGGACCTGGCCCGGGTGCTCGACCTCTACCGGGAGGCGCGCGAGAATCAGCCGGACGCGGCGGCCGGGGCGCTGCTGCGCGAGGTGGTGCCCAAGCTGATCGCCGCCGGCGGGCCCGGCCTGACCTGGACGAAGCCGCCCACCCCCGCCGAGCTGCGGATGGTGCTGGGCAACTCGCCGGAGGTACCGCTGTCCTGATCCGGCCACGTCACGGTTACGCATAGTTCCGGGGGATTCGCCGCGTCGGGGCGGACTATGCGTGAGTGGACGCCGTACGCCGCCGATGGCTCGGAGCGGGGTGCCTGCTGCTGGCCGCCGGCGGCGGGCTGTGGGCGGTCGGGCGCATCGACGTGCCCCCACCACCGGCACCGGCGCCGGTCGTGGAGCCCTCGGAGACACCCACGCCGATGCCCGTCCGGGTCACCATCGAACCGCCGAGCGTCCCGGCCGGTACGGCCCGGGTACGGGTGACGTCCTTCTGCGAGGACGATGACACGGTGGTGGAGTCCAACGCCTTCCCTGAGAGCCCGGACACCTACGAGAAGCTGCCCGGCAGGGGCTGGTTCACCGACGCCGACCTGGATCGCGCGCTGCCCGCGGGCAGATATCCGGTCATCGTCAGGTGCGGGGCCCGGTTCGGCCGCGCCGACCTCGTGGTGACGAAGGGCCGGGCCCCGAAGCCGCCTGGGCCGCCGCGCGTCGCCACCACGTGGGTCACGCTGACCCGCGCCCAGCCCGGCGCCTGGCAGGATCACCCCGACGCCGCGCAGATGCCCGTCATCGGTCGCGCGCCGAACGCGATCCTCTGCCGGATGCGGGTGACGCACGAGGTCCGGGTGCCCGTGGACGACCCCGACGTGGCCGCCTTGCGGGCGGGCGCCGCCGGTCGCGCGCCCGCCGAGTTCGTCGCGGCCCGGATGGGCTCCGTCGCCTTGGACTCGCCGGACCTCGATGTGGCCTTCAGCACACCGGTCATCAGGACGGAACGCGGCTCGCGCGGGGCCGTCATCACCTACACCGGCGTGTCGTACACCGTGCTCGTCGATCCGAACAGCTTCGTCGGCGTCGAATACAGGCCGTCCGCCGACGCGACCGTGTCCCGGCTGACCGCCCACGAGATCGTCGTCTCCGCCACCGGTTGGACGGTGGCCGGGGTGAGCGGGCCCCCGCCCTTGACGCAGGACGCGCATTACCTGCGCGCGAGCGGCGGTAGCCCGATGACGGCCGCCTTCACCATGGATGGCCGGTCCGGGCCTGTGGCCTACTACCTCGGCGGAGACGAGGGGATCAGCCAGTATCTGGAAGGCGGTGCCGCGGAGTCCGATGAGTCCGACGAGTCCGACGATGACGAGACAGGCGCTTTCCTGAGCCGGAGCTGGGAGGTGCTGCGACTGGTGAGCTCGGTGGCCGCCATGCTGGCGCTGTTCTACACCCTGGCTCGTGCGCTCGGGGGCTCGTGGTGGCGGCGCCCCCGCAACTGGCTGCTCATGACCGTGGTCGCGGCGGGGTCCGGCCTGATGGCGTTCTTCCTGAACTCTGACGTCACGAACCTGACGGCGCTGGTGCTGATGGTCGTCGTGCCGGTCCTGGCGCTCTTCTCCACCGCTCGTGCCGCGCGAGGGCACAGCCGCCTGCCCGCGGTGGTCCCGGCGGTGGCCGGAATCGTGGCGGGCCTCATCCTGTGCGCGTGGTCACTGGCGGCGCTCCTCGGTCCTGGGCCGGCGACCGGAGGGCTGGCCGGTGCGGTGGCCGTCACGACCGTCACGGCCGTGCTCCCCCGGCTGCGGCGCCTGCTTCCGCACGTCGCTCTCCTGCTGACGGCGGCCGGAGCGCTGCTGGCGGGCAGGGCGGTGTCGATCGGGTTCACCCCGCCGAACCTCATGTGGATGGCGATGATCGCGCTGGCCTGGTGCGTCCTGGTCTTCGGCTGGGTCACCGAGGCGAGTCACCGGTGGTCGCCGGCGGGTGCGGCCCGATGGGTGATCGCCACGTCGGTCGCGCTCGGCGCGCTGGCCTACTCGGCCATCCCCGTGCAGGACTGGGCATCCCTGCGGTGGGGCGGGCTCGTCGAACTCCTCTCCCTGGTCGTGCTGCAAGGGATCCCGATGCTGGCGCTGATCATGCTCGTGGTCCGCGTGCGCCGGTGGGGTCAGGGTCCCGAGGGCCTCACCGAGACGGCCGCCTTCCACACGGCTCTGCTCTTCGTGCTGCTGATGCACCTGCAGTTCAACGGCAGCCCCGTCACGGGTCTCGTGGTGCTCCTCACCTGGGCGGGCGTCTGCTTCATGCTGCCGGCCCCGCGAGAAGGCCTGCAGCGGGCGGTCTCAGGTGAGGAGCACCGGCTGCTCGTCCGCGACATGATCAGGCGCAGATCGGCGCGTACCGCGCTGACGCACCTGCTGCGGCAACCGGGCGACGACTTCGAGCAGCGGCGCGAGGCGCTGGAACAGGCGGGTGACGAGCGGAACGGTCCCGTCGACTCCGACCTGGCGCTGGCCACCGTGGCGGGGCGCACGCCCTGGCAGAACGGACTGGCCGCGTTCGGGGCGGGGGCGGTGTTGTCGCTGCCGTACTCGGCTGTGCGGATCAGCGAATCGGTGCGCGGAGGGCAGGCCGAGCCGTCCGAGGTCCTGTACGCGGCGCTGGCGCTGCTGTCGCTGCCCGTGCTGTGCATGGTGTTCGGCTACTTCTACCCGCGGGTGCGCGGGAGGGGGCCGATCGCCAAGTCGCTCTCGTTCCTGCTCGCGGCGCTGCTGGTCGAGTTGCCCGTGTCCATTTACGGGCTGGTCCTGGCGACCACCTACGGCATCAACGGGAGCGAGCCGCTCGTCGGGGTGCTCGTGGCGGTCGGGAACATCGCCGTCGTCAGCATCGGGCTGGGGCTGTGGTGGGAGTGGCGGCTGATGTGGCTGGCGGGCGAGCCGTGGGCGCGCGTCAGGAACGTCCGTACGTTGCGCGCCCTGGCCGCGCCGCTGGCCGCCGTCTCCATCGCCATCGCGACGGCGGCGGCGACCGCGCTGGTCAACAATGTGGTCGCGCCGCTGCCCAGCGCCCCGGTCGTCGATGCCAAGCTCGTGCAGACACCCACGCCTGCGCCCTAGTTCTCCGCCGCCCTAGTTCTCCGCCGCCCTAGTTCTCCGCGCGGCCGTTGCGCCAGTAGCCCATGAACGCCACCGACCGCCGGTCCAGGCCGCGCTCGGCCACCAGGTGCCGGCGCAGGGTCTTGATCACGGATGCCTCGCCGGCCAGCCACGCGTACAGGGGCCCGTAGTCCGTGGCCTCCTCCTGCGGCACCTCCCACAGCTCGTCGGAGTCCACGTCCACGTCGTCGAACGTCTCCGGCGCGGGCAGCGGCGGGAGCAGGCGGCCGGCGGCGGCCTTGACGGCGGGGATGAGCCCGGCGCCGCGCGCGCCGCCGTTTCTGGTCAGCCAGGTGACCTTGACCGAGGCGGCCGTCTCCACGGGCAGGATGTCGTCGTCGCAGGGCACCTCCATGAACACCTCGCCGGCCAGGTCGGCGGGCAGGCATTCGAGGACGGAGCAGATGGCCGGCACGGCGGTCTCGTCGCCGGCGATGAGCACGCAGCCCGTGCCCGCCGGCGGGTGGAACTCCAGGCCGCCCTGGCGGCCGACCTCGTGGCCGGCGTTGGGACCGTAGAGGACGGCGACGTCGCCGGGGCGCACCCCTTCCGCCCAGCGCGCGGCGGGGCCGCCGTCGGCGTGCATGACGACGTCCACGTCGACCTCGCGGGCGTCGGGGCGGACGAGCCTGGCGGTGTAGGTACGCATGGGGTTGCGCTTGTCGTCGTCGAGTTCCCGCCACCTCAGGTACCAGTCAGAGCCGGTCGGCAGGTGGGCCAGGCCGTGTTCCGGGAGCGGGAGGATGAGTTTGAGCCGCTGGTCGAAGCCGTTGTCCGCGAAGTGGTGCAGGTCGTCGCCGGTGAAGGTCACCCGCAGGAAGGAGGGGCTCAGGCGCTCGAGCCGATCCACCCGGACGTCGAACATGCGGTAGGGCTCGGTCATCCCCGAAATCTCCTATCTCTATTAGGTGAGGCTAACCTAAACGATTCGGGGGCTTAAGGCTACATTCGCCCAGCGTCGTCGGCCGCTGCCGGAGGGTGACTCCGTGCAGGTGGGAGCCGTTCGCACCGCGCGGAAGAGGCGTTGTGATGAAAGTTTCATGACCGATTGACACTGGGAAAGCGCTTACCTATGTTGTGGGCAGTTCGCTCACACGTACGGCTGTCACATACGTGAACGAATGCTCGCTGGGGGGACACCACGCGGCAGGCCGCATCAGGAGCCTGCCGAGGCCAGCAAGGAGCGTGAAATCGTGCGAGAGAGAATCAACGGCAGAACGGCCGCCCTCATCGCCGGCGTCGTGGCCCTGTCCGCCACCACGGTGACGGCCGGCATCACGGTGGCCTCGGCGGCGGCGGCCGCCGCGCCGGCGCCGGGGGCGTACTCCGTGGTCAACAACGCCAGCGGCCTGTGCCTGACCGTACCGGGATCGAGTTCGTCCGACGGCTTGCAGCTCACGCAGAGCGGGTGCGGCGGCGCCGGGCAGACGTGGAACGTGGCGGCGAGCGGCGGCGGTTACACGCTGAAGGCCGCGCACAGCGGCAAGTGCGCCGGCGTCAGGGACGCCAGCACCTCCGCGGGCAAGGCCGTGCAGCAGGAGAGCTGCAGCGGCGCCTCCTCCCAGACCTGGACGCTGCCCGAGTCGGGCGCCACCGTCAGGGTCGTCAACGCCAACGGCGGCAAGTGCCTCAACACCATGGACAACGCGACCTCCTCGGGCGCCCTGGTGCAGCAGAACTCCTGTGACTCGGTCGCGACCAAGCAGTGGCGGCTCGCGCCTTCCGGCTCCACCCCGACCGACCCGCCCACCGACCCGCCCACGACGCCTCCGCCCGGCAACCCGACCGGTCTGGTCGGCTGGGCCACGCAGGGCGGCGGCACCACCGGCGGCGGCGGCGCCTCGCCGGTCACCGTCACCAGCGCCTCGGCCCTGACCGGCGCGTTGTCCTCCAGCGGCGCCGCGGTGATCCGGGTGTCGGGCACGATCTCCTGCTCGGGCATGCTGAGGGTGGCCTCCAACAAGAGCGTGCTGGGCAACTCGGGCGCGACGATCGTCGGCTGCGGGCTCAACATCTCCGAGGCCTCCAACGTGATCGTCCGCAACCTGACCTTCCGCGGCTGGAACGACGACGGGATCAACGTCCAGTACTCGACGCGGGTGTGGCTGGACCACAACTCCTTCAGCGACGGCTATGACGGGGCCCTGGACATCAAGCGGGCCAGCGACTACGTCACCGTCTCCTGGAACAGGTTCTTCAACCACGACAAGACCATGCTCCTGGGTCACAGCGACGACAACGCCTCGGAGGACCGGGGCCACCTGCGGGTGACGTACCACCACAACTGGTTCGACGGCACGAACCAGCGCCACCCGCGCGTGCGCTTCGGCAACCCGGTGCACGTCTACAACAACTTCTACGGCAACGTCGGCAGCTACGGCGTGGCCTCCACCGAGGGCGCGGGCGTGCTCGTCGAGGGCAACTACTTCGAGAACACCGAGGACCCGTTCCACCTCGGCGAGGGTGACTCGGGGCCGGGCACCCTGGTCGCGCGCAACAACCACTTCGTCGGCTCCGGCAGCGGCCAGAGCGGCGGCAGCGTCTCCTCCATCCCCTACTCCTACTCCCTCGACGGCGCCTCCGGCGTCAAGTCCATCGTGACCGCGGGCGCCGGGGCCGGCCGGATCTCCGTCTGACCCCTTCCTTGAGGCCCCTCCGGCACCCGCCGCCGGAGGGGCCTCCTCGCGCGCCCGCGCGAGCGGCGACTGGTGGCCGGCCAAGCCAGAGTTCACCGGGGGCCTCCTCGCGCGCCCGCGCGAGCGGGAACGGTAGCGTCATAGCGCTGATACCGCGACAGGCGCCGGGCCGCGTGTCCGGGCCTGCCCCCAGATAGGAGCCCGACTTGTCTCCCGTGATCCTCTCAGCGGCGGGCGCCGCGCTCGTGCTCGACGACTCCGGACCGGGGCTGCCGCGGGTGCGGCACTTCGGCGCCGGGCTCGGGCCCGTCGCCGGGCCCGGCCTGCTGCCCGCGCTGGCCTCTCCCGCTCCACCGCTGCTGCCCGCCCAGGGGGACTCCTGGTACGGGCGTCCCGGCCTGTCGGGTGTCAGGGACGGGGAGCAGTGGCCGGTCCGGTGGACCCTTGAGCGATGCGATGTGGCCGCCGAGCCCGGCTCCGGCGGCACGGTGACCGTCACGGCCTCCGACGCCAGGGCGGGCCTGGAGCTGGTGAGTGAGCTGGTCATGGACGGCGGCGGCCTGGTGCGGATGCGGCACCAGGTGCGGAACGCCGCCGCCTCCCCGTACCGGGTGGAGGGTTTGGTGTGCGCGCTGCCGGTGCCCGCGCGGGCCGGTGAGTTGCTGGACTTCACCGGCCGGTGGGCGCTGGAGAAGGTGCCGCAGCGCAGGGCGTTCGGGCACGGGGTGTGGTCCAGGGAGAACCGGCGGGGCCGCACCGGGCACGACGGCACCGGGCTGCTGGTGGCGGGGACCGAGGGGTTCGGGTTCCGTACCGGCGAGGTGTGGGCGGTGCACGCGGGCTGGAGCGGCGGCCACGTGCACTACGCCGAGCGGATCGCCGAGGGTGTGTCGCTGCTGGCCGCGGGCGAGCTGCTCGAACCCGGTGAGGTCGTGCTGGGCGAGGGGGAGAGCTACCGTACGCCGTGGGTGTACTTCACGTGGTCGGGCGGCGGGCTCGACGACGCGAGCGCCCGGCTGCACGGCCATCTGCGGGCCCGTTCGCTGCCGGTCCGGCCGGTCACCCTGAACAACTGGGAGGCCACCTACTTCGACCACGGCCTCGACCGGCTGCTGGAGCTGGCCGACAAGGCCGCCGCGGCGGGGATCGAGCGGTTCGTGCTGGACGACGGCTGGTTCCGGCACCGCCGCCACGACCGGGCCGGGCTGGGCGACTGGTACGTGGACGAGGGCGTCTGGCCGGACGGCCTGCACCCGCTGGCCGACCGGGTACGCAAGCTGGGCATGCAGTTCGGCCTCTGGTTCGAGCCCGAGATGGTCAATCCCGACTCCGACCTGGCCCGCGAGCATCCCGACTGGATCCTGGGCCGGGCCGAGCGCATGCCGCCGCCGCAGCGCCACCAGCAGGTGCTCGACCTGGCCAGGCCCGAGGCGTACGCGTACCTGCTGGAACGCCTGGACACCCTGGTCGGCGAGTACGCGCTGGACTACATCAAGTGGGACCACAACCGCGACATCGCCGAGCCCGTGCACGGCGGCGTGCCGGGCGTGCACGCGCAGACCGTGGCCGTCTACCGGCTGCTGGACGAGCTGCGCCGCCGCCATCCCGCCCTGGAGATCGAGTCGTGCTCGTCCGGCGGCGCGCGCATCGACTACGGCATCCTGGCCCGCACCGACCGGGTGTGGACCTCCGACAGCAACGACGCCCTCGACCGGCAGGCCATCCAGCGCTGGACGGGGCTGCTCGTGCCGCCGGAGCGGCTGGGCAGCCACGTCGGGGCGCCGCGCGACCACGTCACCGGGCGGTCGCTGCCGCTGGCCTTCCGCGCCGCCACCGCGCTGTTCGGGCACATGGGCGTGGAGTGGGACCTGACCTCGGCCGGTCAGGAGGAGCTGGAGGAGCTGGGCACCTGGATCGCGCTGCACAAGCGGCTGCGTCCGGTGCTGCACGCCGGGCGGGTGGTTCGTGCGGATCATCCGGATCCGTCGGCGTCGCTGCACGGGGTGGTGCTGCCGGAGCGGGCGGTGTACGCCTTCGCGCAGCTCACCTCGCGGGTCGACATCGCCCCCGCGCCGCTGCGGCTGCCCGGGCTCGACCCGGCCGCCCTCTACGAGGTGCGCGTGGCGGGGCCGGCGCCCGAGAGGTCGGGGATGCCGGAGTGGGCCGCGGCGCCGGTGCGGCTGCCCGGGTCCGTGCTGGGTGAGCTGGGGCTGCCCGCCCCGGTGCTGCGGCCCGCGACCGCGCTGCTCATCGAGGTGGAGAGGGTCTAGCTAGGGCAGGTCCAGTTCCGAGCCGCCGAACCGGTCGCGCAGGAACCGGCCCTGGTCGCGCAGCGCCTGCTCGTCGCCCCGGTGGATCGCCTCGGCGACCTTGCCCATCTGGGCGTCGAGCAGCGCGAGCTGCTGCAGGAGTTCCTCGTGCGCGCTGCGCTCGCGCCCGGCCGGCCGGGTGAGGGCGTAGCGGCGGGGCAGGTTGGCGTAGGCCTCCAGGCTGGCGGGCAGGTAGCGGCGGATGGTCTGCGAGACCACGTGGAGCTGGTCGGGGGAGGCGGTGAGCTGCTCGGCCCTGGCCAGCACGCCGCCGAGGACCTCGGCCAGGCCGTGCACGGCGGCGTGCACGTCCTCGGGGAAGCGCCGGTCGATGCGCCGCAGCAGCCCGTCCAGGTCGGCGCGCAGGGCCCGCGTCTCCACCTCGGCGTGCGAGATCGTCAGGCGTACCCGGTCGGGCGGGGCGAGCAGCGCGCCGACCCCGTACAGGGCGATCACGACGACCGGCCAGAACGCGCCCGTCAGGCCGAGGAAGTGGCCCACCAGGCCGAGCAGCGCCAGGCAGGAGCCGGCGATGTTCCTGGTGGAGCCCAGGTAGCGCAGGATCCGCTCACTGGTAGCCACGGATCTCCTTGAACGCGCTGGTCAGCGACGTCTTGCGGGCGTCGAACACGGCTCCGCCGGTCAGCTCCGCCACCTGCCGCATCTCCTCGACGTCGCTCTCCCCGAACAGCACCACGAACGTCGGCGCGCGGCGCTGCTCCTCCGGCAGCGAGCGGTAGTGCGCCTCGAAGGCGGCGTAGCCGGCGCCGTCGGTGTTCTCGCCGTCGGTCATGAGCACGATCGAGGTGTAGTGGCCGGCCGTGACCGGGCGGTCGTAGGCCGCCTTGAGACTGTCATAGATGGCGGTGCCGCCCGCCGCGTTCAGGCCTTCGGCGAACTGTTTGATGTCGGCGAGGACAGGGGCGGGGTCGCGTTCGGGGACGGTGAACGGCACCGCCTGTCCCGTGACGCCGTTGAACGGGATCATCGTCACGGCCTCGCGGTTGCGGAAGCGGGAGAAGGTGCCGGAGGCGGAGGTGTCGGCGCCGGTCAGCGCCACCAGCGCCTGCCGCAGCGCGGCGATCCTGTCGCCCTTCATCGAGCCGGACGTGTCCAGCACGAATCTGGCCTCGGCCGGGACGCGTACCTGGTTGAGGTAGGTGGCGATCAGCTCGTCGGCGGTGCTGCGCCGGTTGGGGAAGGGCAGCTCGATGAGCTGGGCCGAGCCGAAGCGCGGGTCCAGCGGCACCCCGTTCACGATCGGGCGCCGGTGGGTGCCGGTCATGATCTCCTTCTGCACGGCCGGGGTGCGCAGCCAGGCGGTGAGCTTGCCGTACAGGGCCTTCTTGTCCTCCGGGGCGGAGGCCAGCAGCGTGAGCGGGTAGTCGGCGCTGACCACGCCGTCGCCCGGGTAGATGAGCGTGAGCGGCTCGCGCGCGCCCAGGAGCACCGACTCGTAGTTCACCATGCCGTCCACGCGCGGGTCGCGGGCGTAGGCGGCGGCCAGCCAGCCCGACGAGCCGGCCGTCAGCCGCTGCGCGGAGAAGAACTCCTTCAGCCGGGGCGTCACCGCGGTGACCTGCTCGGCGCTGAGCGCGCCGTCCGCGTCCGACAGCGCCGCGGCCACGCCGACCAGGGCGGAGAAGCCCGAGTTGGAGGAGGCGGGGTTGGTCATGCCGAAGCTGAACCTGCCCTGCCTGGCCGCCCGCGCGATGTCGGTCCATGAGACGGGTTTGGCGTCCCAGCCGAGCTCGCTCGCCTTGGCGGGCTTCAGGCCCAGCACCACCGGGGAGACCATGATCTTGGTCTGGGTGGACAGCTTGGCCTGGGCGCCGTCGATCAGGGACAGGTAGCGGTTGGAGGAGAACCAGGTGGCGTCCAGGCGGTCGTCCGCGCGGCCGCTCGCGACCTGCTCGGCGCCGTCGAGCGTGCCGGTGTAGGTGAGCTTCACCCGGACGCCGGCCTCCGCCTCGGCTCGCTTGAGGAGGGGTTCGAGGTCCTTGATCTCGCTGCCGGCCAGGACGCGCAGAACGTCGGGGGCATTGCCGGAGCCGGAGTCGGTCCCGGAGGCGCAGGCGGCGGCCAGGAGGAGGGCGGGGAGGAGCAGGGTCGCCCTTCTCATCGGCCGCTCTCCTGGGCGCGCTCCAGGTAGGTCCTGGCGTGCTCCAGCTCCGACGACAGGCTGTCCACCGTGACCGCCATGTTGTCCACGGCCTTGGCGCGGAAGGCGTCGATCAGGTCCATGGTGGCGTAGACGTTGTCGAAGGCCTGGCGCAGCGTGTCCAGGTCCACGGTGGCCGAGGCCGCCTGGTTCTGGATCGCGCCCGCCTGCGTGCGGAGCATCTCGCTGGTGGCCAGGATCAGGTCGCTGGTGGTCGCGTTCAGGGCGGTGATCTGGTCGAGTACCAGCTTCTGGTTCGCCAGGGCCTGGGCGACCGTGACCGCCGTGCGCAGGGCCGCGACCGTCGTCGTGGTGGCGCGGTCCACGCCCTTGCTGAGCTCCAGGTTGTTCTTGCGTACCAGGTCGAGGGCCAGATAGCCCTGCGCGGAGACGGCGAGCTGGGTGAGCAGGTCCTGGTGCTTCTGGCGGACGGCGAACAGCGCGTCGGAGCGCAGCGCCGTGGCGCGCTGCTCGTCGGCGAGCGTGATCTGCTCCTCCAGGGCAGCGTCCATCGCCTGGGCCATGACCGCGTACTCCTGCAGCCGCGTCATGGACTCCCACAGGTTCGCCTTCTCGCCCTCGATGGCGGCGTTGTCGCGCAGCAGCTCGTCCTGGCCGGACTTGAGCGCGCGGATGATGTCGTCGAGGTGCTGCTGCGCGGAGTGGAACTTGGCGAAGTAGTCGCGCAGCCGGTCGCCGAACGGGATGAGGCCGAGCAGCCTGCGCGGCCCGTTCGCCGCCTGCTTCGGGTCTAGGTCCACGACGGTACGGCGCAGCGCCACCAGCCCGCCCGCCACCTTGGCCTGCGCGTCGGCGCCCTCGCCCCTGGCAGCGTCGAGGGCCGCGACGGGCCGTTTGAGCATGCGGTTGGCCACCTGGGAGGCGGATCTGATCTCGGTGTCGCCCATCGAGGAGATGTCGTGCACCTTGCGGGAGAACTCCGGCGAGCGCGGGTCGAACCCGCCCAGCTCCCCGGCGAACTCCCTGGCCTTTGCGGTCAGCTCGGCGGCGCGTTCGGCGGCCAGCGGCAGCATGGTGGCCGCCGTCTCGGCCGGCACCGGGGTGACCGGCGCGGGCGGCGTGAGCACCAGATCGGACACGTGCGGCATCTCCTTGCTAGGGCCTGGCCTTGTCGACGGTGGTGATGAGGCGGTCCAGCCGTTCCCACGTGGGCGGCTCGACGACGTCGACCAGGCCGGACGCGGCCGGCGCCGTCGTCTTGGCGACCAGGTCGGTGAACGCCTTCGGGTCGGTGGTGCGGAAGCCGTACTGGGCGGCCAGGGACTGCAGCTCGGGGTCCTTGGTGAGCAGCTCGCCGACCTTGGCGCCGTTGCCGGCCAGGGGGACGAGCGTGTGCTTGCTGAGCACGGTCGGCGAGGGGTAGACCAGCCGCATGTCGGGCTTGATCGCGCCGTCGCCGGCGAAGACGTGCGCGAGGTACTGGGCCTCGTACACGACCAGCATCGGCGTCTTGCCGGCGCCCAGTGCGAGGTAGTCGTCGAAGGAGGCCTCGCTGGTCGACTCGGAGAAGCCCTGGTCGAGCACGGCCGGCGCGACGACGGGGGCGATCTTCGCGATCTGCGCGTCGGAGCTGATCACGTCCTCGCCGTTGGCGACGTAGCCGATGGCGGCCAGGTACATGGCGGCGGAGTTGGAGGTACGGATGTCGGTCGTGGTGAGCAGCACCCGCTTCCGCGCCCGGTAAGCCTCATTTCCCGGAATTTCGTCCCATCGAGTGCCTTTAGCGACTAAATCCAGATATTTCTTAATGTCGAGAATTTGATGGCCTTTGCCGGAATCGGTGAGCACCCCGGCCTTCGTCAGCAGCGCCGCGATCGGCTCGAACGTGGCCACCGCCATCGGCGAGTAGAACGGCGAGTACGTGGTCGTCGCCCCGCGGTCGCGCTTGATCCGCTCGGCGGCCGGAACGCTGGAGGGGAAGGCGAAGGCGTAGCGGCCCAGGTCCACATCCGTCACGATCTGCCGGGACCCGGCGGTGTCCACTTCGACGCGCAGGCCGTGCTTGGCGAAGGCCGCCCTGACCCGCGGGTCGTCGAAGAACGGCTTCTTCTCCGATCCGATGACGCCCCGCACGAGTGCCGCCTGGGGCGCGTCGTCCCCCTGGTTCCCGATCGCGATCGCGACCACCGCCACCCCGGCCAGAACCGCGGCCAGAATGACGCCGATCCACCGTTTCATCGAACCCCGTTTCCTGAGATAACCCCCATGACTGGGATTATGGAAGGGCGGTCGCGGGGTTCGCGCCGCTGGAAAGCTGACCGTATGTCAGAATTCATCCCCCGTTCACGAAGAGCGGCGTCCGGGCCGCGGACAAGGGCCGGTAATGCGGGGGAAGGTTTGGGCCAGGTGGTGAAGGCGGTTTAATGCCGCCGCAATCGTGCCGCTCGTGATCATGTAACAACGGGACAGCAGACTGGGCGTCATGAGCGATGCACCGAAGGTAGTTCGTCCACGTGCCGAGGCCCGATCCTGGGGGCGGGAGCTCGTCGAGCTGGCCGCCCTGTTTCTCGCGGTCGGCCTGGCGCACCTGCTCGCGACCCTGCTCGGCCACGAGGATCCGGGTCCCGTCATCCTGGTCGGGCTGGGCGTGGCGTTGATCGTCGGAGCCATGGTCCACAAACGGCTCGGCCGCCGTCCCAGGCGGGGCACGCCGGCGCTGCCCGTGGAGGACGGCGCCGGGCGGCCCATGGCGTTGTGGCGCATCCGCATGCGGGTGGTGGAGCGGCCGGGGAGGCTGGCCACCGTGGCGGGGGCGTTCGGGCGGCTGGGGTGCAACATCCTGGCCCTGCACATCGCCCCGACCGGGAGCAGCGCCATCACCCCGGCCGGGTGCGACGCGCTCGACGAGTTCGTCATCGAGGCGCCGCGCGACCTGGCGCTCGACGTGCTGGCCGGGGCGCTGGCCGAGGCGGGCGGGCAGGACGTGGTGATCGTGCCGGCCCAGGTGAAGGACCTGACCGACCCCGGGGTGCAGGCGCTGGTGCTGGCGCAGCGGGTCGCCGCCGATCCCGACCGGCTCCCGGAGGCGATGGCCGAGCTGCTGCGGGTCGCCCGGGTGGAGTGGCGGCGGCCCGGCGACACCGTGGAGGAGGGGGCCGGGCTCAACACCACCATGGTGATCTCGGTGAACCCCGATCGGGCGCTGCTCGCCCGCCGGCCCGAGCTGCCGTTCACGCCCACGGAGGCGGCCAGGGCGGCGGCCCTGACGGCCGCCGCCACCCACGCCCGTTACAGCGCTAGCGGTAGCCCTTGGACAGGACCTCCTGGGTCTCCCGGGTGATCCTGGCCGCCGGCTCGGGCGCGAGGGCGGTGCGCGGCGGGCGGCAGGCGCCGCCCTTGCGGCCGGCCAGGTCCATGGACAGCTTGATGGACTGGACGAACTCCGTCTTGGAGTCCCAGCGCAGCAGGGGGTGCAGGTCGCGGTAGAGAGGCAGGGCCTTGGCGACGTCCCCGGCGACGGCCAGGCGGTAGAGCTCGACCGTGGAGCGGGGGATCATGTTCGGGTAACCGGCGATCCAGCCGACCGCGCCGGCGATGGCCAGCTCCAGCAGGACGTCGTCCGAGCCGATCAGCAGGTCGAGGCCGGGCGCCTGCTCGGCGATCTCGTACGCCCTGCGCACGTCCCCGCTGAACTCCTTCACCCCGACGATCAGCCCCTCCTGGTGCAGCTCGGCCAGCAGCGCGGGGGTCAGGTCCACCTTCGTGTCGATCGGGTTGTTGTAGGCCACGACGGGCAGCCCGGCCTTGGCGACCTCGCGGTAGTGGCCGACCACGGCCCGGCGGTCGGCGCGGTAGGTGTTCGGGGGCAGGAGCAGCACCGAGGAGGCGCCCGCCTCGGCGGCCTGCTCGGCCCAGCGGCGGGACTCGGCGGCGCCGTACGCGGCGACACCCGGCATGACGTGGAAGCCGGCCGGGGCGGCCTCGACCGCGGTGCGCACCACGCGGGCGCGTTCCTCGTGGGTGAGCGTCTGGTACTCGCCGAGCGAGCCGTTGGGGCACACGCCGTCGCAGCCGCCCTCGGCCAGGAACCGTACGTGCTCGGCGTAGCCGTCGTAGTCCACCGACAGGTCGTCGTTGAAGGGCAGGGCGGTCGCGACGTGCACGCCGTGCCATACGGGGGCGGTCATGCTCTCTCCTTGGTCCAGTTCTCCAGGCCCGTGGCGTCGATGGGCAGCGCGGCGGACAGGATCTCCGCGCCGTCCCGCGTCACGAGCAGGTCGTCCTCGATGCGTGCGCCGATCCCGCGCAGCTCCGGTGGCACCGTGCGGTCGTGGGCGTGGAAGTACAGGCCGGGCTCGACGGTCAGCACCATGCCGGGCGCCATGCGGGCGCCCTGGTAGGCCTCGTGGCGGGACTGCGCGCAGTCGTGCACGTCCAGGCCGAGGTGGTGGCCGATGCCGCAGATCAGGTAGCGGCGGTGGTGCTGGCCGGTCTCCGACAGGGCTTCGTCAACCGACACCGGCAGCAGGCCCCAGTCGTGCAGGCCGCGCGCGATGACCTCCATGGCCGCGTGGTGGAAGGCGGTGAACGGGCGGCCCGGCCGCACCTCGGCCAGCCCCGCCCGATGCGCGCGTTCCACCAGGTCGTGGACCTGCCGCTGGGCGGGGGAGAAGGCGCCGGAGGCGGGGAAGGTGCGGGTGACGTCGGCGGTGTAGTGGCCGCGGGTCTCGACGCCCATGTCGAGCAGCAGCAGTTCGTCCGGCAGGACGGGGCCGTCGCAGCGTACCCAGTGCAGGGTGGGGGCGTGCGGGCCGCTGCCGACGATGGAGGCGTAGCCGGGGCCGTTGCCGTGCGTGCGGGCGTACCGGTCGAAGGTGCCCTGGAGCCAGCGCTCGCCCCCGCCCGCGATCGCGGCGGGGAGTTCGGCGAGCACGGCGGCGAAGCCCTCGACCGTGCGGTCCACGGCCTCGCGGAGCTGGGCGATCTCCCACTCGTCCTTGATCATGCGCAGCTCGGACAACACCTGCCGCGTCTCCGGCGACTCGGCGGGCAGGGCGCCGTCGGGCGGGCCCGCGTAGCCGGGGAGCGGCAGGACGTCGACGCCGAGGGCGGCCGACCACTCGGCGAGCGACGGCGACGGGCCGACCCACAGTTCGCCGTAGGCGGCGTCGGCGTAGAAGCCGGTGTCGCCGGGGCGGGCGGGCGGCGGCAGGTACAGGGTGGCGTCGCCGTCGCGGACGACGGCCACCGCGTTCTCCGTCGCGCAGCCGGTCAGCCAGTAGAAGTCGCTGTCCACGCGGAAGTCGTAGGCGGTGTCGTTGGAGCGGGTCGGGGCGCGGCCGGCGGACACCACCACGGTCGCGCCGGGCAGCGCCTCGGCGAGCCTGGCGCGGTGGGCGGCGGCGGCCTCGGCGGCGCCGGGGACCAGGCCGGGGGTGCGGGCGGGGGAGTCCCAGCCCTGGGCGATGTACTCGGTGAACGCGGGGATCTCCGACAGCCTGGGCAACTTGCCGTCACTCACCGGTGATTCCTCCTCCTATGTCATGGATGAGCTGGGTCAGGCGGGCGAAGACGCGGTCCTCGCCGATGCCGTCGTGCTCGTACTCGTTGGTGACCCAGGCCTGGGTGTTGCCGACCTTGGCGGCGGTGTCCAGCTGCAGGCCCGAGTCGACGTACATGTCGTCGAAGTAGACGGCGGCGGCCATCGGCACGTCGTTGGCGGCCAGCCGGTCGAGGTCGTAGAGCGGCGGCCAGGCGTCCCGCTCGGCGAGCAGGCCGACGGCGCCGCGGAAGGGGCGCAGCGCCCTGATCTCCTCGAACATCCAGGGGTACATCATCTCGCCGGTGAACAGCAGCGGCCTGGCGTCCTCGGCGAAGGCGGGGTGCAGGGCGCGCTCCCGTTCTGCCGCCCACGCGGTCGCGCCGGGACCCGAGCCGTAGATGCTCTCCTGGAGCGCGGCGAACAGCGGGTTGTCGGCGTAGGAGGAGCGGGTCAGCACCTGGTGCAGGAACGTCTCCGGCAAGCCGTCGGATTCGTCGAGCAGCCAGTGCATGCGCTCGTAGCCGGGCTTCATGCCGAAGTCGATGCCGAGCGACTGCAGCCGCCGTACGGTGAGCGGGTCGCCGTCGGGCAGCAGCACGCCGCCCTCGGCCAGCCGGTCGGCCAGCCGCGCCGTCGTCTCCGCGTGGTGCGGGTAGCGGCGGTAGAACTCGGCGTTCTTGGCCGCCACCCGCGGATACGTGCGCCGGTAGACCTCCGCGGCGTCCGGGTCCAGCGACGGCAGGCCGCCCGCCACGTAACAGGCGCTCAGCCCTTCTGGCGCCTGCGACAGGTACGTCAGCGTCAGGAACCCGCCGTAGCTCTGCCCCAGCGTCGACCAGCGCCGCCCCCCGAACACCGTCCTGCGCAGGTGCTCGGCGTCGGCCACGATCGAGTCCGCGCGGAAACGCGCCAGGTAGCCGGCGCCCTCCTCCGCCCCGAACGCGCCCATCACCCGGCCGTCGACGCGCGAGCTGCGGCCCGTGCCCCGCTGGTCGAGCAGGATCACCCGGTACGTCTCCAGCGCCCGCCCCAGCCAGCCCGACGTGCCCACCGGCCGGGGCCCCTTGCCGCCGGGCCCGCCCTGCAGGTAGAGCAGGCACGGCAGGTCCTCGCCGTCGCGCGCCGGATCGACGAGCTCGCGGGCGAACACCGTGATCGTCGCTTCCGGGTCGGACCAGTCCAGCGGCACCCGCTCGACGTGATCGCGGACCCGCATCCCGGGAATCGTGTATGTGGCGGTGATCAAGACCTCTCCCTCCTGCGGCGATCCCACTCCGGGTTGATCCGCGGGATGGCCGCCAGCAGCGTGCGCGTGTACTCGTCGCGCGGCTCGCCGAACACCTGCCCGGCCGGGCCGAGCTCGACGATCCGCCCCTTGCTCATGACCGCGACCCGCTGCGCGATCTGCCGTACCACGGCCAGGTCGTGGGCGATGAAGACGTAGCTGAAGCCGCTCTCGCGCTGCAGGCGCCGCAGCAGCTCGATCACCTGCGCCTGCACCGACACGTCCAGCGCCGAGACGGCCTCGTCGCAGATCACCAGCTTCGGGTTGACGGCCAGCGCGCGGGCGATCCCGATGCGCTGTGCCTGCCCGCCGGAGAACTGCGAGGGGTAGCGCAGCGAGTGGTCGGGGTTCAGCCCGACCCGCTCCATCAGCTCCTTGGCGTGCGCCCGGCGGCTGCCGTTGGGCGCGATGCCCTGGTAGACCAGCGGCGCCATGAGGATGCGCTCGACCGTGTGGCGGGGGTTGAGCGAGGAGAACGGGTCCTGGAAGACGACCTGGACATTGCTCCTGAAGCGGGCCAGCGCGGCACCCTTGGCATGGGTGACGTCCTCGCCCTCGAACTCGACGGTGCCCTCGGTCGGGTCCATCAGCTTGGCGATCATGCGGGCGGTGGTGGACTTGCCGCTGCCGGACTCGCCGACCACGGCCAGCGTCTCGCCCAGCCGCACCTCGAAGCTCACCTGATCGACCGCCGTGAACTCGGCCTTGGCGCCCAGCGGCCCGCGTGAGACGAACCGCTTGGTCAGGTTCTCGGCCCGCAGCAGAGTCATGCCGTCACCTCGCCTTCCACCGAGTCGTCGATGCGCGGGATGCTCTCCAGCAACATCCGGGTGTAGTCGTGGCCGGGCTCGGCGAAGATCTGCTCGGCGGTGCCGTACTCGACCTGCTCGCCCTGCCGCATCACCAGCACGCGCGTGGCGATCGAGCTGATCACGGCCAGGTCGTGCGTGATGAACACCATGCCGGTGCCGCTCGCCACCCGCAGGTCGGCCAGCAGGCGCAGGATCTGCGCCTGCACGGTCACGTCCAGCGCCGTGGTCGGCTCGTCGGCGATGAGCAGCTTGGGCTCGCACACCAGCGCCATGGCGATCATGATGCGCTGCCGCTGCCCGCCGGAGAACTGGTGCGGGTAGTAGTCGACGCGCCGCTCCGGCTCCGGCAGGCCCACCTGGTGGAGGGCCTCGATCGCGACCTTGCGCGCCGCCCTGCGGGAGCGGTCGCGGTGCGCGCGGTACATCTCCTCGATCTGCAGCCCCACCGTGTAGTACGGGTTCAGCGACGACAGCGGGTCCTGGAAGATCATCGACATCTGGTCGCCCCGCAGCCGCCGCAGCTCCCGGTCGGGTCGGCCGAGCAGTTCGGTGCCGTCCAGCCGGACGCTGCCGCTGGTCCTGGCGCCCTTGGGCAGCAATCCCATGATCGCCAGGCTGGTCATCGACTTGCCCGACCCCGACTCGCCGACGATCCCGACGGTCTCGTCCCGGCCGACGGTGAAGGAGACGTCCTTGACCACGTCCACCGGGCCGCGCGCGGTCGGGAAGGTGACGGTGAGGTCCTGCACGACAAGCAACTCGCTCATTTGGCCGTGATCCTCACTCTCGGGTCCAGCGTCGTGTAGACGAGGTCCACCACCACGTTCCCCACCACCACGAAGAACGCCGCCAGCAGCGTGACCGCCATGATCACGGGCTGGTCGTTCTTGGCGATGGAGTCGGCGGCCATCTTGCCGACCCCGTTCAGGCCGAACACGGTCTCGGTGATCAGCGCGCCGCCCAGCAGCGCCGCGAAGTCCATGCCGAAGATCGTCGCGATCGGCGTCAGCGCCGGCCGCAGCGCGTGCCTGCGCATGGTCAGCGCCGGGCTCAGGCCCTTGGACCTGGCCGTGCGCATGAAGTTCTCCGCCAGGGTGTCGATCACGTTGGCGCGGGTGAGCCGGGCGTACAGGCACGCGTAGCCGGTGGCCAGCACGATCCACGGCATCAGGTACGACTGGAACCACACCACCGGGTCGTCACCGAAGGCCACGGCCTGCGGGAACGGCAGCACCTGCAACTGCACCACCAGCACGTACTGCAGCGCCAGCGCCAGCACGTAGTTGGGGATGCTGGAGCCGCCCAGAGCCAGCCCCATCGCGGTACGGTCCCACCAGGTGCCCTCCTTCACCGCGCTGAGCAGGCCGGCGAGGATCCCGAGGAACAACCACAACACCGCCGCCCCGATCGCCACCGTGGCGCTGACCGGCAGCCGCTCGACCACCATCTCCATCACGGACTGGTTGGTCTGGAAGCTGTAGCCCAGGCACGGCGCGGAGCAGTGGATCAGGTTCGCGCCGTGGCCGTAGTCGCGCCCGGCGAAGATGCCGCCGAGGAAGCCGAAGAACTGCGTCAGGAACGGCTGGTTCAGGCCCAGCACCTCGCGGATCTGGTCGATGCGCTCGGCCGTGCACGTCTTCCCGCAGATCATGACCGCCGGGTCCGGCTGCAGCGTGTAGAACAGCATGAAGGTGAACAGGCACACCAGGAAGAGGATCAGCACCACTCCGGCGAGCCGTCCGGCCACGTAACGCGCCATCAGGACGCCTCCCCCGCGTCGAAGGCGGCCCGCAACCGGTCGCCGAGCACGGTGAGCGAGAGCACCGTGAGGAACAGGAACAGTCCGGGGATCGCGAAGTACATCGGATCGACGGCGTACCAGCCGACCGAACTGGAGATCATCTGACCCCACGACGGCGTGGGCGGGGCCACACCGACGCCCAGGAACGACAGGCCCGCCTCGGTGCCCACGTAGCCGGGGACGGCCAGCGTGGTCATCACGATCAGGGAGCTGCGCAGGTTCGGCAGGATCTCCTTGAACACCAGCGCCCCCGTGGAGGCGCCGGAGGCCCGCGCGGCCTCCACGAACTCCCGGTTGACCAGCGTCATCGTCTGCCCGCGCACCACACGCGCCAGGTACGGCCAGCCGAACACGCTGATCACCACGACCAGCAGCACCGGCCGGTTCCCCTGGGGCAGCGCCGACAGGATCGCGATCATGAAGATGAGCGCGGGGAAGGCCATCAGGAAGTCCATGACCCGGCTGATCACCTGGTCCGCCCAGCCCTGGTAGAACCCGGCGAGCATGCCCAGCACCACGCCGAGCAGCGTGGTGAGCGCGGTGGCCGCGAGCGCGATGAGCAGCGAGACGCGGGCCCCGTACGCGATGCGCGCCAGGATGTCGCGGCCGTTCTGCGGTTCGACGCCGAGCAGGTGGTCGGCGCTGATCCCGCCCAGCGAGCCGTGCGGTATCCCGCCCAGGTCGGTGTTGACGGCGGCGGTGTCGAAGTCGTTCGGGCCGTGGCCGGTGATCGCGCTGATCAGCGGCGCGCAGATCGCCATCAGCACGATCAGCGTGAGGTACGCGGTGCTGAGGACGGCGGCGCGGTCGCGTAGCAGCGCGTTGACCACGCGCCGGCCCGAGGTGGCGGGCACGCCCGCCACCTGCTGGGGAGGAGCGGCGACGGTCATCTACTTCGTCGGCTTCGCCAGTCCGACGGAGACCAGGTCGATGCCGCCGGAGTACGCGTTGGACATGTAGGCGCCCGCGATGTTCGTGCCGACGAGCAGGGTCAGCTTCTCGTAGGCCAGCGGCACGATGGGGGCGAGCTTCATGATCTCCTTGTCCAGCTCGCCGTAGGCCGCGTTGGCCTGTTCCACCTCCGCCATGTCCGCGATCTCGTCGATGCGCGCGTTGATGCCCTTGTCGTTGATCTGCGCGAGGTTCGCGTTGCCCTTGGCGGTGATGTTGCGGCCGTCGAACAGCGGCGGCAGGAACGTCGCGCCGGAGGCCCAGTCCGGGCACCAGCCGGTCACGGCCATGTCCTTCTGCTTCGCCGGCGTGCCGATGACCTCGTAGAACGTGGAGGTGTCGACGTTGTTGATCTTGACGTCGATGTTCACCTGCTTGAGCGCCTCCTGGATCGCCACCGCGACCGCTGACATCTTCGGCACCGGCCGGGTGTCCAGCTCCAGCGAGAAGCCGCCCGACAGGCCGGCCTCGGCCAGCAGCTTCTTGGCCTGCTCGACGTTGTACGGGTACGGGTCGTAGTCCACCCGGCCCGCGACCGTGGGCGGCTGGATCGAGGTGCCCTTGGCCGCCAGCGTCGACCCGCCCATACCCGCCACCACGGTGTCCTTGTTGACCGCGTAGTTGATCGCCTGGCGTACGCGCACGTCGCCCAGGTACTTCTTGGTGGTGTTCAGGCTCATGTAGGTCGTGCAGCCGTTGAGCCCGGACAGCGTGCGCGCCTTGATCTGCGGCGTCTGCGCCCGCGCCACGGCCGCGGCCTGGAGGCTCGCGGCGATCGCGTCGGTGTCGGCGCCCTGCCCGGCCAGCATGCGCTCGTCCATCGTGGCCGGGTCCAGGCCGAACGTCCACTCGAAGGCGTCCGGCTTGGCCGCGCGGACGGTGTCGGTATCGGCCTTCCACCGCGGGTTGCGCACCAGCTTCAGCGACGCGTTGCGCTGGTAGCTCGCCACCTTGTAAGGCCCGCTCGCGATCGGCTTGGTGTCGAACGCCGCGGCCGCCCCGGTGCCCTTGGGGAACGGGGTGAAGTTGCCCAGCGCCAGCGCGCTCGGGAAGTCGGCGAAGGGCTTCTTGAGGTGGAAGACGATCGTCTTGGCGTCCGGTGTCTCGATCGTGTCGAGATCGCCCGACTCGTAGGGGCCCTTGTAGTCCTTGGGCGCGTCCAGCAGCAGCTTGGCGTACGGCGAGCCGATTCCCGCCTCCGGGTCGAAGGCCCGCGAGATGCCGAACTTGACCGCCTCGCTGTTGATCGGCGTGCCGTCCTCGAAGAACAGGTTGTCCTTGAGCGTGTACGTCCACGTCTTGGCGCCGTCGGACGGCTTGCCCGTGTCGGTGGCCAGGTCGGCGACGATCTTCGTGCCGTCGGCGTTCGGCCCCGCCGCGTCGAACATCGTCAGTCCCCGGTAGATGAGCCGGTAGAAGTTGTTCACGCCGCCGTCGAAGCCCCGGACCGGGTCCAGGTGGGAGAAGTCCGCGTTGGCCAGGACGCGCAGCGTGCCGCCCGTCGCGGGTGCCGCGGCCGGCCCGCTCGGCGCGCCGCCGGCGGGTCCCGC